>JASGEB010000085.1:0-9246 GCA_047606785.1 Pseudoxanthomonas sp.
CCACGCTGCCGAAGCACGGCGCCCGCGCGGCCGCCGAGCCGGCCAGCCGCCGTGCCAGCGCCTGCGCGTCCTGGCCGCGCGGCGTGTCCGTCTCCAGGTCGGCCAGGAACCACTGCGCCACCTGCCCTTCCAGCTCGGCCACCACCGCGGCGGCGTCCTTGTCGGCCAGCGCCGCGTACACCGCCAGGGTGCGTCGCGGCTGCGCGCGCAGGAACCCGGTCAGCGCGCGCGCGGCCTGCGGGTTGTGGCCGACGTCGACGCGGATCTCCACGCCGTCGCGCTCGAAGCGCTGCAGCCGCCCCGGCAGGCGCGCGGCGGCGATGCCGGCGGCGAAGGCCGCTTCCGGCGGATCGACGTCCAGCGCGCGCAGAGCGGCGATGGCGGTGGCGGCGTTGTCCAGCTGCGCCGGCGCGTCCAGCGGCGGCGGCGGCAGGTCCAGTTGCGCGCCCACCTCGCGCCAGCGCCAGCCGCCCTCGGGCAGGCGCTCGCCGAAGAAGTCGCTGCCCAGGCGGACCGCATTGGCGCCGATCCGGTAGGCGTGGCGCAGCACGCTGGAGGGCGGGTCGGTCTCGCCCAGCACCAGCGGCTTCCAGGCGCGGGCGATGCCGGCCTTCTCCGCACCGATGGCCTCGCGGTCGGCGCCCAGCCAGTCCTGGTGGTCCAGGTCGACGGTGGTGATCACCGCCACGTCGGCATCGACCAGGTTGACCGCGTCCAGGCGGCCGCCGAGGCCGACTTCGAGCACGGCCAGGTCGAGATCCGAGCGCTGCAACAGCCACAGCGCGGCGAGCGTGCCGTATTCGAAATAGGTCAGCGGGATGCTCGCGGCGGGAGAGGGGCTCAAGCGCGCCGCTTCGACCGCCTCGAACGCCTCCACCAGCGCCGCGTCGCCGGCCTCCGCGCCGTCAATGCGCACGCGCTCGTTGTAGCGGTGCAGGTGCGGCGAGGTGTAGGTGCCGACCCGCCAGCCGGCCGCGCGCGCGATCGCTTCGACGAAGGCCACGGTCGAGCCCTTGCCGTTGGTGCCGGCGACCACGATCACCCTCCGCGCCGGCCGTCCCAGGCCCATGCGCGCGGCGACCGCGCGCACGCGCTCCAGGCCCATGTCGATGGAGCGCGAGTGCTGGCGCTCGATCCACTCGAGCCAGGTCGCGAGATTCGCGCTCATGCCGCCGCTGTGCCGTGGGTACCAGAATCCGCCGCCGGCTTGCCGTGGACCGCTGCTTGCACTCGCTGGCCCGGATGCCGACCTAAGGGGGCGGGAATGATACCCGCCAAGGTCAGGCCATGCCGCGCCCCAGCGCCGGATCGCTGCGGCTGGCACGGCCGGTTTCCAGGTGTCCGGCCAGCCGGCGCCGGAATGCGCCGCCGGGCCATTCCACCTGCAGGTCGTACCAGTGGTCGCTGGCGGCCGGGTCGTAGCGCAGTTCGGTCTGCGCGCCGGCGGCGAGCACCACCGTGCGTGGTGCCGGATCGCCGTAGTCGAGCCTGCGCACCTGCAGCGTGCAGGCTGCGTCGCCGCGGTTGCCGAGTGCGAGCACCAGCGTGCCGTCCTGGCTGCGCGCCTGCAGCCAGGGCGCCGCGCCGCCGCGCTCCACCGCCGCAGCGCCGGCCAGTTCACGCAGGAAGCCGTTCGGACCGTGCACCGCGACGCGATAGGCGCCGCCGGCAGGCAGGCCGTGCGGCGCGTCCTCCAGCTCGCTGCCCGGCAGCACCGTGTAGTACCACGGCCCGGCCTCGCCGCCGGGCGCGTAGACGTTGAACACCGCCGCGGCCGTGCCGGCGTTGACGAAGCGCAGCCGCAGCGCGCCGCCGTCGTGCGCCGTCTCGCCGTGCACGTGCAGGTCGTAGGGCAGCGCGCGCGCCGGACGCTGGCCCGGCTCCTGGCGCGGACGCTCCTCCTCCCGCGGCGGCGCTGTCGGCACGGGCAGCCGCGCGATCACGGCGGTGCGCCGGCGGTAGTCGGACACGTCCGGCAGCGCCGACAGCGCCGCGCCGTCCGGGTCGCGGAAGTCGAACACGCTGGCCAGATCGCCGGTCACCGCACGCCGCCACGGGCTGATGTTGGGCTCGGCGACGCCGAAGCGCGTCTCCAGCAAGCGCAGCACCGAGGTGTGGTCGAACACCTGCGAGTGCACCCAGCCGCCGCGCGTCCACGGCGAGACCACCAGCAACGGCACGCGCATGCCGAGTCCGACCGGCACGCCGCGGTAGGACTCGCCACGGGTGTCCACCGCGCTGCGCCCCATCCGCGCGTCCAGCGCCGGCAGCGGCGCCGGCACATGGTCGAAGAAGCCGTCGTTCTCGTCGTAGTTGATGATCAGCGCGGTCTTCGCCCACACCTCGGGGCTGGCGGTGAGCGCCTCGATCAGGCGCGCGGTCAGCGACTCGCCGTAGGCCGGCGGCGCCTCCGGATGCTCGCTGTAGGCGGTCGGGGCGATGATCCACGACACCTGCGGCAGCGTCCCGGCGCGCACGTCGGCGGCGAACGCGGCGACCAGGTGGTCGGCGCCGGTCTGCGCGGCGTTGTCGGCGGTCGAGCCCGGCACCCAGGCGCGCGCGCGGCGGTAGCGCTCATCGCCGGCGTCCAGGCCGCGGTAGTGCGCGAAATAGGCCAGCGAGTTGTCGCCGAAGTTGTCGTATTCCTGGTACACGCGCCAGTCGATGCCGGCCGCGCTCAGCCGCTGCGCATACGTCGTCCACTGCATCGCCGCGTAGTCGGGCTTGTCGCGCGCCATGTCGGCGGTCCAGTTGCCGTCGTCGGCGTTCTGCACCGCCTGCAGGCGGTCGTCGTCAACACTCAGGCCACTGGTACCGGTGAACAGGAACATCCGGTTCGGGTTGGTCGGCCCGTGGATCGAGCAGAAGTAGCCGTCGCAGATCGTGAAGGCATCGGCCAGCGCGTGGTAGTACGGGATGTCCTCGCGCTGGAAGTAGCCCATCGCCAGCTCGCCCTTGTACGCCACCCAGCAGTCGTACTCCTGCCAGCGCCGCGGGTCCTGCCCCGGCGCGCCCTTCCACGAGTGGTCCAGGCTCTTGATCAGCGGCGCGCAGGTGTCCGGGCGGAACCGGAACGGCGCGATCGTGCGCCCGTGCGCGTCGGCCTGCCGCCACACCGGCGTGCCGTCGCGCAGGACCAGCGCGCGCGTGTCGCCGTAGCCGCGCACCCCGCGCAGGGTGCCGAAGTAGTGGTCGAACGAGCGGTTCTCCTGCATGAGGATCACCACGTGGCCGAGGTCGGCCAGGGTGCCGGTGCGCGGCGCGGCCGGCAGCGCCAGCGCACGGCCGATCGAGGGCGGGATCGCACCGGCCGCGGTGAGCGCGGCCACGCGCCTGAGGAATTCGCGGCGGGAATGTGCGGGCATGTCGAGTTTCGGTGGCAGCCGCAGCGGTCGTCTGCGGCGATCCGTCCAAGCTAGCAAGCGTGCAAGGCATTTCCGCGTCAGCGACGCGACACGTCATCATCCTTTCATGGGGGCATGACAGCTTGTGCCGGTCGGCGCGATCGAAGGCTCTGGCGCGCCGTCTCCTCTCCCGAACGATCTGCCCGCTATGGCCACGACCCACACCGTCTTTCGCCGCGCCGTCCTCGCCGCCGCCAGCTGCCAGGCGCTGCTCTCCTTCACCGCACAGGCGCAGGACGCGGCGACGGCGACCGCCGCGGACACCGCCACCCAGCTGGACGCCGTCTCGGTGATCGCGCCGGGCAGCACGCGCCAGGTGCAGCGCGTGACCCGGCAGGACCTCGAACGCCTCATGCCGGGCACCAGCCCGTTGAAGGCCATCGACAAGCTGCCGGGCGTGCAGTTCCAGTCGGCCGACGCCGGCGGCGCCTACGAATGGTCCACCGCGATCTACCTGCACGGCTTCGACCAGAGCCGGCTCGGCTTCACCCTGGATGGGGTCCCGCTGGGCAACATGAGCTACGGCGTCACCAACGGCCTGTCGATCACCCGCGCGATCATTTCCGAGAACATCGCCTCGGTCGAGCTGGCGCAGGGCGCCGGCGCGCTCGGCACCGCCTCCAACAGCAACCTCGGCGGCACTCTGCAGTTCCACTCGGCCGATCCGGACAGCACCCCGGGGGCGCGCGTCACCCAGACCTTCGGTTCCGACGCCGACCGCCGCACCTTCGTCCGCGCCGACACCGGCGACATCGACGGCTTCTCCGCCTACGCGTCCTACGCCGGCTCCGATACCGACAAGTGGAAGGGCGATGGCACCCAGGAATACCACCAGATCAACCTGAAGGCACTGTACGAGTGGGGCGATGGCAACCGGGTGAGCCTGTTCGTGGACAACTCGCGCCGCCGCGAACGCGACTACATGGACCTGTCGCTGACCAGCCAGAAGGCGCTCGGCTGGGACTGGGACTACGACTGGAACGTCTCCGCACAGATGGCCCAGGCCTACCAGAACACCGGCGAGTACAACGGGGTGGCCAACGGCTACCCCTCCAGCCTGGCCGCACTGGGCAGCGACTACGACTGGCTGGACTCCACCTATGCCTGGGGCGCGGGCCTGCGCGACGACACCCTCACCGCGCTGAGCGGTTCCTTCGGCCTCGGCGGGGCCACGCTGGAACTGGGCGGCTACTACCACCACGACGAAGGCGAGGGCCAGTGGGTCACCCCGTACGTGGCCTCCTCCGCGTCGATGCCGATGTCCATGCGCACCACCGACTACAGCCTGGACCGCTACGGCGTCACCGGCGCATTGAAGTTCAGCCTCGGCAACCACGACATCGAGCTCGGCGTCTGGGCCGAGAACAACAAGAACACCATCGGCCGCAACTACTACTACCTGCAGGGCACGCTGACCTCGTTCTACTGGTATTCCAGGCACCAGAGCCCGTTCTACACGCAGTTCCTGCAGCAGTACGACACCTGGACGCGAATGGCCTACGTCCAGGACACCGTGCACCTGCTCGACGATCGGTTGACCGTCAACTACGGCGCCAAGGCGATCAACACCACCACCCGCGCGCATTCGCTGGCCACCACCAGTTCCTACGCCGCCGGCGAGATCACCGCCAGCGACGGCTTCCTGCCCCAGCTCGGCGCCAGCTACAGGCTCGACGCGTCCCAGGACATCTACGCCTCCTACAGCGAGAACATCGCCGCCTACGGCTACAGCCCGTTCTCGGTGTCGCAGGCCACCTTCGACAGCCTGAAATCGACGATCAAGCCGGAGAAGTCGCGCACGCTGCAGCTGGGCTGGCGCGCGCACGGCGACACCTACGAGCTCTCCGTCGGCCCCTACTTCACCCGCTTCTCCAACCGCCTGCTGACGATCACCCCGTGCAGCGCGATCCAGACCTGCTCCTCGCAGTTGGCCAACGTCGGCTCGGTCGACAGCATCGGCGCCGACCTGGCGGTGATCTGGAAGCCGGTGCAGGGGCTGAGCTGGCTCAACACCTTGTCCTGGAACGATTCCAAGTACGAGGACGACTACCTCAACAGCGGCCTGGTCGAGACCTCCGGCAAGTACGTGGTCGGGCTGCCGCAGTGGATGTTCTCCTCCAGCCTGGACTACAGCGTCGGGCAATGGCGGCTATCGCTGGACGGCAAGTACACGGGCAAGCGCTACATCAGCTATCTCAACGATTCGTGGGTGCCGGCGTACTGGCTGTTCAACGCCGGGATCAGCTACGACTTCGGCAAGCTCGGCGCGTTCTCCGACCTGAGCCTGGCGGTGAACGTGACCAACCTCGCCGACAAGCGCTACTTCGCCACCACCGGCACCAACGGCTACGTCGCCTCCGACCCGGAAGGCACCAATCAGACGCTGATGGCGGGTGCGCCGCGCCAGGCGTTCTTCACCGTGGACGCGCGCTTCTAGGACCGGTCAACGCCACCGGCAGGGTCGCCCTTGCGGCGGCCCATGCGCGGTCGGGAGCAAGCGGGTCGCCGCCTCGCGCACAGAAAGTTGCGTACGCAACTATAATCGCCGCCTGTTTCCTTCCGGGCCGGCGAGCGATCCATGGCAGACACGATGAAGGCGCTGGTCAAGCGCGAAGCGGGCAGGGGCATCTGGATGGAACGGGTGCCGGTGCCGACGCCCGGCCCCAACCAAGTGCTGATCAAGGTCGAGAAGACCGCGATCTGCGGCACCGACCTGCACATCTACCTGTGGGACGAATGGGCGCAGCGCACGATCCCGCGCGGACTGGTGATCGGCCACGAATTCGTCGGCCGCATCGTCGCGCTGGGGTCGGCGGTGACCGGCTACACCCTCGGCCAGCGCGTCTCGGCCGAAGGCCACATCGTCTGCGGCCACTGCCGCAACTGCCGCGGCGGCCGCCCGCACCTGTGCCCGAACACGGTCGGCATCGGCGTCAACGTCGATGGCGCCTTCGCCGAGTACCTGGTGATGCCGGCCTCCAACCTGTGGCCGATCCCGGACCCGATCCCCTCCGAGCTGGCCGCCTTCTTCGACCCCTACGGCAACGCCGCCCATTGCGCGCTGGAGTTCGACGTGACCGGCGAGGACGTGCTGATCACCGGCGCCGGCCCGATCGGCGTGATCGCCGCCGGCATCTGCAAGCACATCGGCGCACGCAACGTGGTGGTCACCGACGTCAACGACTACCGGCTGAAGCTGGCCGCAGACATGGGCGCCACCCGCGTCGTCAACGTCGCCGACACCTCGCTCAAGGAGGTGATGAGCGACCTGCACATGGAAGGCTTCGACGTCGGCTTGGAGATGAGCGGCCACCCGCGCGCGTTCGCCGACATGCTCGACTGCATGTACCACGGCGGCAGGATCGCCATGCTCGGGATCATGCCCCGGGGCGCCGGCTGCGACTGGGACAGGATCATCTTCAAGGGCCTGACCGTGCAGGGCATCTACGGCCGCCGGATGTACGAGACCTGGTACAAGATGACCCAGCTGGTGCTGGGCGGCTTCCCGCTCGGCAAGGTGCTCACCCACCAGCTGCCGGCGGAAGAATTCCAGAAGGGCTTCGACCTGGTGGAACAGGGCAAGGCCGGCAAGGTCGTGCTCGGCTGGCCCTGACCCTGGCGGCGCGGCTCGCACAAAACGAAGGGCGCCCTGCGGCGCCCTTCGTTTTCCCCGATCCAGTGAAAAAACTTCAGAGCGCCAGCGAGATGGTGAACACGAAGCGCGAATCAGCGATCCGGCCGTAGGCGTCGCGGCCCTTGCCGTCGGTGCCGATGTAGGCCACCGAAGCGGTGGCCGGGCCGATCGGGTGCGACAGCGACAGCGACCAGTCCTTGTAGTCCCTGCCGACGTCACCGTCTTCGAACTCGGTCATGCCGACCGCGCCGGCCACTGAGAAGTCCGAAGGCAGCGGCACGGTGACGCCGAGCTGGGTGTACCAGCTGTCGGTGCTGCTGCCGAAGGCGTCGTTGGAGTACGCCTCCAGTACGTAGTAGTTCTTGAGGAAGGTGAACTTGGTGATGTACTCGTTGAAGCTGGCCGAGCTGGAACCGGGATAGCCGTAGCGATAGACCTGGATGTCCCAGTTCACCGCCTCGCCCAGGTCGGTGTTGTAGCCGAGGAACCAGTCCACTTCCTTGTCGGCGTCGCCGAACTCCACGTTGGAAGCCCAGCCGCCCAGGTACAGGCCGAACGGCGCGGTATAGGTCGCACCGATCTGGAATGCCGGGCCGATGTCGGTCTGCGACAGGCCGCGGAAGCGGTAGTCGGTGGTGGCCGCCAGGCTCAAGGACAGCGGGGATTTCGATTCCTCTTCGGTGGTGCTTTCGGTGGTGCTTTCAGTGGTGCCGCTTTCGTCCTGGGCGAACGCGGCCATCGGCAGCGCAGACAGGACAATGGCCAAGGCACTGCACAGCTTCAGACAGCTCATTACGGTCTCTCCTGCGTGGTGGGGGTAGGTCGACCTGCACGTGACACGCCGCCGGAACGACGCTTTCACGGTTTTTTAACCGCGCGCCGATATTGCTGCGCAGTGAAGCAGGCCGTCAAGCCTTCCCGAGCACCGGAGAAATTTTCAACCGCAACGATTGCGGCGGGCGCCGCACGTCAGTCGGCCGCGAACACCGCGTGGTGCAACACCTGCAGGCGCAGTTCCTCGCCACTGACCACGCGCTGCCGCGCCGGCAGATCGACCTCGACCGCGGTGCCGTCGCCCAACCGTCCCAGCACGCGCTGGCGCGCACCGCTGCGCTGCACCGTTTCGACCATCGCCGCCAGCACCGGTTGCGTGCCGACCGCTTCGCCCTCGCCCACCGGCTGCAGGTCCTGCGGCCGCACCAGCAGCCAGGCGTGCGGGCCGGCCAGGCTCACGTCGGACAGCGGGAACTGCGCGCCGCCGGCATGCAGGCGCCCGTCACGGATCAGCACGGGGATGCGATTGACCTCGCCGACGAAGCCGTGCACGAACGGCGTGGCCGGATGGTCGTAGACCTCGGCCGGCGTACCTACCTGCTCCAGCCGGCCGCGGTTGAGGATGGCCACCCGATCGGCCAGTTCCAGCGCCTCCTCCTGATCGTGGGTGACGAACACGGTGGTCACGCCGGTGCGCTCGTGCACCTGCCGCAGCCAGCGCCGCAGCTCGCGCCGCACCTGCGCGTCGAGCGCGCCGAAAGGCTCGTCCAGCAGCAGCACCTGCGGCTCGATCGCCAGCGCGCGCGCCAGCGCCACGCGCTGGCGCTGGCCACCGGACAGCTGCGCCGGGAAGCGCTTCTCCAGGCCTTCCAGCTGCACCAGCGCCAACAGCTCGCGCACGCGCGCGTCGATTTCGCCACGCTTCAGACGCCGGCGGCCGCGGCGGATGTGCAGGCCGAAGCCGATGTTGTCGGCCACCGTCATGTGCTTGAACAGCGCATAGTGCTGGAACACGAAACCCACCCCCCGCTCCTGCACCGGCAGCGCGGTGGCGTCGCGGCCGTCGAACAGCACCCGCCCGGTGTCGGCCTGCTCCAGCCCGGCGATCACCCGCAGCAGCGTGGTCTTGCCCGACCCGGACGGGCCCAGCAGCGCCAGCAGCTCGCCCTGGCGGATCTCCAGGTCGATGCCGTCCAGCGCGGCGAAGGCGCCGAAGCGCCGTGCCAGTCCTTCGATCGTGATGCCCATCCGCTGCTGCGTTCCCGCTGTCGTCGGCCGCACGCCGGCGCCGGTCCTCGGCGCCGCCGCGGCCAGGTCTGCATCGCCGTGCCGCCGGCAGCGGGCGCGCCGGCGATTCCGGCGAATCAGAACTGGCCGCGGCGGCGCCGAGGACCCGCGCCCGCGTGCGGCCGACGACAGCGGCAAACCAGCAAC
>JASGEB010000086.1:0-8360 GCA_047606785.1 Pseudoxanthomonas sp.
CCTGCGCGGCGCGCACGGCGCGCGCGGCCGCGGCGCAGTGCGCGCAGGCGGTCGGGTCGACCGTGCATTGCATCAGTCCGGCCTCGATCGCCGCGTCGACCTGGTCGGCCGCCAGCAGCGCGGCCAGCGCCTGCAGGCCGGTGCAGTCGTGCGTGCCGCCGCCGGTCACGTTCATCGCCCGGTGAACGACGGCTCGCGCCGCTGCAGGAACGCCGCGGTGCCTTCGCGCATGTCCTCGCTGGCGAACAGCAGGGCGAACTGCGCACTCTCGAACTGCAGGCCCTCCTCCAGCCCGCATTCGCCGCCGTGGACCACGCAGTCGAGGATGCCGCGCAGGGCCTGCGGCGCGGCCTTGGCCAGTTGCGCGGCGAGCGCGTCCACGCGTGCGTCCAGCCGCTCGGTCGGCACCACCTCGTTGACGATGCCCAGCGTCTGCGCGCGCGCGGCGTCCACCGGTGCGCCCAGCAGGCACAGCTCCAGGGTGGCCGCGCGTCCGGCCAGGCGCAGCAGGCGCTGGCTGCCGCCGAAGCCGGGGATCAGACCGAGCTTGATCTCCGGCTGGCCCAGTTTGGCGGTGTCGGCGGCGATGCGCAGGTGGCAGGCCATGGCCAGTTCCAGCCCACCGCCCAGGGCGAAGCCGTTGATGCGGGCGATGACCGGCTTGGGCAAGGTCTCGATGGTCCGCATCAGGCGCTGCCCGCGCAGGCTGAATTCGCGGCCCTGCAGCGCCGGCAGGGTGGCCATCTGGGCGATGTCGGCGCCGGCGACGAAGGCCTTGGGGCCGGCGCCGGTCAGCACCACCACCCGCACCGACGGATCGGCCGCGGCGGTGGCGAAGGCGCCGGCCAGGGCGTCCAGGGTGCGCGCGTCGAGCGCGTTCAGTTTGTCCGGGCGGTTGACGGTGATGCGGAGCACGGCGCCTTCGGCGCTCGCCAGCACCGGACTGGACGGGTCGGATTCGGTCATGCGGGGCGGCCAGACTGCGGTGAGGACGGAACTTTACCGTCACTGACGGGTCTAGGGACCATCTCACTGGTCGCCGCGATCGGCCAGGGGTATCCTAGCCCGTCAACTCGGGGCCGCTTTACCGGCCCTTTTTCCATATCCCTCCCGGAGGTTCGTAAGACATGAAGTTGCGTTTGCTCTCCGCCAGCCTGCTGGCCGCGACCCTGGTTGCCGGTACCGCAGCCGCACAGACCGCCTCCTCGGCGGCCTCTTCCTCTTCCTCCGCCACCCCGCCGGCGCCCGATCCCAAGGCCCTGAGCTACGCCCTGGGCTACGACCTGGGCCGCAACGCCATCGAAAGCGGCGAAGCGGTCGACCTGGCCACCATCCAGAAGGGCCTGCAGGAGGGTTACGCCAAGAAGGACCCGAGCATCCCGGTCGAACAACTGCGCACCGCCGTGCAGCAGATGGAGGCGCGCCAGATGGCGAAGGCCAAGGCCGCCTTCGACCAGGCCTCGGCCGCCAACAAGGCCAAGTCCGACGCCTACCTGGCCCAGAACCGCTCCAAGCCCGGCGTGCAGACCCTGCCGGGTAGCACCGTGCAGTACCGGGTGATCGAGGCCGGCAGCGGCGCCAAGCCGACCCAGTCCAGCGAGGTGACCCTGCAGTACAAGGGTTCGCTGGTGGACGGTCGCACCTTCGTCGACACCTACACCCCGCCGGCGGGCAAGCCGGCCGAGCCGATGAGCATCAAGGTCAGCGAGATCCCGCTGACCGGTCTGCGCGCGGCCCTGCTGCAGATGCCGGCCGGCTCGCGCTGGGAGCTGACCCTGCCGGCCGACCAGGCTTACGGCAACACCCCGCAGTCGCCGATCGGCCCGAACCAGGCGGTCATCTTCGACGTCAAAGTGGTCAGCGTGAAGTGATCTGCGGCGCCCGCCCGGGCGCAGCCGCGGTACCCTGCGATGCGCCGGCCCCGTCCGGCGCATCGTCGTTTCGGGCGGCCATTGCCGCCCCCCTCCCCGTTCCGTTGCCGCTGCACATGCATGCCATCGACCGTTGCTTCCGTCGCCACGCCCTGCATCGGCGTCTGCCGGCTGCGCCCGGACGGGTTGTGCGCCGGTTGCCTGCGCAGCAGCGCGGAGATTGCCGCGTGGCCGCGCATGGATGAGCGCGAGCGGCGGGCATTGATGGCGTGCCTGCCGGCGCGCGACCCGCGAGCGGCGTGGTCGGCCGCGCTGCCCGAGCATGCGGCGCTGCAGCGCGCGCTGCATCCGCTGGACGCGCCGCTGTCGCTGCCGTCGCGCGGCCACGCGGACCTGGAAGACCTGCTGCCGCCCGGTCCGCCGGCGCCGGCGGCGGTGCTGGTCGGGCTGGTGCCGCGCCCGCGCGGCACCACCGTGCTGCTGACCCGCCGCAACGAGGGCCTGCGCAACCACGGCGGCCAGGTCAGTTTCCCCGGCGGCCGGGTCGATCCGGGCGACGCCGACGCGGTCGCCGCCGCCCTGCGCGAAAGCCGCGAGGAAATCGGCCTGGACCAGGCCCAGGTCGTCCCGCTGGGCCTGCTGGACGCCTTCGCCACGGTCAGCGGCTTCGTGGTCACGCCGGTGGCGGCGGCGGTGGACCCGGCGTTCGTGGCGCGGCCCAACCCGGCCGAGGTGGCCGAAGTGTTCGAGGTGCCGCTGGACTACCTGATGGCGCCCGAGCACCTGCGCCAGGTGCATGCCCAATTCCGCGGGCGCCCGCGCACCGTGTTCGAGTTCGACTGGCCCGGCCAGCGCATCTGGGGCGCGACCGCGGCCATCCTCTACGACCTGCGCCGGCGCCTGGAAGCCACGGCCTGACCGGCCCGCGTGGCCGCGCCCGCGGCGCTCACTTGCCGAGCCGCGCCGCCACCGCCTGCAGCGCGGCCTGGGTATCGGCCGCATACCAGCCTTCGACGAAGCGCTCCAGGTCCAGCGCTTGCGGCGCCATCGCCGCGTGCAGGCCGGCGCGGGCGATCGCACGGGTGGCCAGCATCGGTCCGCGCGGGCGGCGCAACAGCTCATGCAGCCAGGCCACGGCACGCTCGATCACCGCGGCCGCGCCGTCGGCCAGTTCGTCGACCAGGCCGATCCGCAGCGCGTCCTCAGCCGGCAGCATGGCGCCGGCGACCAGCAGGCGTTCGGCCTGGCGCGCGCCGACCGTGCGCCGCATCAGCTGCTGGATGCCGGCAGGCACCGTCAGCCCCACCTGCACTTCGTTCAGGCCGATCGCGTAGGGACGGGCCGGATCGACGCTGCGCGCCATCACCCGCCAGTCGCAGCACAGCACCAGCACGCAGCCGCCGGCCGGTGCGTGGCCGGTGATCGCCGCGGCCACCGGCACCGGCGCCTCGGCCAGGGCACGGGCCAGGCCGAGGAAGGCGCTCCAGCTGGCGTGCAGGGCGGTGCGGTCGCTGCCGTGCGAGAGCAGGTGCGGCACGTCCAGGCCGGCGGAGAACACTTTCTCGCCGCCGGACAGTACCAGCGCGTCGACGCCGTCGTCGCAGGCGGCTCGCAGCGCGGCCTGCAGGGCGTGGCACAGCGCGTCGTCGAAGGCGTTGACCGGCGGCCGCGCCATGCGCAGCTCGCGCACCTGCCCGTGCGCGATGGTCTGGACCAGTGTCGTCATGCGGCCGGGCTCCGCGCGAAGGGGCCGCTATGATAGGCCGATGGCCGTTTCCCCTCGCACGTTGCTGCTGTCGGTCCTGCTGTTGGCGCCGGCAACGGTATGGGCCGGTCCGTGCCGGCCGCGCATCGACCGAGGCTGGCTGCGTTCGCCGCCGGCCGGGATGGCCATGCCGATGGCGGCCGGCTTCGTGCGCATCAGCAACCCCTGCCCGGCGCCGGCGGTGCTGGTGTCGGTGCGCAGCCCGGCCTTCGCCGAGGTGAGCCTGCATCGCAGCGAGACGGTCGGCGGCGTCAGCCGCATGCGTGCGGTGGCGCAGTTGCCGATCGCCGCCGGCGCCACGGTGGAATTCGCGCCCGGCGGCCTGCACCTGATGCTGATGCGGCCGACCGCCGCGCTGGCGCCGGGCGAGCCCGTGCCGGTGAGCTTCACCTTCGCCGACGGCCGCACGGTCGAGACCACCTTGACAGTGCGCCCGGCCGCGGCCATCGATGGCCGGTGATCGTCGCGTCGGGTCAGCCGCCGGCGTGGATGCGCACCGCCTCGGGCAGCGGGATCGACTGCCCGGTGGCGGTGTCGATCCACACCACCACCACGCTGCCGTCCGAATACAGCACGGTCGAATCGGTGTCGGAGACGATGCGATGGCCGATGGTGAGGCTGCTGTTGCCCAGTTTCTCCACGAACAGTTCCACCACCACCTGGCTCGGCCAGGTGATCGGCCGGCGGTAGTTAACGTTGCTGTTGACCAGTACCGGTAGTTCGCGGCCGTGCATGTCCAGTCCGGTCACCTCGATCAACCAGCGGCAGCGCGCCTCCTCCAGGTAGGACACGTACATGGCGTTGTTGACGTGGCCGAAGGAGTCCATGTCGCGCCAGCGCACGGCGATGGGGATGCGCGCCAGTAGCGGTTTCGGGGTCGGGGTGGTGTCGTTCATTGCGTGGCCTTCTTCTTGGCGGGGGACTTGCCGGCCGACTTGCGCGGCGGCAGCACCTGCGGCCGCGGCTCGGCCGCCGGCTTGCTGGCGCGGACCGTGCCCTTGGGCAGCAGCCGCGCCAGGAAGCGGCCGGTATACGAGTCCGGATGCGCCGCCACCTCTTCGGGCGTACCGGCCACCAGCACCGTGCCGCCGCGGTTGCCGCCTTCCGGGCCGAGGTCGACGATCCAGTCGGCGGTCTTGATCACGTCCAGGTTGTGCTCGATCACCACCACCGTGTTGCCCTCGTCGCGCAGCTTGTGCAGCACGCCGAGCAGCGCCTCGATGTCGTGGAAGTGCAGGCCGGTGGTCGGTTCGTCGAGGATGTACAGGGTGCGCCCGGTGTCGCGCCGCGACAGTTCCTTGGACAGCTTGACCCGCTGCGCCTCGCCGCCCGAGAGCGTGGTCGCGCTCTGGCCGAGCTTGACGTAGCTCAGGCCGACGTCGACCAGCGTCTCCAGCTTGCGCGCGATCGCCGGCACCGGCTCGAACAGCCTGAGCGCGTCCTCGACGGTCATCTCCAGCACGTCGTTGATGCTGTGGCCCTTGTACAGGATCTCCAGGGTCTCGCGGTTGTAGCGCTTGCCGTGGCAGACGTCGCAGGGCACGTACACGTCGGGCAGGAAGTGCATCTCGACCTTGATCAAGCCGTCGCCCTGGCAGGCCTCGCAGCGGCCGCCGCGCACGTTGAAGCTGAAGCGTCCCGGCGAGTAGCCGCGCGCACGCGCCTCCGGCACCTGCGCGAACAGCTCGCGCAGCGGCGTGAACAGGCCGGTGTAGGTGGCCGGGTTGGAGCGCGGGGTGCGGCCGATCGGCGACTGGTCGATGTCCACCACCTTGTCGAACAGATCCAGGCCGTCGATCGAGCGGTACGGCGCCACCGGGTGCGAGGCGCCGTTGATCTCGTTGGCCGCCAGCGCGAACAGGGTATCGTTGACCAGGGTCGACTTGCCCGAGCCGGACACGCCGGTCACGCAGGTCATCAGCCCGGACGGAATGTCCAGGTCGACCCCCTTGAGGTTGTTGCCGCGGGCCCCGCGCAGGCGCAGGGTCATCTTCGGGTTGGCCTTGTGGCGTGCCTTGGGCACTTCGATGCGGCGCTTGCCCGACAGGTACTGTCCGGTCAGCGAGCGTGGCGCCTTGAGGATGTCGGCCAGCGCGCCTTCGCCGACGATCTCGCCGCCGTGCACGCCGGCGCCCGGGCCGATGTCGAGGATGTGGTCGGCGGCGCGGATCGCGTCCTCGTCGTGCTCGACCACGATCACCGTGTTGCCGAGGTCGCGCAGCCGGGTGAGGGTGCCGAGCAGGCGCTCGTTGTCGCGCTGGTGCAGGCCGATCGACGGCTCGTCGAGCACGTACATCACCCCGACCAGGCCGGCGCCGATCTGGCTGGCCAGGCGGATGCGCTGGGCCTCGCCGCCGGAGAGCGTATCGGCCTTGCGCTCCAGGGTCAGGTAGTCCAGGCCGACGTCGACCAGGAAGCCGAGCCGCTCGCCGATCTCCTTGACGATCTTGGCGGCGATCTCGCCGCGCCAGCCCGGCAACTGCAGCGCCTGGAAGAAGGCCAGCGCCTGGTCGATCGGCAGCACCACCAGTTCCGGCAGCGGGCGGTCGGCCACGAACACGTTGCGGGCGGCGCGGTTCAGGCGCGCGCCGCCGCAGTCCGGGCAGGGGCGCTCGCTGACGTACTTGCCCAGTTCCTCCTGCACCGCCGCCGATTCGGTCTCGCGGTAGCGCCGCTCCAGGTTGGGCAGGATGCCCTCGAAGCGGTGCTTGCGCTGGGTGCGCCCGCCGCTGTCGGTGACGTAGCTGAAGCTGATCTGTTCCTCGCCGCTGCCGTACAGGATGGCCTGCTGCACCTTCTCCGGCAGGATCTGCCAGGGCGTGTCCACGTCGAACTTGTAGTGCCGGGCCAGCGACAGGATCAGCTGGAAGTAGTACGCGTTGCGGCGGTCCCAGCCGCGCACCGCGCCGGCGGCCAGCGACAGTTCCGGGTGCACCACCACCTTGGCCGGATCGAAGAACTCGGCCACGCCCAGGCCGTCGCAGGCCGGGCAGGCGCCCATCGGCGCGTTGAACGAGAACAGCCGCGGCTCCAGTTCGGCCAGCGAGTAGTCGCACACCGGACAGGAGTACTTGGACGAGAACAGCAGCGGTGCCGCGCCGGGCTCGTCCAGCGACACCACCGCGGCCATGCCGTCGCCCAGCTTGAGCGCGGTCTCGAAGCTCTCGGCCAGGCGCTGCTTGATGTCCTGGCGCGGCTTGAAGCGGTCGATCACTGCCTCGATGGTGTGCTTCTGGCGCAGCGCCAGCGCCGGCACCGCGTCGATCTCGTACAACTCGCCGTCCACCCGCACCCGCACGAAGCCCTGCGCACGCAGTTGCTCGAACACCTGCGTGTGCTCGCCCTTGCGCTCGCGGATCACCGGCGCCAGCAGCATCCAGCGCTGCTCGCCGTCCAGCGCCAGCACCTGGTCGACCATCTGGCTGACCGTCTGCGCCTCCAGCGGGTAGCCGTGGTCGGGGCAGCGCGGGCTGCCCACGCGCGCGTACAACAGGCGCAGGTAGTCGTAGATCTCGGTGATGGTGCCGACCGTCGAGCGCGGGTTGTGCGAGGTCGACTTCTGCTCGATCGAGATCGCCGGCGACAGGCCCTCGATGGTGTCCACGTCCGGCTTTTCCATCACCGACAGGAACTGCCGCGCGTAGGCCGACAGCGACTCGACGTAGCGGCGCTGGCCCTCGGCGTAGATGGTGTCGAAGGCCAGCGAGGACTTGCCCGAGCCGGACAGGCCGGTGATCACGATCAGCCGGTCACGCGGCAGATCGAGGTCGAGGTTCTTCAGGTTGTGGGTACGTGCGCCGCGGATGCGGATGCTGTCCATGCCGTGGGGGAGGCCTGTGCAGGGGGAGTCGGGGCCGCCGCACACGCCGGTGCGGGGAATCGGTCAGCCTAGCGAGTCGTCCAGATGGGGGCAAATGGCGGTTTGCGCCAGGGCCGGGCAGTGCCGGCCGCGGCCGCGTTCAGCTTCGCCGGAGGACCGGCGTGCTGTCTGCCGACCCGCTGAGCGGCTTGACCCTAACTGGTTGAACCGGCTAGAATTCCGCTTCTGTCCGCCCTCGATGGCGGCAGGGCTTCGCAGAATAACTACCAAAACCAATCCCAAGGACACACACCCATGTACGCAGTTCTGGTCACGGGCGGCAAGCAGTATCGCGTCATGCAGGGCGAGACCCTGCGCGTGGAGAAGCTCGACGCCGAAGCCGGCAAGGACATCACCTTCGACAGCCTGCTGCTGGTGGGCGACGGCGAGGGCGTCAAGCTGGGCGACGCGCTGAACGGCGCCACGGTCACCGCGACGGTCAAGTCGCACGGCCGCGCCGACAAGGTGCGCATCATCAAGTTCCGCCGCCGCAAGCACCACATGAAGCAGCAGGGGCACCGGCAGCACTACACCGAAATCCAGATCACCGGCATCAATCTGGCCGGCGACAAGAAGTAAGGGGCAGCAGCCATGGCACACAAGAAAGGCGTAGGTTCCTCGCGCAACGGCCGCGACTCCAATCCGAAGATGCTCGGCGTGAAGGTGTACGGCGGCCAGGCCATCGAGGCCGGCAACATCATCGTCCGCCAGCGCGGCACCCAGTTCCATCCGGGCGCGGGCGTCGGCCTGGGCCGCGACCACACCCTGTTCGCGCTGGTCGACGGCAAGGTCGAGTTCACGACCAAGGGCCCGCACAAGCGCCGCACCGGCGCCGGGATGGAACTGGGTGCCGCGCTGGCGGACG
>JASGEB010000087.1:0-4315 GCA_047606785.1 Pseudoxanthomonas sp.
GCCGCCGCCACCGGCGCGGCGCTGTGCCGCATCCCGCAGGGCGCCAACGCGCTGGGCCTGGCCCGCGCCGGCGTGCTGCCGAGCGCGCGCGACGTGGCCGGCATGCTCGCCCAGCCGCGTGCGGCCTACCTGATCTACGGCATCGAGCCGGGCCTGGACTTCGCTGACGGAGCGGCCGCGCTGAAGGCGCTGAAGGCGGCCAGGGTGGTGGCCTTCAGCCACTACGCCTGCCAGTCCACCCGCGCGGTGGCCGACGTGATCCTGCCGATCGGCGCGCTGCCGGAAGTGCAGGCCACGCTGACCAACCTGGACGGCGTCGAGCAGCGCACCATGGCCGGCGCCAAGCTGCCCGGCGAGGCGCGCGAAGGCTGGCGCGTGCTGCGCGCCCTCGGCGGCGCGCTGGAACTGCCGGGCTTCGAGTTCGCCGACCTGGCCGGCGCGCGCGAACTGGCGAAAGGCCGGGACTCGGGACTCGGGACCCGGGACTCGGGAGTGGCGTCGTCGCCGGCGCCCGCGCTCGATGCCGAAGGCCTGGAAGTGGTGGCCGAAGTCGGCATCTATCGCAGCGACGCCACCGTGCGCCGCGCGCAGGCGCTGCAGGCGCATCCGCTCAACATCGGTCCGTCCATCGCCCTGCATCCGGTGCAGGCGCAGGCGCTGGGCCTGGCGGCCGGGCAGGTGGCCAAGCTGCAGGCCGCCGCCGGCACCGCCACGGTGCCGGTGCGGGTGGACGACCGTGTCCCCGAAGGGGTGGTGTGGGTCGAGGCCGGCCATGGCGCGACCGCGCCGATCGGCGCCGGCCGGGTCAGGGTGGTGGCGGCATGAGCGAACTGTTGATCAATGCCGTCGGCCCGCTGCGCGACTGGCTGCTGGCCCTGGGCGACGGCGGGCTGGTGCTGTGGACGGTGCTGAAGATCCTGGTGATCGCCATGCCGGTGATCGTCGCGGTGGCCTTCTACGTGCTGTGGGAGCGCAAGCTGATCGGCTGGATGCACGTGCGCCACGGGCCGATGTACGTGGGCCTGGGCGGCCTGCTGCAGGCCTTCGCCGACGTGTTCAAGCTGCTGTTCAAGGAGGTCATCGCCCCGGCCAACGCGCAGAAGGCGATCTACCTGCTGTCGCCGCTGATCGTGCTGGGGCCGTCGTTCGCGGCCTGGTCGGTGGTGCCGTTCGACAGCAAGCTGGTGCTGTCCAACGCCAACGTCGGCCTGCTGTACCTACTGGCGATGACCTCGCTGGGCGTGTACGGCATCATCCTCGCCGGCTGGGCCTCCAACTCCAAGTACGCCTTCCTCGGCGCGATGCGTTCGGCCGCGCAGGTGGTCAGCTACGAGATCGCCATGGGCTTCGCCCTGGTCGGGGTGATGATCGCCGCCGGCAGCCTCAACCTGACCAGCATCGTCGAGGCCCAGCGCGGCCACTACGGCCCGTTCTCGTGGTACTGGCTGCCGCTGCTGCCGCTGTTCGTGGTCTACTGGGTGTCCGGCGTGGCCGAGACCAACCGCGCGCCGTTCGACGTGGTCGAGGGCGAGTCGGAAATCGTGGCCGGCCACATGGTGGAGTACTCCGGCGGCGCGTTCGCGCTGTTCTTCCTGGCCGAGTACGCCAACATGATCCTGGTCAGCTTCCTGATCTCGATCTTCTTCTGGGGCGGCTGGCTGTCGCCGTTGCAGGGCTGGGGCGTGCCGCTGCTGTCGGTGGACGGCTGGTGGTGGCTGTTCGCCAAGGTGTTCTTCTTCGCCAGCGCCTACATCTGGTTCCGCGCCAGCTTCCCGCGCTACCGCTACGACCAGATCATGCGGCTGGGCTGGAAGGTGTTCATCCCGCTGACCATCGCCTGGATCGCCGTGACCGCGCTGATGGTGTTCTACGGCGTGATCCATAGGGGCGTCTGACATGAGCAAGATCGTCCATTACTTCAAGAGCCTGCTGCTGCTGGAACTGATCGGCGGCCTGTGGCTGACGCTGAAGTACGCCTTCAGGCCGAAGTACACCGTCATCTACCCGATGGAGAAGTTCCCGCAGTCGCCGCGCTTCCGCGGCCTGCACGCGCTGCGCCGCTATCCCAACGGCGAGGAGCGCTGCATCGCCTGCAAGCTGTGCGAGGCGGTGTGCCCGGCGTTGGCCATCACCATCGACTCGCACCAGCGCGCCGACGGCACCCGCCGCACCACCCGCTACGACATCGACCTGTTCAAGTGCATCTACTGCGGCTTCTGCGAGGAGAGCTGCCCGGTCGACTCGATCGTCGAGACCCATATCCTCGAATACCACTTCGAGAAGCGCGGCGAGAACGTGGTCACCAAGCCGCAGCTGCTGGCGATCGGCGACCGGCTGGAGGCCGAGATCGCCGAGCGCCGCGCCGCCGACGCCGCCTTCCGCTGAGGACCTCATGGACTGGATCAACATCTGCTTCTGGATCTTCTCGGCGGTGGCCGCGCTGGCGGCCGGTGCCGTGATCAGCGTGCGCAACCCGGTGCACGCGGTGCTGTTCCTGATCCTGACCTTCTTCTCGGTGGCCTGCGTGTGGCTGCTGGTGGGGGCCGAGTTCCTTGGCGTGGCGCTGGTGCTGGTGTACGTCGGCGCGGTGATGGTGCTGTTCCTGTTCGTGGTGATGATGCTGGACATCGACGTGGCCAAGGCGCGCGAGGGCTGGATGAAGTTCCTGCCGGTCGGCATTGCCGTGGCGGCGTTCATGCTGGCCGAGATGGTGGTGCTGATCGGGGTCAAGGCGCGCGCCGCCGCGCCGCTGCCGGACAACGCCGCCGCCGCCGCGGCCGAGACCTCCAACATCGCCTGGCTGGCGCGCACGCTGTTCACCGAGTTCCTGCTGCCGTTCGAGTTCGCCGCGGTGATCCTGACCGTGGCGGTGGTCGCCGCGGTGATGCTGACCCTGCGCAAGCGCGGCGGGGTGAAGGGGCAGAACCCGTCCGAGCAGACCCGGGTCAAGGCCGCCGACCGCGTGCGCCTGGTCAATCTGCCCAGCGAGCGCCCGCGCACCGGCCCGCCGCCCGCCGATGCCGCGCCCACGGAGGCCCAGCCATGATCACCCTCGGACACCTGCTCGGCCTGGGCGCAGTGCTGTTCTGCCTCAGCCTGGCCGGCATCTTCATCAACCGCAAGAACCTCATCGTGCTGCTGATGTCCATCGAGCTGCTGCTGCTGTCGGTGAACGTCAACTTCGTCGCCTTCTCGCGCCAGCTGGGCGATCCGGCCGGGCAGCTGTTCGTGTTCTTCATCCTGACCGTGGCTGCCGCCGAGGCCGCCATCGGACTGGCGATCCTGGTGACCCTGTTCCGCAGCCGGCGCACGATCAACGTAACCGAAGTCGATTCGCTGAAGGGGTGAGCGGCGGCGCTTGCGAGCCACTGGCTCGCGCAGCCGCGAACGCCCGGCCATGGATGGCCGGGCAGGACTCTCCGGAGCCCGCGTGGTACCGCCATGGATGGCAGAGGTGACAACGAAGACATAGCTGGCGCTTGCGGGCCACTGGCCCGCGCATCGGCGAACGCCCGGCCAAGGATGGCCGGGCCGGGCTTTCCGGGGCCCACGTGGTACCGCCATGGATGGCAGAGGTGACAACGAAGACATAGCTGGCGCTTGCGGGCCATTGGCTCGCGCCGCCGCGAACGCCCGGCCACGGATGGCCGGGCAGGACTCTCCGGAGCCCGTGTGGTATCGCCATGGATGGCAGAGGTGGCAACGAGGATGCGGCGGGCGCCTGCGAGTGAAGTCGCAGGCGATCGAGGTGGCCGACGCATCGCCCTGGATGGCGGCAAGCAAGTGTGTGGAAACCGAATAATTCCGTCGGGTTGACCGGACCAGAAATGGAAATCTCCAAGAACCTACTGTTGGTCGTACCGCTCGCGCCGCTGCTGGGCTGCATCGTGGCCGGGCTGTTCGGCCGCCAGGTCGGGCGCAAGGGCGCCGCGGCGGCGACCATCGCCGGCGTGGCGGTGGCCTGCGCGCTGTCGTGCTGGGTGCTGTACCAGCTGGTCGGGCAGGGCGCGGCGCCGTTCAACCAGAACCTCTACACCTTCTACGACGTCGGCCAGTACTCGGCGCACATCGGCTTCATGGTCGACCGCCTGACCGCGATGATGATGGTGGTGGTGACCTTCGTGTCGCTGCTGGTGCACGTCTACACCATCGGCTACATGGCCGACGACGACGGCTACCAGCGCTTCTTCAGCTACATCTCGCTGTTCACCTTCAGCATGCTGATGCTGGTGATGAGCAACAACTTCCTGCAACTGTTCTTCGGCTGGGAAGCGGTGGGCTTGGTGTCGTACCTGCTGATCGGCTTCTGGTTCAA
>JASGEB010000088.1:0-34552 GCA_047606785.1 Pseudoxanthomonas sp.
CCAGCAGGAAGTTCTCGGTCTGGAAGTAGCGCAGGATCTGGCCCTTGGTCGCGCCCAGGGCGCGGCGGATGCCGATCTGGCGGGTGCGCTGCTGCACCCAGAAGCTGGCCAGGCCGACGATGCCCAGCGCGGTCACCAGCAACAGCAGCGCACACACGCCCACCAGCATGCCGGCCATGGCGCGGTCGTTGCGGTAGTAGCGCTGGCGCAGTTCCTCCAGGCTGCGGGTGGCGTTCTTGCTGACGATCCGCTTGGGGCCGTGGCTGGCGATCACCTGCTGCGCCCGCTCCAGCACCGCCGCGCGCTGCGCCGGGTCGGCCACGTTGAGCGCGTACACGCCGCCCTCGCTGTAGCTGAAGCGCGAGGGGAACAGCATCGATACGTCGTAGTCGGCCGCCGCGCCGTAGTCGCGCGGGCGCGCCAGGTGCGCGACCACGCCCACCACCCGGTGCGGCTGGTCGCCGAACACGTAGATCGACTTGCCGACGGCGTCCTGGCCGGGGAACAGGCGCTCGGCCAGGGCGCGGCTGAGGATGACCGCCGGGATGTTCTGCTGGTCCGAATCGACGTATTCGCCCGGCTGGAAGTCGCGCCCTTCTAGCAGGCTCAGGCCCAGGGTCTTCAGGCCGTCCTCGGCGACCATGTAGTTGGTGGTGGTCACCGAGCTGTCCTGCTGCTCGGCGCTCAGCTTGATGCCGCTGTTCCACACCGAGTTGCCGAACGGGATCTGGCTGACCACGGTGGCCGAGCGCACGCCGGGCAGCGCGCGCAGCGCTGCCAGGTCGTCGCCGGTGAGCGCCCGCGCGTCCGCATCGTGGCGGACGCTGTTGGCGCCGACGAACACCAGGTGGGCCTCGTCGAAACCGCTAGGGCGCTGCATGTGCGCCAGCCGCTGGCCGATCAGGAACAGCGCGTTGCAGACGATGGCGCAGCTCAGCGCGATCTCCAGCACGATCAGGATGGAGGCGGTCTTGTGGCGCTTGAGGGTGCTGAGGATGGGGCGGATTTCCATGGGTTACTCCGATCTTTTCTCGTCATTCCCGCTTTTCGTCATTCCCGCGAAGGCGGGAATCGCTCTTCGCTTTTGCCGTTGCATTTGCTGGAAGACAAAAGCAACGGCAAGAGCGATTCCCGCCTTCGCGCGGTTTTCAACGGACGCATGTCCTGTCATGACGAGGCTTGAATGGTTGAGGGAGTGGTGGGCATCGGCATCACTGTGTCTTCAACTGCACCGCCGGGGCGATCTGCATCGCCCGCCAGGCCGGCAGCAGGCCGGCCAGCAGGCTGGCGAGCAGGGCCAGGACGAAGGTCAGCCCCAGCATCGGCGCGTCCATGCGCGCCAGCGCGGCGTAGTCGGCCGGCTGCTGGCGCACCAGCCACAGGCCGATCCAGGCCAGCGCCAGCCCGAGCACGCCGCCGGCCAGGCCGACCACTCCGGCTTCGACCAGGAACTGGGCGAACACGTCGCGGCGCGAAGCGCCCAGCGCGCGGCGCACGCCGATCTCGCCGCCGCGGCGCAGGAACTTGGCCAGCAGCAGGCCCACGGTATTGAGCAGGCACACCAGCAGGAAGCCCAGCGCCAGCCACAGCTGCAGGCGCACGTCGCCGGGCACCACGTGGTTGAAGTCCAGCCAGGTCATCACGTCGCTCAGGCGCACGTTGTTGGGCAGCTCGAAGCGGCCGGCGGCGCGCTGCTGGTCCGAATACGCCTCCAGGTAGCGGCGGTAGTCGGCCGCCCTGGCCGGCGAGTCCAGTTCCACCCAGTACTGGATCCACGCGCAGTGCGCATCCAGCGCGTAGCTGCCGTCCGAGTCGCCGCCGGCGTCGTCGCCCCAGCATTCGGTAGTGCCCTGGATGCCCCAGTGCAGGCCGCGTGCGGTGGAAAACGGCACCAGCACCTGCTCGGCATCGCCGTAGCGCTGGGTGGTCAGGTCGTAGAAGCGCGGGTTGGGGTCCCAGTCGCCGAGCACGCCGACGATGCGGAAGCTGGTGCCGTTGAACGGCACGCTGCGGCCCACCGGGTCGGCGTCGCCGAACAGCTTGGCGGCCAGTTCCCGGCCGATCACCGCCACCCGCGCGCGGTCGGCGTCGTCCTGGCGGCTCCACGCCGCGCCGCGCGCCAGCGGCACGCCGAACATCGGGAAGAAGTCGGTCGAGGTGTAGCGCGCCTCCTCCGTGAACGGCGCCAGCGCGGCCGCGTCCGGCTCGATCGCCACCACCCCGGCGCTCATCATCGCCTGGCGGTCGCCGCGCGCCTGCGCCAGCAGGGTCTCGGCGTCGCGCCGGGTCATCTGCGGGGCCGGGTCCTTGTCGGCCGCGTCGACGTGGTGCAGCGGGCGCGGCTCCAGCTGCACGTAGAACAGGCGGCCGCTGCGGTCCGGGAGCGGATCGCCGGACAGGATGTGGAACACGGTGAAGGTGGTCATGGTGGTGCCGATGCCCAGGCCGATGGCCAGCACCATCAGCGCGCTCAGCACCTTGTTGCGGCGCAGGCTGCGCAGGGCCAGGTCGAGGTAGTAGGCGAGCATGGGGGTTTCTCTAGGCGTTGCGGGTGGCGATGGCGGGGGCAATGGCGGCGGCGCGCAGGGCCGGGCCGAGCACGGCCAGCTGGCCCAGCAGCCAGACCGCGACGATGCCGGTCAGCACCGTCGGCGAACTCAGCTGATCCAGCTCGAAGCGGTGCATCAGCCACTGGTTCAGGGCGAAGGCCAGCAGCGCCCCCAGCAGCACGCCGGCGCCGACGATCAGCAGGTTCTCCAGCTGGAAGTAGTGCAGGATGTCGCCGCGGGTGGCGCCCAATGCACGACGAATGCCGATCTGCTTGGTGCGCTGCTGCACCCAGAAGCTGGCCAGGCCGCCGACGCCCAGCGCGGTCACCACCAGCAGCACGCCCATGATCACCAGCAGCATGCGCGCGACGGCGCGGTCGTTCTCGAAGTAGTCCGCGCGCAGGCCTGCCATGGCCTCGACCTGCTGCTGCACGTGCCCCGGGTTGGCCCGCTGCATCGCCTGCGCCGCCAGCGGCAGCACCTGGCGCAGCTGCCCCGGCTGGCTGCGGATCATGTAGCCGCCGCCGAGGCCTTCGTCGGCGACCTTGAACTCGGTGAGCACGGCCTCGTCGTCGTCCGCATGGCCGGTGATCTCGCCGCGCAGGTGATCGACGATGCCGACCACGCGCAGGCTGACCGGCCTGCCCCACAGATTGCTGTACAGCACCTGCCCCAGCGCGGACTTGGCCGGGAACAGGCGCGCGGCCAGGGCGCGGGTCAGCAGCGCCGGCAGCTGCGCCGTCGCCGAGCCGTCGCCGGCGAACAGTTCGCTGGCGCCGGGAATTTCGTCGTCGCCGATGTCGCGGCCTTCGATCACGCGCACGCCCAGGGTGCGGTTCAGGCCCTGGCTGCCGGCGAACTGGTAGGCCGTGGCCAGCGGCTGCTTGGCATCCGGCGTGGACAGCAGCGGCGCGCGGTTCACGCCCCACAGCGGCGGCGTGCCGAAGGCGGCCGCGACCACGCCCGGCACCGCCTGCAGGGTGGCCAGGTTGCTGCCGGCGGTGCCCGGATTGTCCTCGCCGATCACGCCGATGCTCTGGATCAGGCCGATGTTCTCCTCGTCGGCGCCGGTGGGCGTGCGCGCGCGCTGGAAGGTGCCGGCGACGATGAACACCAGGTTGCACAGCACCGCCAGGGTCAGGGCGATCTCCAGCGCCAGCAGCACCACCGCCGAGCGATGCCCGCGCAGGGCGGAGACGATGGGCCGGGCATCGGCCAGGGGATTGAGGTTCATAGCGATTTCACCTGCAGGGCGGGGGCGATGCGCGAGGCGCGCCAGGCCGGCCACAGCCCGGCGGCCAGCGCCGACAGCAGCGCCACGACCAGGGCGGTGGCGAGCATGCTCGGGTCCAGGTGCACCTGGCGGGCGTAGCCCATCGGCTGCTGCCGTACCAGCCACAGGCCCAGCCACGCCAGCGGCAGGCCGAGCGCGCCGCCGAGCAGGCCGACCAGGCCGGCTTCCACCAGGCACTGCAGGAACACCGAGCGACGGCTGGCGCCCAGCGCGCGGCGCACGCCGATCTCGCCGCTCTTGCGCATGAACTTGGCGACCAGCAGGCCGACCGCGTTGCACAGGCACACCAGCAGCACGCCGAAGGCGATCCAGGTCTGCATGCGCACCGTGGCCGGCACCGCGCGCTTGTAGTCGAGCCAGTCGATCAGCCCGCGCAGGCGCACGTTGGGCGCGCGCTGGAAACGCCCCAGCTGGCGCTGCTGGACGCTGTAGTTCTCCAGCGCGGCGCGGTAGCCGGCCTGTTGCGCCGGCGTGTCCAGCTGCACCCAGAACTGCGCCCAGGCGCATTGCGGCGTCTTCGGGTCGTGGCCGCCCTGCTCGTCGTTGCCCCAGCACTGCATCGCGCCGTAGCCGTAGTCCTGCGGCAGGTCGAGCCAGGTGAAGAACGGCATGTACATCTGCTGCACCTCGCCGTAGCCGCCGGAGCGGGCGTTGGACAGGTCGTAGAAGTGCGGCCGCGGGTCCCAGTCGTCGATCACCCCGATCACCCGGAACGGCTTGGTGGCGATCACCAGCGAGCGGCCGACGCTGTCGGCGCCGCCGAACAGGCGGTCGTTGAGCTCGCGGGTCAGCACCACCACCTGCGCGCGCCGATCGTCGTCCTGCTGCGTCCACGGCCCGCCGTAGAGGAAGCGCATGGCGAACATCGGGAAGATGTCGGCGGTGGCCGCGCGCGTGGTCACCATCGCCAGCGGGCTGTCGGCAGCATCGACCCGGGTCGGCAGCCAGTTGGCGCCGGTCAGCGCCTGCCGGGGTGCGGCGTGCAGGCGGTACAGGTTGACCGCGTCCTGCCAGGAAAGGTTGTCCGGCGGCTCCGGATCGGCGCCGGCCAGGTCGCGCGGGCGCGGATCGACCTGCGGATGGAACAGCACGCCGCTGCGCTGCGGCAGCGGATCGCCCGACAGGTTGTGCAGCACCGTCAACATGGTCATCGACACACCGATGCCCAGGCCGATGGCCAGCACCATCAACGCGCTCAGCACCTTGTTGCGGCGCAGGCTGCGCAGGGCCAGGTCGAGGTAGTAGGCGAGCATGGGTCCTCTCTAGGCGTTGCGGGTGGCGATGGCGGGGGGAATGGCGGCGGCGCGCAGGGCCGGGCCGAGCACGGCCAGCTGGCCCAGCGCCCACAGGACGGCCGCGCCGACGGGCAGGTACGACAGTGGCAGCCGCGCCAGTTCGAACTGCCGCATCAGCAGCAGGTTGCCGGCGTAGGCCAGGCCCATGCCCAGGGCGATGCCGGCGCTGGCGAGCAGGACGTTCTCCAGCTGGAAGTAGCGCAGGATGTCGCCGCGGGTGGCGCCCAGCGCGCGGCGGATGCCGATCTGGCGGGTGCGCTGGGCGACCCAGAAGCTGGCCAGGCCGACGATCCCCAGCGCGGTCACCAGCAGCATCGCCGCGATCACCGCGACCAGCAGCCAGGCCATCGCGCGGTCGCTGCGGAAGTAGCGCTCGCGCAGCTCGGACAGCGCGCGGCTCTGCTGCTGGTCGAGCACCGCCTCGGGCACGGCCCGGGCCACGGCCGCGCGCGCGGCCTGCATCACCCGCGGCAGGTCGAGCGGATCGGCGGAGACGACGAAACTGCCGGACTGCGCGTCGTCGCTGACCGGCACGATGATCGACCATTCCGCGCTTTCCGCGCCGCTCTCGCTGCGGCCGGGATCGGGACGTGCGAAGTGCGCGAGGATGCCGGCGACGCGGAAGTGGTAGTCGCCGCTCCAGAATTCCCTGCCCAGCGGGTCCTGGCCCGGCCACAGGTGATCGGCGAGCACCTGGGTGAGCCAGACCCGGGAATCCCGGGGATACCAGCCGTCGATGCGCTGGAAGTCGCCTGCGGTGAAACCTTGGCCCCGTAGTGGCCGCAGGCCGAACGCCTCGATTGCTCCGGGACCGACAAGATAGACATGGGGTACGCCGGCGACGTCCTTGCATTCTTTGTCCCGGCAGATACCGGCGTTGGACGCAGGCTGGCCGAACGGCACGGTGTTGACCGCACCGGCCGCACGCACGCCGGGGATCGCGCGCAGCGCCGCCAGCGCGCGCGCGTTGACGTCCGCATTGGCGCAGCCGTCGCAGCCGCGCAACGCGACCAGCGCCAGCGCGCGTTCGTCGATGCCGCTGTGGATGCGCATCAGGTCCAAGCGCCCGGCGATCAGGAAGAAGGCGTTGCACAGCACCGCGCAGGCCAGGGCGATCTCCAGCACGATCAGCGCAGCGGCCAGGCGATGGCGGCCGAGGGCGGAAAGGATGGGGCGGATTTGCAAGGGACGTCCTCCGACTTTTCTCGTCATGACCGGACATGCGTCCGTTGAAAACCCCGCGAAGGCGGGAATCGCTCTTGGCCTTTTGCCCCTCCCTTGCGCGCAGCGCAGGGGAGGGGCAAAACACATCACTGCGTCTTCAACTGCATCGCCGGCGCGATCCGGCTGGCGCGCGCGGCGGGGAACAGCCCGGCGACCAGGCTGGCGGCCACCGCCAGGAGCAGGGTCGCCGTGAACATCGGCAGGTCCAGGTGCACCAGGTCGGCGTATTCGACCGGCTGCCGGCGCACCGCCCACAGGCCCAGCAGGGTCAGCAGCCAGCCCAGCACGCCGCCGGCCAGGCCGATCAGCCCGGCCTCGGTCAGGCACTGGGCCAGGATCGCCCGCCGCGAGGCGCCCAGCGCGCGGCGCACGCCGATCTCGCCGCCGCGGCGCAGGAACGTGGCCAGCAGCAGGCCGACCGTGTTGAACAGGCAGATCGCCAGGAACGCCAGCGCCATCCAGCTCTGCAGGCGCACGTCGCGCGGCACCACGCGGTTGTGGTCCAGCCATTCCATCAGGCTCGGCAGGCGCGTGTTCCCGGGCTGGGCGATGCGTCCCAGCGCCTTCTGCTGGGCGGTGTAGCCAGCGAGGAAACGGCGGTAGCCGGCGACCTTGGCGGCGCTGTCCAACTGCACCCACAGTTGCAGGCCCACGCACGGCATGTCCTGCAGGCGGCCCATGGATTGCGGCGTGGCCCAGCAGGTCCAGGGCTGGAAGTGGCCGTCGTTGATCTCCAGTCCGGTGAAGAACGGCACCATCACGTCCTCGGGCGGGGCGTAGAAATCGGCGGTGTCGCCCTGGGCGAAACTGCCGCCGGCCAGGGTGTAGAACTGCGGCGACGGCCGCCACGGCGCCAGCACGCCGACGATGCGCACCTGGCTGTCGCGGATGCGCAGGCTGCGGCCGACGCTGTCGCCGCCGCCGAACAGCTTGTCGTTGAGGTCGGCCGAGATCACCGCCACCCGTGCGCGCCTGGCGTCATCCTCGGCGCTCCAGCCACCGCCGTGGGCGAACGGCACGTCGAACATCGGGAAGAAATCGGTGCTGGTGGAGAGCATCGTGGTTATCTGCGCGGGCTGGCCGGTCTGCGGCGCCAGCAGCTTGATCTCGCTGTCCACGATCGGCGCCTGGCGGTCGGCGCGCTTGGCCTGCCACAGGTCCAGGGTCGAGGTGTAGTCCAGCTTGTCGTAGGGTTGCCGGTGCGGCTTGCCGTCGAGGAAGGCGTCGACCTGCGGATAGAAGATGTGCTGGCTCCTGCCCGGCAGTGGATCGCCGGACAGCAGGCGCAGCACTGTCAGCGTGGTCATCGTCGCGCCGATGCCGACCGCGATCGACAGCACCATCAGCGCGCTCAGCACCTTGTTGCGGCGCAGGCTGCGCAGGGCCAGGTGCAGGTAGTAGCCGAGCACGCCGGGCCCCCCGCGTCAGCCGGCCGGGGGTGCGGGCGGAGCCGGCGGCGCGCCGGGGGCCGGGGGCGCCGAGGGTGGTGGCGGCGGCAGCAGCGGGGTGTAGTCGGCGGCGACCACGCGCAGCTGGCGTCGGCTGCCGTCGGCGGCGCGCAGCGACAGCCGCGCCGGCGCGCCGTGCAGGGCGCGCAGGCGCCGCTGCAGGTCGGCGATTCGCGTCACCGCGCTGCCGTCGAGGGCGACGATGGTGTCGCCGCTGTCCAGGCCGGGCAGCGGCGCGGCGCGGGCGTAGTCGACGACGATGCCGCCCTTGCCGTTGGACAGGTCCAGCGCGCGCCCGTCCTGGCGCCAGTACAGGTAGCCGATGTCGCTGTCGATGTGCAGGTGCTGGTGTGCGGGCGCCGCGGGTTGGGCGTGGGCGAGGCCGGCGGCCAGCAGGCCGAGGGCGAGCAGGGAGGTGGAGTAGCGAAGGGTCATCACGGTGTCCTCGGTAAAGGGGGCGATCAGGGCGCGGCCGCGATGCCTTCGCCGCCGCGGGCCAGCACCGGCTCGCGCACCAGGTCGGTGGCCTGGCCGTCGACGATGTGCACGTTGCGCTGGGCGCGCGCGGCCAGTTCCGGGTCGTGGGTGACCATCACGATGGTGGTGCCGGCGGCGTTGATCTCCTCCATCAGTTCCAGTACGCCGCGCGCCATCTGCGTGTCCAGGTTGCCGGTGGGCTCGTCGGCCAGCAGCAGGCGCGGACTGCCGGCCAGGGCGCGGGCGATGGCGGCGCGCTGCTGCTGGCCGCCGGACAGTTCGGCCGGGTAGTGCTTCATGCGCGAGCCCAGGCCGACCCGGGTCAGCGCCTGCTCGATGCGCTGCTTGCGCTCGGCCGCGGGCATGCGCCGGTAGCGCAGCGGCACGTCGCAGTTGTCGAACAGGTTCAGGTCCGGGATCAGGTTGAAGCTCTGGAAGATGAAGCCGATCTTCTGGTTGCGCAGCTTGCTGCGGGCGTCGTCGCCGAGCCCGGACACGTCCTGGCCGTCGAGCAGGTACACGCCGCTGGTGTAGGTCTCCAGCAGCCCGGCGATGTTGAGGAAGGTGGTCTTGCCCGAGCCGGACGGCCCGGTGACCGCGACGAATTCGCCTTCGCGCACGTGCAGATCGAGCGAACGCAGGGCATGGGTCTCGACCTGTTCGGTGCGGTAGACCTTGGAGACGGAGCGCATTTCGAGCATGGCGGTGGTCCTTGGAACGGGATTGGGGAGGAGTCGGGACCCGGGACCCGGGACCCGGGACTCGGGACTCGGGAGAAGCTGGGATTCGAGACTTGGTCTTTGGGATTCGTAATTCGTAATTCGTTCGGGATGTGCTTGATGCTTTTGCTTTCCGGGACCCGGGACTCGGGACTCGGGACCCGGGACTCGGGAGAAGCTGGGATTCGAGACTTGGTCTTTGGGATTCGTAATTCGTAATTCGTTCGGATGTGCTTGATGCTTTTGCTTTCCGGGTCCCGGGTCCCGAGTCCCGAGTCCCGAGTCCCGAGTCCCGGCTTCCCCCGGCTTCCCCCGGCTTCCCCCGGCTTCACCAAATCAATTCACCTTCACTCTCTCCGCATCGCCGAACTGGTCGCTGCCGGAGACCACCACGCGGTCGCCGGGCTTGAGGCCGGAGAGGATTTCGACTTCGCCCAGGCTGGACAGGCCCAGCTGCACCGGGCGACGTTCGGCGGTGTGGCCGTCCATCACGTAGGCGTAGCGGCCGCCGGACTGTTCGACGAAGGGGCCGCGCTCGACCTTGAGCACGTTCTTGCGCGTGCCCAGCAGCACCCGCGCGCTCATGCGCTGGCTCTGGCGCAGGCCGGGCGGCTGCTTGTCGCTGAAGCGGATGCGCGCGGTGACCTCGCCGTTGACCACCTCCGGCGAGACCGCGCTGATCGCGCCGGGATACGGCTCACCGCTGCCGCTGGTCAGCTGCGCGGGCATGTTGATCGACAGGTCGCGGGCGAAGCTCTCCGGCACCTTGATCTCGACCTCGAACTTGGACAGGTCGACCACGCCCAGGATCGGCGCGTTGGCGGCCACCTGGGTGTGCGGCACCGCCTGCACCTGGCCGACCTGGCCGTCGAACGGGGCGCGCAGGGTCAGCGCGTCGACCTGGCGCTGCACTTCCTCCACCACCGCCTGCTGGCGCTCGGCCAGCAGCTTCTTGTTGCGCGCGTCCAGCTGCGCGCCCTCGGTCTTCAGGCGCGCGTCCTGCTGGGCATGGGACAGGTCGAGCTCGGATTTCTTCAGGGTGTCCTGAGCCTTGGCCAGCTCCACCTGCGGCAGCGCGCCGCCGTCGTAGGCGTGCTGGTAGCGCTCGACGTCGCGGGCGGCGGCCTGGTGGTCGATGGCGGCCTGGTCGGTGAACTTGCTGGCCTCGGCGCGGGCCAGGGTGGCGTCCAGTGCGGCGCGGCTGGCCTCGGCCTGCAGGCCGGCCAGGGTGGCCTGCTCCTGGGCCAGCTTGCTGCGCAGTTCGGGGCTGTCGATGACCGCCAGTTCCTGGCCCTGCTTGACCACGTCGCCGGCCACCACCTTCAGGTCCACGGTGCCGGCGGAGATGGCGTACAGGATGGGGCTGTTGGCGGCGATCACCTTGCCGTCGGCGGCGATGTCGCGGACCAGGTCGCCGCGGGTGACCGTGGCGATGCGCACCCGGTCGGCGTCGAACGAGCGCGCGCCGCCGGCCCAGCCCAGCACCACCCACACCAGCCCGGCCAGCAGCGCCGCCGCGCCCGCGGCCGGCAGCAGCCAGCGCTTCCAGCGCGGGCCGGACGGCCGTTCCAGGCGCACGTCCTGGGCCGAGGTGTCGCGGATGCTGCCGAAGGGGTTGGGCTGGGACATGCGGGCGGGCGGGTCGTGAGTGGTGGGACGCAATCGGCAACGCATGAGCCGTGCCAACCACAAGCCCTTGATGCGCAAGGGGTGGCCACGGTTTGAACCTGTCCGCGGTGTCCGCGCGGACAGGTGTCCGGACGGCCCGGTCGTACGCGGGCGCGCTGGGCGCCCCCTAGAATGGCGCCCTCTCCCTACAGGCAACGACTCCATGTGCGGCATCGTCGGCGCGATCGCGGATCGCGATGTGGTCCCGGTCCTGATCGAGGGCCTCAAGCGCCTGGAGTACCGCGGCTACGACTCGGCCGGCATCGCCGTGGTCGAGGACGGCCGGATCCGCCGGGTGCGCCGCACCGGCCGGGTGGCCGAGATGGAGGCCGCCGCCCAGGCCGGCCGTTTCGGCGCCCGCCTGGGCATCGGCCACACCCGCTGGGCCACCCACGGCGGCGTCACCGAGGCCAACGCCCACCCGCACGTCAGTCATGGCGAGCTGGCGCTGGTCCACAACGGCATCATCGAGAACCACGAGCAGCAGCGCGCGCGCCTGGCCGCGCTCGGCTACCCGTTCGAATCGCAGACCGACACCGAGGTCATCGCCCACCTCATCCACTGGCACCTGTCGCAGGGCGATGCGTCCGCGGCGAGCCCGGGGCAGGCGCTGCTGGCCGCCCTGCAGAAGGCGGTCAAGGAACTGGACGGCGCCTACGCGCTGGCGGTGCTGCGCCTGTCCGAGCCGGACCAGCTGGTCGGCGCGCGCATGGGCTGCCCGCTGCTGGTCGGGCTGGGCGAGGGCGAGAACTTCCTGGCCTCGGACGTGTCGGCGGTCGTCCAGGCCACCCGCCGGGTGGTCTTCCTGGAGGAGGGCGACACGGTCCTGCTGACCCGCGACCGCGTGCAGGTGTTCGACGCCGCAGACGCCCCGGTCGAGCGCGGGGTGCACGTGTCCGATGTGTCGCTGGCCTCGCTGGAGCTGGGCCCGTACCGCCACTTCATGCAGAAGGAGATCCACGAGCAGCCGCGCGCGATCGCCGACACCGCCGAGGCGGCGATCGACGCCGGCGGCTTCCCGGCCGAACTGTTCGGCGCGCGCGCCGAACAGGTGCTGGCCGGCGTCACCGGCGTGCAGATCCTGGCCTGCGGCACCAGCTACTACGCCGGCCTGACCGCGCGCTACTGGATCGAGGCCCTGGCCGGGCTGCCGTGCAGCGTGGAGATCGCCAGCGAGTACCGCTACCGCGCCGCCTACGCCGACCCGAACCACCTGGTGGTGACCATTTCCCAGTCCGGCGAGACCCTGGACACCATGGAGGCGCTCAAGCACGCCAAGGCGCTGGGCCACCGCCACACCCTGTCGATCTGCAACGTGCCCGAGAGCGCCATCCCGCGCGCCAGCGAGCTGGTCTGCTACACCCGCGCCGGCGCCGAGATCGGCGTGGCCTCGACCAAGGCCTTCACCACCCAGCTGGCCGCGCTGTTCCAGCTGACCGTGGTGCTGGGCCGCCTGCACGGCCGCATCGACGCGGCCGCCGAGGCCGACTGCCTGGACCAGCTGCGCTTCCTGCCCGGCAGCGTGCAGCACGCGCTCAACCTGGAGCCGCAGATCATGGCCTGGGCCGAGCGCTTCGCCGGCAAGCCCAACGCGCTGTTCCTCGGCCGCGGCCTGCACTACCCGATCGCCCTGGAAGGCGCGCTCAAGCTCAAGGAGATCTCCTACATCCACGCCGAGGCCTACCCCGCCGGCGAGTTGAAGCACGGCCCGCTGGCGCTGGTCGACGCGGCCATGCCGGTGGTGGTAATCGCCCCCAATGACCGCCTGCTGGAGAAGGTCAAGTCGAACATGCAGGAAGTGCGCGCGCGCGGCGGCGAGCTGTTCGTGTTCGCCGACCAGGACAGCAACTTCGAAGCCTCGCCGGGCGTGCAGGTGATCCGCACCCCGCGCCACACCGGCCTGCTCAGCCCGGTGGTGCACACCATCCCGGTGCAGCTGCTGGCCTACCACGCCGCCCTGGCCCGCGGCACCGACGTGGACAAGCCGCGCAACCTGGCCAAGGCGGTGACGGTGGAGTAGGCCGCCGGTGGATCGCGGTAAAACAATTCAGAGAATGGGTGTAAATGGGCGTGACATTGGTGCATGTTCCGCACCGACGCCCTGCAGGTCACGCTCGAGATCTTGGATCTGATCTCCCGCATCGACGAGATCACCGGCGCGAGCCGCAACACGCTGAAGGTGCATTCCCGCGACCTGATCGCGCGCAGGCATTTGCAGCAACACGGCAGCGGGCGCGGTGCGTGGTACGGGATGAAGTGATCGGCCTGTGATGGCATTCACTTCGGGCAGATCGCTGCGGCTCCGAGTCATACGCTGGCCCTGAGCGTCGACGGCAAGCCCCGGCCGCCGCATGCCGCCGGCTGCGGACTCTGTCAGGATAGAAGGCCGATGCGGCCGATGTTGGGCGGCACGAAGCATCATGCAGTTGCGCAGGGGCCCCTTTTGTCTGCACGCCGCAAACCCGCCCGCGCCCGCCCGGCCGTGCCCGTCGCTGACGGACGCCTGACCATGGCCGACCTGGCCCGGCTGGCGGGGGTGTCGGCGATCACCGTCTCGCGGGCGCTGCGCGACAGTCCGCTGGTCAATCCGCAGACTCGCGAGCGGGTGCGCTCGCTCGCTCGCCAGCACGGCTACGCCTTCAACGTCAGCGCGCGCAACCTCAGGCTGCGGCGCAGCATGACCGTGGCGGTGGTGGTGGAGATGAAGCCGTCGGTGGAGCGGCAGATGTCCGGGCCGTACCCGCTGGACCTGCTCGGCGGCATCACCCAGGAACTCACCTCCAGCGGCTACAGCGTGCTGCTGACCTCGCTGCAGGGTGGCGCGCTGCCCGGCGTGCAGGCCGCCGACGGGGTGATCCTGCTCGGCCAGGGCGCCAACGAGGACGCCGTGCGCACGGTGCTGGGCTGGGGCCGGCCGACGGTGGTATGGGGCGCGGTCAGCCGCAACGGTTCGCAGGTGGTGGTCGGCAGCGACAACCGCCGCGGCGGCGCGCTGGCGGCCGAGCGCTTCATCGCCCTCGGGCGCAGCCGGCCGGCGTTCCTGGGCGATCCGGCGCACGGCGAGTTCGCCGAGCGTCTGCAGGGCTTCGCCGCCACCCTGGCGCGCTACGGCATCGTGCCGCTGGCGCCGACCGTGGCGGCCTTCACCGTCAACGCCGGCGCCGAGGCGGTGCGCGCGCTGCTGGACGGCCAGCCGCAGATCGATGCGCTGTTCGCCGCCAGCGACCTGCTGGCCATCGGCGCCATCCGCGCGCTGATCGAGCGCGGCCGGCGGGTGCCGGAGGACGTGTCGGTGATCGGCTACGACGACACCCCGCTGGGCGCGACCTACGTGCCGCCGCTGACCTCGGTGCACCAGAACTTCGTCGATGCCGGGGTGCTGCTGGCGCGCAAGGTCGGCGAGCTGATCGACGGCGGTGCGGCCGCCAGCGAGGTCCTGCCCACCCATCTGGTGGTGCGCGCGACCTGAAGCGCCCGCCGCGGCCGCGCGCAGACCCGCGCCGCCCGGTCCTTCCGCCCGGGCAGGGCGAACGGGGCGGAGCGCGTTTCCTTGTTGCAACGCAGCGGCGCCGGGCCCGCGCCGGGTCTGCTCCGGCGCCCCCGCGACACGCCGCAATTGCTTGTCGGCCAAGGACTTTCGCCGGCCCGGCCGGCGTTTGCTAGCGTGTCGACACATGTCGGAAAGTGCGACTGTTGGCGTCAACTTGACATCGATAACAATCGACTACAGCGTGCCGCCCCAATCCCTGGGCGGGCACTGGAGAGGCAGGGTGGCGGACTACGAGGCGGGTGCAGCCGTGCGTCAGGTAGACGCGCGCGGCGCCGACGATCCCTGGCAGCTGCGTCAGGATGCGTTCGATCCCCTGCGGCGGGCGCGCGACGAGACCCTGTTCGCCCTGGCCAACGGCTGCCTGGGCGTGCGCGGCGGTTTCGAGGAGGACCCCGGCCCCAGCGACGGCAGCTACCTGGCCGCGGCGTTCGAGCAGACCGAGATCCACTACCACGAGCGCCTGGCCGGCTTCGCCCGCAGCACCGACACCCGCAAGCCGGTGGCCGAGGGCACCCGCATCCGGGTGTGGCTGGGCGAGGAGTGCGTGGACCTGGGCCAGGCCCAGTGGCTGGCGTTCGAGCGCGTGCTGGACCTGCGCCGCGGCCACCTGCAGCGGCGCCTGCGCCTGCGCACCCCGGGCGGGCGCGAGATCGAGATCCACGCCGAGCGGGTGGTGCCGTTCACCGAGCAGGCGGTGCTGGCGATCCGCTACAGCGTGCGTTCGATCGACTACAGCGGCCCGCTGACCCTGGTGTCGGCGCTGGAGGCCGGCCAGCGCGCGGTCGCCCAGGGCGAGGACCCCCGCATCGGTGCTGGCAGCGGCGAGGGCCTGCTGACCGTGGCCGCCGCGGCCGAGGGCGAACTGGCCTGGCTGGAGCAGCGCGCGCCGCTGCGCGGTTTCTCGCTGGTGTGTGGGCAGCAGCACCGCAGCGGCGAGGGCGGCCTGCAGGCGGCGCCGGCGCTGGCCCAGGGCGAACGGGTGGAACAGCGCTTCACCGCCAGCCTGCGGCCGGGCCAGCAGGTGACCCTGGAGAAGTTCGTCGCCTACCAGTGCGAGGGCGAGGGCCCGGCGCGGGTGGCGGCGCTGGCCAACACCCTGCAGCGGGTGTGCGTGCAGGGCTTCGCCGCGCTGGCGCAGGCCCAGGCCGGCGCGCTGGAGGAATTCTGGAAGCGCGCCGAACTGTGGGTGGAGGGCGATGCGCGCGCCGAGCAGGCGCTGCGCTTCAACCTGTTCCACCTGCTGCAGTCGGCCGGCCGCAACGGCGTCGACGGCACCGCCGCCAAGGGCCTGACCGGCGAAGGCTACGAGGGCCACTGCTTCTGGGACACCGAGGCCTTCGTGCTGCCGGTGATGGTGTTCACCGCGCCGGAAGTGGCGCGGGCGATGCTGATGTACCGCTTCCACACCCTGGACGCCGCGCGCGCCCACGCGCGCGAGCTGAACCACCCGCTCGGCGCGCTGTACGCCTGGCGCACCATCGCCGGCGGTGAGTGCTCGGCGCACTATCCCAGCGGTTCGGCGGCCTACCACATCAATGCCGCGGTGGCCTACGCCATCGGCCTGTACCTGGACGCCAGCGACGACCTCGGCTTCCTGGCCGAGGCCGGCGCCGAGATGCTGTTCGAGACCGCGCGCATCTGGCCGCAGGTCGGCCACTTCAACCCGCGCCACGGCGGCGCGTTCTGCATCCACGAGGTGACCGGGCCGGACGAGTACACCACCCTGGTCGACGACAACTTCTACACCAACCGCATGGCCCAGCGGCACCTGCAGCGCGCGGCGGCGGCGTGGCAGCGGCTGCAGGCCGAGCGGCCGGCGCTGCTGGCGGCGCTGGCCGAGCGGCTGGCGCTGAGCGCCGACGAGGTGGACCTGTGGCGACGCGCGGCGGCGGCCATGCACCTGCCCTACGACGAGCGCGCCGGCGTGTACGCGCAGGACGGCGGGTTCCTGGACAAGCCGCGCTGGCCGCACCCGCTGCCCAAGGGCGAGCGCCGGCCGCTGCTGCTGGACTACCACCCGCTGACCCTGTACCGCCACCAGATCTGCAAGCAGGCCGACGTGGCGATGGCGCTGGTGCTGGCCGGCGACGGCCTGGACCTGCACCGCAAGCGCCGCAGCTTCGACTACTACGAGGCGGTGACCACCCACGACTCGACCCTGTCGGCGCCGGTGTTCGGGATCCTGGCCAGCGAGGTGGGCCAGTGCGAGCGCGCCTGGCGCTACTTCGACGCCAGCCTGCGGGTGGACCTGGACGACCGCCACGGCAACACCGACCACGGCGTGCACATGGCGGCGCTGGCCGGCAGCTGGCGCGGGGTGGTGGAGGGCTTCGCCGGGCTGCGGGTGGCGGCTGGCCGGCTGGAGTTCGCGCCGGTGCTGCCGGCGGCCTGGCGCGGCTACGGCTTCGGCCTGCGCTGGCGCGGGCGCACCCTGCACGTGCGGGTCGACGGCGACGGCGTGCGCTACCGGCTGGAGGAGGGCGCCGAACTGGAGATCGTGCACGCCGGCGCGCCGCTGCGGGTGGCGGCCGGCCGCACCCGGGCGCTGCCGCTGGCCAATCCGGCCGACGCGGCGCGGGCCAGCTTCCCGCGGCCGGCGCGGGCGCTGCTGTTCGACCTGGACGGGGTGCTCACCGACACCGCCCGCACCCACTACCGGTCCTGGCAGCGGCTGGCCGACGAGATCGGCGTGCCGTTCGACCGCCAGGTCAACGAGCGGCTCAAGGGCGTGGACCGCATGGCCTCGCTGGACATCGTGCTCGAGCGCGCCGGCCGCGAGTTCGACGCGGCCGAGCGCGCGGCGCTGGCCGAGCGCAAGAACGGCTACTACCTGCAGGCCATCGAGGCGCTGGGCCCGCAGGACCTGTTCCCGGGCGCCGAGCGGCTGCTGCGCCAGGCGCGCGCTGCCGGGCTGAAGCTGGGCCTGGCCTCGGCCAGCCGCAACGCCCCGCGCCTGCTGCAGCGGCTGGGCATCGCCGCGCACTTCGACTACATCGCCGACCCGGCGCGGCTGGCGCGCGCCAAGCCGGACCCGGCGATCTTCCTGGACGCGGCCGCCGGCCTGGGCGTGCCGCCGGCGCTGTGCATCGGCGTGGAGGACGCCGCCGCCGGCATCGAGGCCATCCACGCCGCCGGCATGGCGGCCATCGGCATCGGCCAGGTCACTGCGTTGCCGATGGCTGATGCGGTGCTGCCGGACATCGCCGCGCTGCGGCTGGAGGATTTCATCGCCGACTGAACCGACGCGGCCGCGGCGGGCCGTCCGTTCCACCAACGATTCCAAGTCACGAGTCATACGCAACGTGGGAGAGGGCACAATGCAAAAGACACGACTGATCCGTTACGCCCTGTCGGCGGCGATCGCCGCCGCGCTGGCGGCGCCGGCGCTGGCACAGGAGGCCACGCCGGATACCGACAAGAGCAAGGACAACGCCACCACCCTGGACACTGTGGTGGTGTCCGGCTCGGCCCAGTCCGGCGGCGTCAAGAAGCTGGAGGCCAGCTACAACATCGTCACCGCCAACGCCGAGCAGATCAAACAGGCCAACCCCAAGAGCACGGCCGACCTGCTGAAGATCTCGCCGGGCATGTGGCCCGAATCGACCGGCGGCCAGACCGGCGCCAACATCGAGATCGCCGGCTTCCCCGGCGGCGGCGACGCGCCGTACTTCTCGACCCTGCTGATGGGCTCGCCGCTGTACGGCATGCCGACCCTGTCGTTCTTCGAGACCACCTCGATGTTCCGCCTGGACGACACCGTCGAGTCGGTGGAGATCCTGCAGGGCGGGCCGTCGGTGGTGTTCGCCGATGGCCAGATGGGCGCCAGCGCCAACTTCTTCCTCAAGACCGGCACCGAGACGCCGACCGGCAGCCTCGGCGTGACCTACGGCGACGAGGGGCTGTGGCGGCTGGACGGCTTCTCCGGCTTCAGGGTCGCCGACGGCTGGTACGGCAGCTTCGGCGGTTTCTGGCGCGAGTCCAACGGCGTGCGCGACCCGCAGTTCAAGGCCGACAAGGGCGGCCAGCTGACCGCGACGCTGGCGCACGACTTCGACAAGGGCAAGCTGGTCCTGTACGCGCGCTACCTGAACGACAAGAACCAGTTCATCACCCCGGTCCCGCTGATCCAGAACGGTACCGACAGCTTCAGCGCGTATCCGGGCTTCGATGCGCTCACCGACACCTACTACAGCAAGGCGCTGCAGCACGTGACGCTGCCGGGCTACCCGGGCGGGGCCAAGCAGGTGGACCTGGCCAACGGCCGCGGCGCCAAGATGTTCTTCGCCGGCGGCAACTTCGACATGGACCTGGACAACGGCTGGTCGATCAGCGACAAGTTCCTGTTCGACGAAGGCGACATGGACACCAACGCGCTGTTCTCCGGCAACAACCCGGCCAGCCTGTACGACATGCTCTACAACGCCGACACCACCGGCGGCTTCGCCCTGCCGGCCGGCTCGGCCACCGCCACCTACACCACCGGCGGCTCGGTGGCGCTGGACCAGAGCGTGATCCAGCAGGGCTGGTGGTACGTGCACAAGCACCTGAAGAGCTTCAACAACGACTTCCGCCTGAGCAAGGAGCTGTTCGACGGCAACACCCTCACCGTCGGCCTGTACGTCAACCACTACACCATGGACGACAAGTGGGTGATCGGCGACCTGATGCTGATGAGCAACACGCCCAACGCCACCCCGATCGTGGTCAGCTACACCAGCGGCGGCCAGACCTACTACGTCACCGACAGCCAGGGCTTCGCCAGCTACGGCAGCTACAACATCGCCCAGCACGGCAGCGCCACCAACATCGCCGGCTACGTGTCCGATTCCTGGCGGGTCGGCAAGTGGCTGCTGGACCTGTCGGCGCGGCTGGAGCGCGAGGACGCGACCAACCACGTCTGCAACCTGGCCAGCGTCGACCTGGACGGCAACGAGTACACGCTCTATGACAACGCCACCCCGGTGTGCGACGGCACCTTCGCGGTGACCGAGTACAAGAAGACCCATCCGGCCTTCACCGCCGGCGCCAACTACTCGTTCACCGAGCACATGTCCGCCTACGCACGGGTCAACACCGGCGGCCACTTCCTGGACTTCGACAACGGCATCCGCGGCAGCACCACCGGCGCCACCCCGCCGATGCAGAAGGTGCGCAACTACGAGATGGGCTTCAAGTACCAGTCGCCGCTGCTGTACGTGGACGTGAGCGCCTACCACCGCGTGTTCACCGGCCTGCAGTACCAGCCCACCGACGGCAACGGCAGCCCGGTGGGCAGCCCGAAGATCTACGGCTCGCGCTCCAACGGAGTGAACCTGCTCGGGGTGGTGACCCCGGTGGAGAACCTGCGCCTGCAGCTGGTGGCCAACTACCTGGACGGCAAGTACACCGACTACGACGCCTGCATCTCCTACACCGACATCAACGGCAACGCCGCCTGCGTCACGATCGAGGGCAAGCAGCTGCAGCGCCAGCCGAAGTTCCGGGCGATGTTCACCCCCAGCTACCGCTTCGTCATGCCCTGGGGCGACATCCTGCCGTACGTGACCTACACCTACGTGGGCAAGCACACCCAGGACCTGTCCGGGCTGCAGCAGCTGGGCTCCTACCACACCCTGGACTTCGGCGTGACCGCCGACATCGGCGAGCACTGGCAGCTCAACCTGCGCGGCACCAACATGACCAACGAGCTGGGCCTGACCGAGTCCAACTCGCGCATCTTCGGCAGCGCCACCGGCACCGACGGGGTGCTGCTGGCGCGCGCGCTGGAGGGCCGCGAGGTCAACTTCCAGGTCAAGTACCTCTGGTGATGGCGCGGTCCGGCGCGGCCGCAGAAAGTGGAGGACGGATGGCGGACATCCGTCGTCCGTCCCCGCAGACAGTCTGCGGCGGGCCGCGCGGGCACGCCCCGCCCGCGGCTGTCGCCTCCTTGCCGTGTCCCTGTCGCCTCCCCGGCATGGGCACTGCGGCGCCGCCAGCCCTTCCGGGCGGCGCCGCGACCTGTTCCAGGATCCGTTCATGACGATCGCATGCCGATTCGGCGACGATCACGCCACCGTTCCCACTCGCGGCAGGAGCCGACGATGAACCGCTCCCTCGCAATCCTTGCGCTGATCCTGACCTACATGATCTTCGCGATGCTGCTGAACTCGGTCGGCACGGTGATCCTGCAGTCGATCCAGGGCTTCGGCATCGACAAGGCACAGGCCAGCACGCTGGAGGCGTTCAAGGACCTGCCGATCGCGATCGCCTCGTTCCTGGTCGCCTCGGCGCTGCCGCGGCTGGGCTACCGGCGGGCGATGATGCTCGGGCTGCTGCTGGTCGCCGCGGCCTGCGCCGGCATGCCGCTGCTGCAGTCGTTCCGGGCGACCAAGCTGCTGTTCGTCGTGGTCGGCGTGTCGTTCGCGCTGGTGAAGATTTCGGTCTATTCCAGCATCGGCCTGCTCACCGACAGTCCGCGCGCGCACGCCGGCCTGACCAGCACGGTGGAAGGCTGGTTCATGGTCGGCATCCTCGGCAGCGCCTGGCTGTTCGCCGCCTTCATCGATCCGCTCACGCCGGGTGCGCCGTCCTGGCTCAACGTCTATTGGGTGATCGCCGCGCTGTGCGTCGCGGTGACGGCGCTGCTGGCCGTCGCGCGCTGGGACGAGCGCCCGGCGCGCGACGGCCATTCGCCGGGCGAATCCTTCGCCGACATGCTGCGCCTGCTGGCGCGGCCGCTGGTCGGCGTGTTCCTGGTGTCCGCCTTCCTCTACGTGCTGATGGAGCAGGCGGTCAACACCTGGCTGCCCACGTTCAACCGCGAGATCCTGCACCTGCCGACCGCGCTCAGCGTGCAGGCGGCCAGCATCTTCGCCGGCTCGCTGGCGCTGGGGCGTCTGGGCGGCGGGATCCTGCTGCGGCGGATACCGTGGTTCCCGCTGCTGGCGGCGTGCGTGGTGGCGATGGCCGCGCTGGTGCTGCTGGCGCTGCCGCTGGCCGCGAACGTGCACCCGCAGCAGACCGCGCGCACCTGGTGGAACGCGCCGCTGGCCGCCTACGTGTTCCCGCTGATCGGGCTGTTCATGGCGCCGATCTACCCGGCCATCAACTCGGTGGTGCTCAGCGCGCTGCCGAAAACGCGGCACGCGGCGATGACCGGGCTGATCGTGGTGTTCTCCGCGCTCGGCGGCACCACCGGCTCGTTCGTCACCGGCCAGTTGTTCGCGCACTTCGACGGCGCGCGCGCGTTCTACCTGCTGCTGCTGCCGATGGCGCTGCTGCTGGTGTCGCTGGCGCTGTTCGACCGCGCCACGCGCCCGCCGGCCGGCGCAACGCCACCGATGAAAGGGTGATCCGGATGCCCACGGTCGCACGAACGCTCCCCCGCCTGTTCGCCATCGCCGCGCTGCTGCTCGCCGCCACACAGCCGGGCTGCACCGCGGACCAATCCGCGCGACCGGACGCTCACCCGACTGCGGCGGCTGCGTCGCCGCTGCAGTTCCGCATCACCGAAGGCCAGGTCGAGAACGCCTTCTACCAGGACGGCCCGGTTGCCGCGCACCTGCTGCTCACTTCCGGAACCAGTCCGCGCGTGCTGGTGGCGTTTCCCGCCGGCAACAGCGGCGTCGGCCTGTGGTTCGACGATGCCGCGACGCCGGTGCAGTGGAGCCTCGACGAGGTGAAGGGCACGCAGATCGACGAGGGCGGCCAGGTGTTGCACGGCATCGTCGCCGAGGCCCGCCTCGCCGGCGGCCCGCTGCGGCTGCGCGAAGCGGTGCTGGGCAGCGTGCGCGTGCTCCGCGACTACCAGCTTCTCCGCAAGTACCCGGCCGAGACCGCAACGCCCCTGCAACTGTCCGAGCGCAGCGCAAGCTGGAAGCGCGCGCGGCTGGACGGCGCGCCCGGATACGCGATCACGCTGACCGCGGACAACGGCCGCTTCCGCCGCGACGGCGACGGCGCGCTGGTCCTCGAACCCGACGTCGCCGGCGAACCGCTGCGCCTGCGCCTTGCCGCGCTGACCGGCGAGACGCCGCTGACCCCGTTCGCCGGGGATGCGCTGCTGAACGAGCGCGCGGGCGGCGACGAGCGCAGCCGCAACGCGCTGCGCTTCCTCAGCTATCGCGAGAAGTTCCTCGCCGGCTCCTGGCGCTTCGACACCTACTTCGGGCGCGACACGCTGATGTCGCTGCGGCTGCTGCTGCCGGCGCTGCGCCCGCAGGCGATCGAGAGCGGCCTCGCCTCCGTGCTGGCGCGGATCGACGCGCATGGCGAGGTGGCGCACGAGGAGGACATCGGCGAGTTCGCCGTGCTGCGCCATCGCCGCGAGGACGGGACGACCTCGGCGGAACCGATCCACGACTACGGCATGATCGACGACGACTTCATGCTGGCGGCGGTGGCCGCGGCCTACCTGCTGGACGATCCGGAAGGCCGCGCGCGCGCGCCGGGTTTCCTCGCGCAACGCCTGCCTTCCGGCACGACCGTCGGCGCCGCGCTGGCGCGCAACTTCGACTACGTGCTGTCCGCCTCGCAGGCGTTCGCGCGCGACCCGTCGGCGGGCAACCTGCTCGCGCTCAAGCCCGGCCGCAACGTCGGGCAATGGCGCGACAGCGAGAACGGGCTCGCCCGCGGTCGCTACGCCTACGACGTGAACGCGGTCTGGATCCCGGCGGCGCTGTCGGCGGTCGCGCGGCTCCAGGCGCAAGGGCTGCTGGCGCCCTATGCCGACGCCGACCGGCAGCGCGCGTTCGCCGACGCGGCCGCGTCGGCGCAGGTGTGGTCCGAGCGCGCGCCGGGGCTGTTCGCGGTGAGCCTCGATCCCGCCGCCGCGCGCGAAAAGGTACGCGAGTACGCGGCGAAGACCGGCGTCGATCCGCGCCCCGCGCTCGCCAGCCTGCCGGAAGGGCCGCTGCGCTTCGCCGCGCTGGCGCTGGACGCGCGCCTGCAGCCGATTCCGGTGCTGCATTCGGACGTCGGCTTCGCGCTGCTGTTCACCGATCCGTCGGCGGCCACGGTCGATGCGATGGTCGCGTCGGCGCTGCGCCCGTTTCCCGCCGGGCTGCTGACCGACGTCGGAATGATGTCGGCCGATCCCGCCTACGCCGACGCGCCGGTGCAGGCGCTGTTCGACCGCAACGCCTACCACGGCACCGGCGTGTGGTCCTGGCAGCAGGCGCTGATGGCGGCGGGCTTGCAGCGGCAGCTCGCGCGCAGCGATCTGCCGGCGCCTGTCCGGACGCGCCTGCAGGACGCGCAGGCGCGATTGTGGAAAGCGATCAAGGCCTCGCGCGAGCTGCGGACGTCGGAGCTGTGGTCGTGGCGCTACGCGAACGGCCGCTACACCGCGGTCCCCTTCGGCCAGGGCAAGGCCGACGTCGATGAATCCAATGCCGCGCAGTTGTGGAGCACGGTTTTCCTGGCGATCCCGGAGCCGGAAACGTCGGCGCAGGCCGCCCGTCCCTGATTGCGGCCGGACCGGCCAGTTGTCCGCGCGCTTCGACGGCGCGCGCGCGTTCTGCCTGTTGCCAATGGCGCTGCTGCTGGTCGGGTTGGAGGGTTGCGGCGTTCGCAAACGAAAACGCAGGTTGCAGCCGCCACGGCTTGACCTGGCGGCATTCGCGCCGCATATCGTCGGCCGATGACGAAGCCGCGCCGCAATCTCCTCCGCAGCCTGCCCCCGGCAGTCGCCGCCGATTGCCGGGTGCTGGTGCTCGGCTCGATGCCCGGAGATGCCTCGCTGGCCGCAACGAGCTACTACGCGCACCCGCGCAACCGCTTCTGGCCGTTGATGGGCGCGTTGTTCGGTTTCGATGCGGCTGCGCCGTACGCGGCACGCATTGCCGCATTGCAGCGCGCCGGTGTCGGCCTGTGGGATGTGATCGGCCAGTGCGAGCGCCGCGGCAGTCTGGATGCATCCATCGTGCCCGGCAGCGAAGTGGCGAACGACCTGCTGCCGCTGATTGCATCGCGGCCGTCGTTGCGCGTGGTCGCATTCAACGGCGGCAAGGCGGCGCAGGCGTTTCGCCGCCACCTGCAACCGGCATTGTCGCCTGCGCTCGCGACGCGACTGGTTTTCCATGCCTTGCCATCGACCAGTCCCGCCAACGCCGGTTTCGGTTTCGCGCGTTTGCACGATGCCTGGCGCGTGCTCATCGACGCGTGACCGCACTGCCGCAGTGCAACGATGCGTAAGCGTATTGTCATGCAGGCCAAAGCGATACCAGCGTCGCGGGTATGGCGTACTGTCCATCGGTGCCACAGAATAGGCGCCGTCCATCGTTCGCGTTTTGGAGTTTTGCAATGGCTGAGGTCACAGAAGCCCGCGTTCCCGACATCGGCGACTACACCGATGTGCCGGTGATCGAAATCCTGGTCGCGGTCGGCGATACGGTGAAGAAGGATCAGGGCCTGGTCACGCTGGAATCGGACAAGGCGACGATGGAAGTGCCGTCGTCGGTCGCCGGCGTGGTCAAGGAGATCAAGGTCAAGCTGGGCGACACGCTCAGCGAAGGCAGCGTGGTCGCGCTGATCGAGGCTGGCGATGCCGCCGCAGCGGCTGCGCCGGCTCCCGCGCCCGCCGCGGAAACCGGCGCCAAGGTCGAGCCGGTCGCGCCCGCAGCCGCGCCGGACAAGCTGACGCAGCGCGAGATCGCGCAGGAACTCTCCGCGCCGCCGCCGGCGCCGGCGCCGGAAAGCAAACCTGCGGCCGCGACGCCGCAGAGCCCGCCGGTCGAGTTCGGCGCCGAGCGTGTGCTGCCGGACAAGGTGCCCTACGCCAGCCCCGCCGTGCGCGTGTTTGCCCGCGAATTGGGCGTTGACCTGTCGCAAGTGCCCGGCAGCGAGAAGGGCGGCCGCATCACGAAAGAAGACGTGCAGAAATACGTCAAGGGCGTGCTGGCCGGTGGCGGCGCATCGAAGCCGGCGGCGACGACCGGCGGCGGCAATGGCCTGAACCTGCTGCCGTGGCCCAAGGTCGATTTCGCCAAGTTCGGCGAGATCGAGGTCAAGCCGCTGTCGCGGATCAAGAAGATTTCCGGCGCCAACCTGGCGCGCAACTGGGCGATGATCCCGCACGTCACCCAGCACGACAGCGCCGACATCACCGACCTCGAAGCCCTGCGCGTGCAGGTCAACAAGGAAAACGAAAAGACCGGCGGCGCCAAGCTGACCATGCTCGCCTTCCTGATCAAGGCCAGCGTTTCGGCGCTGAAGAAATACCCCGAGTTCAACGCCTCGCTCGACGAAGCCGGTGAAAACCTCACGCTCAAGAAATATTTCCACATCGGCTTTGCCGCCGACACGCCCAATGGTCTCGTCGTGCCGGTCATCCGCGACGCCGACAAGAAGGGCGTGATCGAACTGGCCACCGAAATGGGCGAACTGTCGAAGAAGGCGCGTGACGGCAAGCTTGGCCCGGCCGACATGTCCGGCGGCTGCTTCTCGATCTCCTCGCTGGGCGGCATCGGCGGCGTCGCGTTCACGCCCATTGTGAATGCGCCGGAGGTGGCGATCCTGGGCGTGAGCAAGTCCAGCATCCAGCCGGTCTGGGACGGCAAGCAGTTCGCCCCGCGCCTGCTGCTGCCGCTGTCGCTGAGCTACGACCACCGCGTCATCGACGGTGCCGCCGCCGCGCGCTTCACCGCGTATCTGGCGCAGGTACTGGCCGACATGCGCCGCGTGTTGCTGTAATGCGCAGGGCGGGTCTCGGCCCGCCTGTTGCGAGACACGTCAAAGGCGGGTCAAGGCCCGCCCTATCGAGATAAAGAAATGGCGAATATCGAAATCAAGGTTCCCGACATCGGCGATTACAGCGACGTGCCGGTGATCGAAGTGCTGGTGAAAGTCGGCGACACGGTCAAGAAGGACCAGGGCCTGGTCACGCTGGAATCGGACAAGGCGACGATGGAAGTGCCTTCGTCGGCGGCAGGCGTGGTCAAGGAACTGAAGGTCAAGGTCGGCGACAACTTGAGCGAAGGCGCCGTGGTCGCGATCCTTGAAGCCGAAGGCGCGGCTGCATCGGCGCCCGCCGCGAAAGCCGAAGCCGCCAAGCCTGCCGCACCGGCTGCGGCTCCTGCCGCGCCCGCGCCCGCGCCGAAAGCCGCGCAAGGCACCGGCAAAACCGCCGACATCGAATGCCGCATCGTCGTGCTCGGCGCCGGCCCCGGCGGCTACACCGCCGCGTTCCGCGCCGCCGACCTGGGGCTGGACACCGTACTGATCGAACGCTACGCCAGCCTCGGCGGCGTTTGCCTCAACGTCGGCTGCATCCCGTCGAAGGCGCTGCTGCATTCGGCCAACGTCATCGAGGAAGCCGCGCACGCCGCCGACATCGGCATCGACTTCGGCAAGCCGAAGATCACGCTGGACAAGCTGCGTGAATACAAGCAGAAAGTCGTCGGCCAGCTCACCAAGGGCCTGGCCGGCATGGCCAAGCAGCGCAAGGTGCGCGTGGTGCAGGGCGTGGCGCAATTCGTTTCGCCGAACGAAATCGAAATCGTCGGCGCGGACGGCGGCAAGCAGTTGCTGCGCTTCGAACAGTGCATCATCGCCGCAGGCAGCCAGGCGGTGAAACTGCCCAACTTCCCGTGGGACGACCCGCGGGTGATGGATTCGACCGACGCGCTGGAACTGGCCGAGGTGCCGAAAAAACTGCTGGTCGTCGGCGGCGGCATCATCGGCCTGGAAATGGCCACCGTGTATCGCGCCCTCGGCGCGGAAGTCACCGTGGTCGAATTCATGGATCAACTGATGCCCGGCGCGGACAAGGACCTGGTCAAGCCGCTGGCCGACCGCCTGAAAAAGCAGGGCGTCATCGTCCATCTCAAGACCAGGGCCGCGACGGTCAAGGCCGAGAAGAAAGGCATCACCGTCGGTTTCGAAAGCGCCGACGCCGGCGCGAAGCCGGACATCGAATCCGGCACCTGGGACCGCGTGCTGGTCGCCGTGGGCCGTGCGCCCAACGGCAAGAAGATCGCCGCGGACAAGGCCGGCGTCGCCGTGACCGAACGCGGCTTCATCCCGGTTGACGTGCAGATGCGCACCAATGTGCCGCACATCTTCGCCATCGGCGACATCGTCGGCAACCCGATGCTGGCGCACAAGGCCACCCACGAAGGCAAGTTGGCCGCGGAAGTCGCGGCAGGGGAGAAGAAAGAGTGGGTGGCGCGGGTGATCCCCTCGGTCGCCTACACCGACCCGGAAATCGCCTGGGTGGGCGTCACCGAAACCGAAGCCAAGGCCAAGGGCCTGAAGGTCGGCGTGGCCAAGTTCCCGTGGGCCGCCTCGGGCCGCGCCATCGGCATCGGCCGCACCGAAGGCTTCACCAAGCTGGTCTTCGACGAGGCCACCCACCGGGTGATCGGCGGCGGCATCGTCGGCGTGCACGCCGGCGACCTGCTGGCCGAGATTGGTCTTGCCATCGAAATGGGCGCGGAAGCCGAGGATATCGGCCACACCATCCATGCGCACCCGACGCTCAGCGAGTCGGTGGCGATGGCGGCCGAGGTCTATGACGGCACGATCACCGACTTGTACATCCCGAAGAAGAAATGAGGCTTCGGTCAATCGCATCAACCACAATGCCCCGTATGCCGGGGCGTTGTTTTTTTGGATCTTCTCTTGTCAGAGGGCTGGGAGTTTCAGTTCGTCGATGTGCGCTGGCTTCGGAAACAAGCGCAGCCCCCGGCGGGGATGCTTCTCGGCTCGGGCAGACTCCTGTCTTCACTCGCCGCCGCAGGCCGTCCATGGCCTGCTTTCCGCATCCCCACCGGGGGCTGCGCATCGGCGATTCATTTCCGTCGCCTCCGGAAATGCCTGAACAGCTCCGCCTTTGCTCCGATGAACGCCCGGAATGACGAACATGCGTCAGCGTATTCGTCGGAGCAAAGGCGGAGCTGTTCAGAGGTTTCCTCGATCGAAGCGAGAAACCCCAAACCCCGAATAGCCGTGCCCTGTCGCCGGGAGTCGCGACAAGCGCAACAGGGATGTTGCGCGCGCGAGTCGGGGCAGGATTGCCCCGACCGAGCGAAAAGCGATTCCCGGCGACAGGGCATGGCGTCCCGCCGAAACCAGCATCACAACGGCGCTCCCGCAAGTGGGAGAAGAACCAATAAAGAAGCCCCGGCGGGGGAACCGGGGCTTCGGGCGGGCCTGCGACGGTACATTCGGACGAGGAAGTTGAACAGCAGGCCCGGATGCAGTGACCGGCCGGCCCGGGAAAAGTTCCGGGCCAGCGGGGAAATCGTTTTCAGCGCCGCGGCTGGTCGCCAAACAGTGCCGCCCCCATTGAGTCGGCGCCAGGCCGCCGCGAATTGCGACCAGGGACCGAGGCTTCTGGCGGTTGCCGGGCAAATTTGGCCCCTGCTATAATCTCCCGGCTCAACAAGGCCGCTTTCCATGGGTCTTGGTCTTCCTCCACTCACCGGGTTTTAGCGTGCTGAATTCCGTCGCCTCGGGCCGTCGGCTGGCATTGCGCGCGGTGGGTTGCCAGACGGCCATCGTGCTGCTGCTGGCGCTGGCCTTTCTCCTGCATGGACTGGCTGACGCCTTGGCGGTGCTGGTGGGCGGCTTGGGAATGGCCATGGGCAGCGCTCTGGCTGCGCAGGTCGCGCTGGGCGGGGGAGTGGTGGCGGCGCGGTCGGCTTTCGTCCGGTTGTTGCTGGCGGCACTCCTGAAGTGGCTGGTGGCGGTTTCGATATTCGCGATCGCATTGGTTGTCTGGCGCCTGCCGCCGCTGCCGATGCTGGCGGGATTCACGGCCTCGGTGGTCGCGTATCCATTGGCTTTGAACCTTTTGCGTCAGGATTGAACGTGAGCGTTGAAGTTGAAGCGGAAGCCGGTTCCGGCGGTTCCACTGCATACATCCAGCACCACTTGCACCATCTCCAATGGCAGGTCGGGGAAGGCAAGTTCATGACCCTGAACATGGACAGCCTGATCATCACGCTGATTCTGTCGCTGCTGTTCCTGGTGGTGTTCCTGGCCACCGCGCGCAAGGCCACCGCCGGCGTGCCGGGCAAGTTCCAGGCCTTCGTCGAGATGGTCGTCGGCTTCGTCGATGGCCTGGTGCGCGAAACCTTCCACGGCCGCAGCAAGCTGATCGCGCCGCTGTCGATCACCATCTTCTGCGTCGTGTTCCTGATGAACTTCATGGACATGATCCCGGTGGACTGGCTGCCGGGCGCATGGATGAAGGGCAATGAAGTGGCCGGCCACGACCCGCACCACGCCTACCTGCGCGTGGTGCCCACCGCGGACCTCAACACCACGCTGGGCCTGTCGCTGATGGTGTTCGTGCTGATCCAGGTGTTCGCGATCAGCCACAAGGGCGTCGGCACCTTCGTCAAGGAAGCCTTCACCGCCCCGTTCCACGCCCACAGCGTCGTCGGCAAGGTCATCCTTGCCCCGGTCAACCTGCTGCTGCGCGTGATCGAGGAACTGGTCCGCCCGCTGTCGCTGACCTTGCGACTGTTCGGCAACATGTACGCCGGCGAGCTGATCTTCATCCTGATCGCGTTGATGACCTGGAACGCCCTGTTCGCCGACTGGCTGACCTGGGTGATGGCGCCGATCCAGTTCATTTCCGGCTTCGTCTGGACCGCGTTCCACATCCTGGTCATCACCTTGCAGGCCTTCATCTTCATGATGCTGACCATCGTCTATCTGAGCATGGCGGTGGAAAGCCACTAAGCGTTTCGTCGTACCCGTACCGTTTTCGTTTCACTCACTTTCCTTTCAACACGTAGCACCACGGAGAATCATCATGGAAAATCTTGCCCTGTACGCCGAAGTGGCGAAGTTCACGGTCATCGCCGCCGGCCTGCTGATCGGCCTCGGCGCCCTCGGCACCGCGATCGGCTTCGCCCTGCTGGGCGGCAAGTTCCTCGAGGGCTCGGCCCGCCAGCCGGAACTGACCCCGATGCTGCAGACCAAGATGTTCATCGTCGCCGGCCTGCTGGACGCCGTGCCGATCATCGGCGTCGCCATCGCCCTGCTGCTGATTTTCGCCAATCCGTTCCTGTCGGCCATCGGCGCCTGATCAACGAACTGGCTGAAGCCGGCGCGACAGCGCCGGCGTTCCGGAGCAACGCATGGATATCAACCTCACTTTCGTCGTCCAGGGCCTCGCGTTCTTCGCGGTGGCGTGGCTGGTGATGAAGTTCGGCTGGCCGCACATCATCGCCGCCATCGAAGAGCGTCAGCAGAAGATCGCCGAAGGCCTGGCCGCGGCCGACAACAGCCAGAAAGCGCTTGCCCAGGCCGAAGAACAGGCCAACGAGGCGTTGAAGCAGGCCCGCGCCAAGGCCAACGAGATCATCGAGCAGGCCCACCAGCGCGCCAACCAGATCGTCGATGCCGCGAAGAACGAGGCCATCGAAGCCGCCAACAAGCAGAAGGCGCTGGCCCAGGCCGAGATCGACGCCGCCGCGACCAAGGCGAAGGAAGACCTGCGCAAGCAGGTGTCCGCGCTGGCCGTGACCGGCGCCGAGAAGCTGCTCAAGCGCGAGATCGACGCCGACGCGCATCGTGCGCTGCTGGACGAACTGGCCGCCGAGATCTGATCGATGAGCCAGGCCCTGACCCTCGCCCGCCCCTACGCCCGCGCCGCCTTCGGCATCGCCAAGGACGAAGGCAGCCTGGCCGCATGGTCCAATGCACTGGGCTTCGCCGCGCAGGTCGCCGCCGACCCGCGCGCCGCCGCGCTGCTGTTGAACCCGGAACTGCCGGACGAAGACGCCGTCGCGCTGCTGTCGCCGGAAGGCGCTGGCGAATCCTTCGGCCGCTTCCTCGCCCTGCTGGCGGAAAACCGCCGGCTGCCGCAGTTGCCGGAAATCGCCGGCCTGTACGAGGAATTGCGCGCCGAAGCCGAGCGCGTGGTCCGGGCCAAGGTGACCTCCGCCGCCATTTTGCCGCCGGAAAAGCTCGACGCAATCACCGCTGCGCTGCAGAAGCGATTCGGCCGCCAGGTCGAAGTCGAAACCGCGATCGACACCTCGCTGATCGGCGGCGCGCTGATCGACGCCGGCGACGTGGTCATCGACGGCTCGCTGAAAGGCAAGCTGGAGCGGTTGCAGACCGCGTTGGCGAATTGAACCAAAACGTAGGGCGGGTCTTGACCCGCCGAACGAACACGATGGCGGGTCAAGACCCGCCCTACAGGACAACGACAAATGGCTACCACGCTCAATCCCTCTGAAATCAGCGAACTGATCAAGACCCGCATCGAGAAGGTCAAGCTGGCCGCCGAGGCCCGCAACGAAGGCACCGTGACCAGCGTGTCCGACGGCATCGTGCGCATCTTCGGCCTGGCCGACGTGATGCAGGGCGAAATGATCGAGCTGCCGCCCGCTCCTCACGGCACGGCCACCTATGCGCTGGCGCTGAACCTGGAACGCGATTCCGTGGGTGCCGTGGTCCTGGGCGACTACGAACACCTGCGCGAAGGCGACGTGGCCAAGACCACTGGCCGCATCCTCGAAGTGCCGACCGGCCCCGAGTTGCTGGGCCGCGTGGTCAACGCGCTGGGCGAGCCGATCGACGGCAAGGGCCCGATCGACGCCAGGAGCAAGGCGCCGGTGGAGCGCGTGGCGCCGGGCGTGATCTGGCGCAAGAGCGTGAGCCAGCCGGTGCAGACCGGCTACAAGTCGGTTGACGCGATGATCCCGATCGGTCGCGGCCAGCGCGAACTGGTCATCGGCGACCGCCAGACCGGCAAGACCGCGCTGACCATCGACGCCATCATCAACCAGAAGGGCACCGGCGTCAGGTGCGTCTATGTCGCCATCGGCCAGAAGGCTTCTTCGGTCGCCGCCGTGGTGCGCAAGCTGGAAGAAAACGGCGCGCTGGCGCACACGATCGTGTGCGCCGCCACCGCGTCCGAATCGGCCGCGATGCAGTACATCAGCGCCTATTCCGGCTGCACGATGGGCGAATACTTCCTGGATCGCGGCGAAGACGCGCTGATCGTGTATGACGATCTTTCCAAGCAGGCCGTGGCCTACCGCCAGATCTCGCTGCTGCTGAAGCGCCCGCCGGGCCGCGAAGCGTATCCGGGCGACGTGTTCTACCTGCACAGCCGCTTGCTGGAACGCGCCTGCCGCGTGTCCGAGGACTACGTCGAGAAGGCCACCAATGGCGCGGTGAAGGGCAAGACCGGTTCGCTGACCGCGTTGCCGATCATCGAGACCCAGGCCGGCGACGTGTCCGCGTTCGTGCCGACCAACGTGATCTCGATCACCGACGGCCAGATCTTCCTGGAAACCGACCTGTTCAACGCCGGCATCCGTCCGGCCGTCAACGCGGGCATCTCGGTGTCGCGCGTCGGCGGCGCGGCGCAGACCAAGATCATCAAGAAGCTGTCCGGCGGCATCCGCATCTCGCTGGCGCAGTACCGCGAACTGGCGGCGTTCGCCCAGTTCGCCTCGGACCTGGACGAAGCGACCCGCAAGCAGCTCGAACGCGGCCAGCGCGTCACCGAGCTGATGAAGCAGAAGCAGTACGCGCCGATGAGCATCGCCCACCAGGCGTTGTCGATCTACGCGGTCAACGAAGGCTATCTGGACGACGTGCCGGTCAACAAGGTGCTGGCGTTCGAAGAGGCGCTGCACGCGCACTTCGACAACAGCCTGGGCGAGACGATCAACAAGATCAACGCCAGCGGCGATTGGAACGACGAACTGGAAGCCGCGTTCAAGAACGGCATTGCCGAGTTCAAGAAGACCGGCAGCTGGTAAATCCGTGATTCGTGATTCGGGATTGGTGATTCGCAAGAGCAGAAAGCGTACCGCCGGTTCCACGAATCACGAATCACCAATCAAGAATCACCGCGAGCGAAGCGAGCAGATATGGCAGGCGGAAGGGAAATCAAAACCAAGATCAAGAGCGTGCAGAACACCCGCAAGGTGACCCGCGCGCTGGAAATGGTCTCGGCCTCGAAAATCCGCAAGGCACAGGATCGGATGAAGGCGTCGCGTCCGTATGCGCGCGCGATGAAGCAGGTCATCGGCCACCTGGCCCAGGCCAATTCCGAGTACCGCCATCCGTACCTGGTCGAGCGTGAACAGATCAAGCGCGTCGGCTACATCATCGTCTCGTCCGATCGCGGCCTGGCCGGCGGCCTCAACAACAACCTGTTCCGCAAGGCGCTGGGCGAAATCCGCCAGTGGCAGGACAAGGGCGCTGAAGTCGATCTGGTCACCATCGGCCAGAAGGCGTCGGCCTTCTTCCGCCGCATCCGCGTCGGCATGCTGGCCAGCGTCAGCCACCTCGGCGACGTGCCGCACCTGGAACAACTGGTCGGCGTGGTCAAGGTGATGCTGGACGCCTACGAATCGGGCAAGGTGGATCGCGTCCATCTGGTCTATAACGATTTCGTCAACACGATGACCCAGCGCGCGACCTTCGACCAGTTGCTGCCGCTGCCGGCGGCGGAAACGCAGATCGCGCACCACGACTGGGACTACATCTACGAGCCCGACGCGCAGGCCGTGCTCGACCACGTGCTGACCCGCTACGTCGAGTCGCTGGTGTATCAGGCAGTGCTGGAGAACGTCGCTTCCGAACATGCCGCGCGCATGGTCGCGATGAAGGCGGCCAGCGACAACGCCAGCAAGTTGATCGACACGCTGAACCTGGCCTACAACAAGTCGCGCCAGGCGGCGATCACGCAGGAAATTTCGGAAATCGTCGGCGGCGCGGCGGCGGTGTAAAGGCGGTGATGGATGGTTAGGAAAAGCAGCGAAGCGCGCTTGGACGAATCACCCATCACGGAAGAATCAATCGGGCGATCCAACTCGCCGAACCAGACAAGTTAAATCGGAGCAGCAAACATGAGTCAGGGCAAGATCGTTCAGATCATCGGCGCAGTCGTTGACGTCGAATTCCCGCGCACCGAGGTGCCGAAGGTCTATGACGCGCTGAAGGTGCAGGGCACGGCCATCACGCTGGAAGTGCAGCAGCAGCTCGGCGACGGCGTCGTGCGCACCATCGCGCTGGGTTCGACCGACGGCCTCAAGCGCAACCTGCTGGCCGACAACACCGGTCGCGCCATCTCGGTGCCGGTCGGCACCGGCACGCTCGGCCGCATCCTCGACGTGCTGGGCAACGCCATCGACGAAGCCGGCCCGGTCAACGCCGCCGACCATTGGGAAATCCACCGCAGCGCGCCGTCGTATGCGGACCAGTCCTCGGCCACCGAGCTGCTGGAAACCGGCATCAAGGTCATCGACCTGATGTGCCCGTTCGCCAAGGGCGGCAAGGTCGGCCTGTTCGGCGGCGCCGGCGTCGGCAAGACCGTCAACATGATGGAACTGATCAACAACATCGCCAAGGCGCACAGCGGCCTGTCGG
>JASGEB010000089.1:0-58728 GCA_047606785.1 Pseudoxanthomonas sp.
CCCAGGCGATTTCCGGGCTGGTGTAGATGACGTAGGGAATGGTGTCGAAGTTGACGTGGCCGGGCAGGCCGGCGATCAGCTCGGCCACCGCGATGCCTTCCTCGAAGCCCTTGTGCGCCAGCATCGGCCCGCGCACGCAGTCGCCGATCGCCCACACGCCGTCCACGCCGGTGTGGCAGTGCTCGTCCACCACCACCTGGCCGCGCTCGTTGAGCTGCACGCCGGTGCCTTCGGCCAGCAGGCCCTTGCTGGCGGCGCGGCGGCCCACGGCCACCAGCAGCTTGTCCACGCTCAGGCTCTGCTCGCCGGCGGCGTCGGTGTAGACGATCGCCACTTCCTTCTTGCCCTTGCCGCCGCCCTTGGCAGGCACGACCTCGGCCTTGGAGACCTTGGCGCCCAGGCGGATGTCCAGGCCTTCCTTCTTGTATTCCTTGGCCGCGGCCTTGGCGACCTCGGCGTCGGCGGCAGGCAGGAAGTCCGGCAGCGCCTCGAGGATGGTCACCTCGGCGCCGAGGCGGCGCCACACGCTGCCCAGCTCCAGGCCGATCACGCCGGCGCCGATCACCGCCAGGCGCTTGGGCACTTCAAGGAAGTCCAGCGCGCCGACGTTGTCGACGATGGCCTCGCCGTCGAACCTGGCGAACGGCAGTTCGATCGAATCCGAGCCGGCGGCCAGGATCACGTTGGTGCCCTTCAGCTCGACCTCGCTGCCGTCGTGTTGCTTCACCTTGACGATGTTGCCGGGCTGCAGCTGGCCGAAGCCGTAGTACGGCGTGATCTTGTTGGCCTTGAACAGCATGCCGATGCCGCCGGTGAACTGCTTCACGATCTTGTCCTTGCGGGCAACCATCGCCGGCACGTCGATCGCCGCGTCCTTGAAACTGATGCCGTGCTCGCCGAACTGGTGCTGCAGGTTCCAGTACTGGTGGGTCGAGTCCAGCAGCGCCTTGGACGGGATGCAGCCGACCCGCAGGCAGGTGCCGCCCAGGGCCGGCTTGCCGTCCTTGCCCAGCGCGGCGTCCAAGCAGGCGACCTTCATGCCCAGTTGCGCGGCGCGGATGGCGGCGTGGTAGCCGGCGGGGCCGGCGCCGATGACGACGAGATCGAATTGTTGTTCTGACATGTTGCGTGAGTCCTGTGCTTTGCGGGACTCGGGACTCGGGACCCGGACTCGCAAAGCCATCGCCTGCGTGCCCCGAGCCCTGCTTGATCCGCATTGCCGGGTCCCGGGTCCCGAGTCCCGGGTCCCGGCAGCGGAATCACAGCCCGAACAGCATCCGGCCCGGGTTCTCCAGCTGGTTCTTGATGTCGACCAGGAACTGCACCGAGTCCTTGCCGTCGATGATGCGATGGTCGTAGGACAGGGCGATGTACATCATCGGCGCGATCACCACCTGGCCGTTGTCGGCGATCGGGCGCTCCTTGATCGCATGCATGCCCAGGATCGCGCTCTGCGGCGGGTTGACGATCGGGGTGGACATCAGCGAGCCGAAGGTGCCACCGTTGGTGATGGTGAAGGTGCCGCCCTGCAGTTCGTCCAGGCTCAGCTTGCCGGCGCGCGCCTTGCCGGCGTAGTCGGCGATACCCTTCTCGATGTCGGCGAAGGACAGGCGCTCGACGTTGCGCAGCACCGGGGTGACCAGGCCCTTGTCGGTGGACACGGCGATGGAGATGTCGCTGTAGCCGTGGTAGATGATGTCGTCGCCGTCGATCGAGGCGTTGACCAGCGGGAAGCGCTGCAGGGCGTTGGCGGCGGCCTTGACGAAGAAGCTCATGAAGCCGAGCTTGATGCCGTGGGCCTTCTGGAATTCGTCCTGCAGCTCCTTGCGCGCGGCGCTGACCTTGGCCAGGTTGACCTCGTTGAAGGTGGTCAGCATGGCGGTGGAGTTCTTCGACTCCATCAGCCGCTCGGCGATGCGCTTGCGGATGCGGGTCATCGGCACGCGCTCTTCCGGGCGCGCTCCGGCGGCCTTGCCGGCGCCGCCACCGCGGGCGTAGTTGATGATGTCCTCCTTGGTCACCGCGCCGCGGCGGCCGGTGCCTTCGACCTGGGCCGGGTCCACGCCTTCGGTGATCGCGCTGAAGCGCGCGCCCGGCGGCAGGGCGTCGGGCGGCGATTGGGCGGGCGCGGCCGGTGCGGCGGCCTTAGCCGGTACGGGCGTGGCGGCCGCAGCCGGAACCGAAACCTTCTTCTCCTCGGCCGGCACGGCCGGCGCTGCGGCGGCGACCGCACCTTCCTCGATCACCGCCAGCACCTGGTTGCTGGTCACCGTGCTGCCGGTGTCGAACTTGATCTCCTTGAGCACGCCGTCCGCCGGCGCGGGCACCTCCAGCACCACCTTGTCGGTTTCCAGGTCGACCAGATTCTCGTCGCGCTTGACCGCCTCGCCGGCCTTCTTGTGCCAGCTGGCGATGGTGGCGTCGGAGACGGATTCGGGGAGGACCGGGACTTTGACTTCGATGGCCATGTGCTAAGGCGTCCTTGGGAGACTTTGAGGATGGGGCGTCTTGGAAGGGAGGTTATTCGACGACGACGTCGTTGAACGGGTTGACCAGCGCGTCGGCGACCAGCTTCTGCTGCTCGGCGATGTGCTCGGCCAGGTGGCCGGCGGCCGGCGAGGGCGAACGCGGACGGCCGGCATAGTGCAGGGTCTGCTTCGGGCCCAGTACCACCTGCAGGTGGTGCTTGATCTGATACCAGGCGCCCTGGTTCTGCGGTTCCTCCTGGCACCAGATCACGTCGGTGGCCTTGGGGTACTTCTTCAGCTCGCTCGCCAGCAATTCGCGCGAGAACGGGTAGAGCTGCTCGATGCGCACGATCGCCGCGTCGTCCTGGCCGCGCTTGCGCGCGTCCTCCAGCAGATCGTAGTAGACCTTGCCCGAGCACAGCACCACGCGCCTGACCTTCTTCGGGTCGGCGTCGGCGTCGGAGATCAGGTGCTGGAACTGGCCGTTGGCCAGTTCGTCCAGGCTCGACACCGCCAGCTTGTGGCGCAGCAGCGACTTGGGCGTCATCACCACCAGCGGCTTGCGGGTGGTCATCTTCATCTGCCGGCGGATCATGTGGAACGCCTGCGCCGGAGTGGTGGGCACGCATACCAGCATGTTCTCCAGCGCGCACAGCTGCAGATAGCGCTCCAGCCGCGCCGAGCTGTGCTCGGGGCCCTGGCCCTCGTAGCCGTGCGGCAGGAACAGGCTCAGGCCGGAGATGCGGTTCCACTTGGCCTCGCCGGCGGCGATGAACTGGTCGATCACCACCTGCGCGCCGTTGGCGAAGTCGCCGAACTGCGCTTCCCAGATGTCCAGGGTGTTGGGATCGGTGGTCGAGTAGCCGTACTCGAAGCCCATCACCGCCTCCTCGCTGAGCAGCGAGTCGATCACGGTGGCGTCCTGCGGATCGTCGACCAGCTGGCGCAGCGGCAGGTAGTAGCTGTCGGTCTTCTGGTCGTGGAGGATGGCGTGGCGGTGGAAGAAGGTGCCGCGGCCGGCGTCCTGGCCGACCAGGCGCAGGCGGTGGCCCTCGGTCAGCAGGGTGGCGTAGGCCAGGTTCTCGGCGAAGCCCCAGTCGCCGGCCAGCTCGCCCTCGGTCATCTTGGCGCGGTCTTCGTAGATCTTGGCCACGCGCGGGTGCAGCTGCACGCCTTCGGGGATGGTGTTGATGATCTTGGCCAGCCGCTTGAGCTGGGCCGGCTTGACCCGGGTATCGACCGGGTCGGTCAGCTTGCCGTGCAGGTAGGGCGACCAGTCGATGGCGAACTCGTCCTCGCGGCGCGGCGCCAGTTCGGTGGTGTATTCGCCCGAATCCAGCTTGGCGCGGTAGCCGTCGACCAGGGCCTGGCCGGCGCCGGCGGCGATCACGCCCTCCTGTTCCAGCCTGGCGGCGTACAGCTCACGGGTGGTCTTGTGCTTGCGGATGACCTGGTACATCAGCGGCTGGGTCGCGGCCGGTTCGTCGGCCTCGTTGTGGCCCCAGCGGCGGTAGCAGACCAGGTCGATGACCACGTCCTTGTGGAACTGCTGGCGGAATTCGTAAGCCAGGTGGGCGCAGAACACCACCGCCTCGGGGTCGTCGCCGTTCACGTGCAGGACCGGCGCACCGACCATCTTGGCCACGTCGGTGCAGTACAGGGTGGAACGGGCGTCGTCGCGGGCACTGGTGGTGAAGCCGATCTGGTTGTTGACCACCACGTGCACGGTGCCGCCGACGGCGAAGCCGCGCGCCTGCGACATCTGCAGCAGTTCCATCACCACGCCCTGGCCGGCGAAGGCGGCGTCGCCGTGGACCAGGACCGGCAGTACGCGCTCGCGCGCAGCGTCGCCGTAGCGTTCCTGGCGCGAACGCACCGAGCCGGCGACCACCGGGTCGACGATCTCCAGGTGCGAGGGGTTGAAGGCAAGGGCCAGGTGGATCGGGCCGGCCGGGGTGGCCACGTCGGCCGAAAAACCCATGTGGTACTTGACGTCGCCGGTGTGGGCGCGGTCGTCGTGGGCGTGCTCGAACTTGCCCTCGAACTCGTCGAACAGCTTGCGCGGGTTCTTGCCCAGAATGTTGACCAGCACGTTGAGACGGCCGCGGTGGGCCATGCCGACCACGATGTCGCGCACGCTGTCGGCGCCGGAGCGGCGCACCAGCACGTCCATCAGCGGGATCAGCGAGTCGCCGCCCTCCAGCGAGAAGCGCTTCTGGCCGACGTACTTAGTGTGCAGGTAGCGTTCCAGGCCCTCGGCCGCGGTCAGCCGCTCCAGGGTGCGCTCGCGCGCCTCCTGGTCCAGGCCGTAGTTGCCGCCGGCCGCCTCCAGGCGCTCGTACAGCCAGCGGCGCTGGTCGAATTCGCTGATGTGCATGAACTCGGCGCCGATCGAGCCGGTGTAGGTGGCCTGCAGGCGGTCGAACAGCTCGCGCAGCTTCATGCGCGGCCGCCCGGCCACGCCGCCGGTGCTGAACTCGTCGTCCAGGTCGCGCTCGGACAGTTCGTGGAAGGCCAGGCTCAGGTCGACCGGCGGCACCGGGTCGTCCAGGTGCAGAGGGTCGAGCCTGGCGGCCAGGTGGCCGCGCGAGCGGTAGGCGGTGATCAGGCGGCCGATGTGGCGCTCGCGCTCGTCGGCCGGCGCAGCGCCGTTGCCGGCGTTGGCCGCGGCCCGGGCCGCCTCGGTGATGTGGGCGATGACCGCCGAGTGCGGCACGTCGCCGGCCTCGCGGCCCTTGAGGCCGTCGAAGTAGGCCTTCCACTTGGGATCGATGCTGTCGGGGGCGACCAGGTACTGCTCGTAGAGGTCTTCGACGTAGGCGGCGCTGCCGCCGTTGAGCTGGGAGCTCTGCGCGAACTGCTTGAGGAGGGTGTCCACGGTGTGGGGCGTACGGCGATTTGGGGAGGATGGGCCAGACGCGGATGCGGTGGACACGGCAGCACCGAAGCCGCCGCAGGCGCGAAACCCGCGAATTATAGCCCCAGCCTCGACCGCTAGGCGGTAGGCATTGGTCGTAAGTTCATGCGTGGCGTGTTGCGGAGGGTGAGGGGCGTTGCAGTGTGCGACCGTCGGGCCTGCGCTACAGCTCCAGCGCGCGCAGTTCGGTGCACGGCCGCGCCCGTTCCCAGAAGCGGCCGAACTGCTCGCGCAGCTGGCGCGCGCGGCCGGGGCCGCGGCGGTCGAACTCGCCGTCGAAGCGGTGCCCCAGCGGCCGGAACAGATAGCTGCCGGCCTCGTTGCAGGCGAAGGCGGAGGGATAGCCGCGGTCAACCGGATCGGCCACCGCGCGCAGCTGGAAGCTGCTGGGCAGGCGCTGTGCCAGCGCCAGCAGCACCGAACCCTCGCGCAGTGGCGCGTCGGGGTCCTGCAGCAGGATCCGGATCTCGGCCCCGCGCCGGCGCACGGCCAGGGCGCGCAGGGCCTCGGCCACCGCCGCGGCGTCGAGCAGACCGGGATCGAGGTCGCGGCTGTACAGGCACAGCAGGCTGCGGGTGGAGGCGGCCAGGGCCAGCAGCGCGGCGGCGGCCTCGGCCTGGGTCTCCACCGCCATCGGTCCATGCAGGCGCAGGCGCATGGCCTGGTGCTCGATGCCGGCCTCCATGAAGCGCTCGCCGACCGGCAGGAAGCCGTGGCGGGCATAGAAGCCCTCGGCGCTGACCTGGGCGTTGAGGCGGACCTGTTCCCAGCAGTCCTGCTCGGCCTGGCGCAGGGCCAGGCCGAGCAGGGCGTCGCCGACCCCGCGGCTGCGCCAGGGCGCCAGCACGGCCATGCGGCCGATCCGATGGTCGGGGGTCAGGCGGGCGGTGCCGATCGGCGCGCCGGCGGCGTCGCGGGCCAGCAGGTGCAGGCTGAGCGGGTCCAGCGCGTCCCATTCCTCCTCGACCGGCACCCGCTGCTCGCGCACGAACACCGCCTCGCGCACCTGGCGCAAGGCGGGTAGGGCCTGGGCGTAGTCGACCTGGGCGACGGTGAACTCAGCCATCCGCGTCCTCCGCCTGGCGCAGGTGATGGCCGCCGGCGACCAGCTCCCGCAGCACCTCGCGCCCGCGCGCGGACAGCGCCCGCCAGTCGCGCGCGTCCAGTAGCTCGGCGCCGGCCAGGCGGGTCGCGTCGCGGCGGGGCAGGTGCCAGGACTGGCCGTCGGCGAACAGCAGGGCGCCGCGACGGGCCGGGCGCCAGGCGGTACGGCTCATCGGGTGGCGTTCGAGCGTGCCGCCGCCCAGCAGGAAGGCGGCCAGCTGCTCGGCCGAAGGCGGCTGCGCCGGCGGCACCAGCTCGCCACCGGCGCGATAGGTGGTGATGAAGCGGCCGAACCAGTCGCCCAGCCGGTCCGGGTCGTGCATGCGCAGGGCATTGAGCGCGGCGACCACCCGCGCCATGGCGGCATCGTCGATCAGGTAGGGGTCGCCGGGGACCTGCAGGTCCTCGTCGTGGTAGCGCACCGCCTCGTCGGCGTCGGCGGTCAGGGTGTCCAGCCAGTCGCCGATCAGCTCGGCCGAGGACGGCGCGCGCAGGCCGACCGAGAAGGTCAGGCAGGGGTCCTCGGCCACCCCGTGGTGCGGCACCAGCGGCGGCAGGTAGAGCATGTCGCCCGGGCCCAGCACCCAGTCGTGGGTGGGCGCGAACCGGCGCAGCAGCTTGATGTCCACGTCCTCGCGGAAGGCCAGGTCCGGCGCCTTGCGGCCCAGCGCCGCGCCGGCGTCGATCTGCCAGCGGCGGTGGCCCCGGGCCTGCAGCAGGAACACGTCGTAGTGGTCCACGTGCGCGCCGACCGAGCCGCCGGGGGCGGCGAAGGAGATCATGATGTCGTCGATGCGCCAGCGCGGCAGGAAGCGGAAATGCTCCAGCAGCGCGCGCACGTCCGGGTCCCACTTGTCCACGTCCTGCACCAGCAGGGTCCAGTCGTGGTCGGGCAGGCCGGGGAAGTCCTCCTCGGCGAACGGGCCGCTGCGGACCTTCCACCGGCCCGTCCCGCGGTCATGTTCCACCAGCCGCGCCAGCACCCCTTCCTCGCAGGCCAGCCCGGCCAGGTCCTCCGGCGTGACCGGGCTGCGGAAGCCGGGGAAGGCGTCGCGGATCAGCAGCGGGCGCTTGTGGAAATAGTCGCGCAGGAAGCGCGCGGGCGGCATGCCCAGCGGGAACTCGGCGCTGGCCGTGATCTCGAAGGGCAGGGGCGGGCGCCGGGGCGGCTTGGCAGCGTGGGTCGTCATCGGAAGGTGCGTCGGGACGGTGCGGAGCAGAAGGGAAAACGGGCGGGCATCTGGTCGAAGCCGGTCCGGTCATTGCCGGTGCCGATCAAGGCGGCAGTGGTTGGACGAAACGCAGGTCGAAGCCGTTCGGATCGCGCACGGCGAATTCGCGCAGGCCGTAGGCACGATCGCCCAGACCATGGACCACGCGGATGCCCGCGGCCACGAAAGCGGCATGCAGGGCATCCACGTCGTCGACGAGCAGGCGCAGGCTGGACCAGCGCGCCGAAGTCGGGGCATCGGTATTCTCGGCCAGGAACAGGCGCTGCCCGCGCCATTGCACCACGGCGAATCCGCCCGTGCGTCGCACCAGCGTAAACCCCAGGCGCTGATAGAAGGCCAGCGAACGCTCCAGGTCGGGGCCGACCACCTCGACCACCCCCTGGGCGAAGTCGGTCAGCCCCTGGGCCGGCGCGTCGCCCGGCACGGCTCAGCGCGCCCGTGCCGGCCCCGCGGCCGCGCATGCGGACCGGAGGCGGGCGGAGGGTGAGGGGATGCCGATCGACAGGGGGGAGTACCCCACCTGCAGGTCGCGATCGGCGAGCCGGCCTCTGCGGAAATGCTCGCGGGCGTCGATTGCGCTCATGGTGCGGCCCCGCTCTTTTCTTCCTGCAGGCGTTGCTCGAAATCCGCGCGTGCCCGGTCGGCGTAGCGTCTGCAGGCGCCGGCGTCGATCAACGGCGCTTTGCCGGCCATGCGTGCGGGCTGGTCGCTGACCAGCGGATGCGGGGTGAGCAGGATGTCGCAGGGCAGCGAGGCGACGCTATCGAAGCTGCGGCGGAAGGCCGCAACGTAGTCGGGGTGGTCGAGGTAGCGGTAGTGCCCGTCGGAAAGCGCGCTGAGGCTGTCGGCGTAGGCGATGCTCAGGCAGTGCGCGCCTTCGCAGGAGCGCCAGGTCCAGCTGGTGCTGCCGGGCGCGTGCCCCGGCGTGGCGTGCGCGGTGAGCCGCAGGTCGCCGAGCTGCACGACCTGCCCCTCGGCGAGGACGCGCACGTCCGCCACCGGCGGGTATCGGTCCAGTTGCTCGAACTGCGGGTCGCTGCGGTCGCTGGCGCCGCGCCGAAGCGTGGTGGCCGCGAGCGCGCGCGCCAGCACCGGTGCTCCGGTGTCGCGCTGCAGCTGCGCCAGGCCGCCGGCGTGGTCGCTGTGCTCGTGCGTGTTGAGGATGAACTTGACCAGGCGCGGATCGAAGCCGAGCGCGCGGATGTTGGCCTCGATCAGGGGCGGCGCCTGCTCGGTCGCACCGTCGATCAGCACCGCGCCCTGGCTGCCGACGATCAGGATCGAGCCGATCCCGCAGGTGCCGACGTAATAGGTGTTGCCGAAGATCTTCCGTGGCGGCGCCCGCGTGCTCCAGCCGTCGCGCACGCCGGCGTCGGCGGGGCAGGCCGGCACCGCATCGGCCGCTTGCGCGCCGAAGGAGGCGGTCAACAAGGCGATGAGGAAGAAAAGAAAGCGCATGCGTCGTTCCGTTTGTGCCCGTCGTTGCCGCGAAAGCGGGAATCCAGTGTCTTTGCTTGCCGGTACGACGACTCAAATATCCCGCGCCAGCCTGTCCGCCAGGCCGATGTAGGTCGCCGGCGTCAGCGCGCGCAGGCGCTGCTTGTCGGGCTCGGGCAACTGCAGCGATTCGACGAAGGCGCGCATCGATTCGGCGTCGATGCCCTGGCCGCGGGTCAGCGCCTTGAGCTGCTCGTAGGGGTTGGGCAGGCCGTGCCGGCGCATCACCGTCTGCACCGCCTCGGCCAGCACCTCCCAGGCCGCGTCGAGGTCGGCGTCCAGGCGCTGCGGGTTGACCTCCAGCTTGCCCAGGCCCTTGGCCAGCGCGTCCAGCGCCACCAGCGCGTGGCCGAAGGCGGTGCCCAGCGCGCGCAGCACGGTCGAGTCGCTCAGGTCGCGCTGCCAGCGGCTGATCGGCAGCTTGGCGCCGAAGTGCTCGAACAGCGCGTTGGCGATGCCGAAGTTGCCCTCGGCGTTCTCGAAGTCGATCGGGTTGACCTTGTGCGGCATGGTCGAGGAGCCGACCTCGCCTTCCTTGAGCTTCTGCTTGAAGTAGCCCAGCGAGACGTAGCCCCACACGTCGCGACACAGATCGATCAGCACGGTGTCGGCGCGGCGCACGGCATCGCCGATCTCGGCGACGTTGTCGTGCGGCTCGATCTGGGTGGTGTAGGGGTTGAACACCAGCCCCAGGCCCTCGACGAAGCGCTGCGCGAACGCCGGCCAGTCCACGTCCGGGTAGCTGGCGAGGTGGGCGTTGTAGTTGCCGACCGCGCCGTTGATCTTGCCGGTCAGCTCGACCGCGGCGATCTGCGCGATCTGCCGTTCCAGCCGTGCCACCACGTTGGCGATCTCCTTGCCCAGGGTGGTCGGCGAGGCGGTCTGGCCGTGGGTGCGCGAGAGCATCGGCTGGCCGGCCTGGGCGTGGGCCAGCGCGCGCAGCGTGCCGGCGACGGCGGTCAGCGACGGCAACAGCACGTCGCGGCGCGCTTGCGCCAGCATCAGGCCGTAGGACAGGTTGTTGATGTCCTCGCTGGTGCAGGCGAAGTGCACGAATTCCAGCGCCGGGCCGAGCTCGGCGTCGTCGCGCAGCTGCTCCTTGATGAAGTACTCGACCGCCTTGACGTCGTGGTTGGTGGTGCGCTCGATTTGCTTGACCCGTGCGGCCTGTTCGACCGAGAAACCCTCGGCCAGCGCGCGCAGCTTCGCCGTGGCGGCCGCGGAGAAGGGTGCAAGCTCGACGATGCCCGGCTCGGCGGCCAGCGCCAGCAGCCATTCGATCTCGACCTTCACCCGGGCGCGGACCAGGCCGTACTCGGAGAAGATCGGCCGCAGCGCGTCGACCTTGCCGGCGTAGCGGCCGTCGAGCGGGGACAGGGCGAGTAGGGCGGCATCGGGCATGGATGGAATTGGAAGAGGAAGAAGGAGGAAGGGCTTCTGCTTTTGCTCGTCATGACCGGACATGACGACCCAAGGTTTCGCGGGAATGGCGAAGGAACGCCGAAACGAACCGCGCCATTTTAGCCCAGCCGCCACCGGCGTATCCTTGCCAGCCCCGCCAGCGCCCGGCCGTGTCCGGAAGCCAGCCGTGCATCCTCTCATCAGTGGAGACGGTCCATGAGCGATTCCTTCCGCATCGAGCACGACAGCATGGGCGAACTGCAGGTGCCCGCGGCGGCCCTGTGGGGCGCGCAGACCCAGCGTGCGGTGCAGAACTTCCCGGTGTCCGGGCGGCCGATGCCGCGCGGCTTCATCCGCGCGCTGGGCCTGATCAAGGCCGCCGCGGCCGAGGTCAACGCCGGCCTGGGCCTGTTGCCGAAGGAACTGGCCGGGCGGGTCAAGGCGGCGGCGCTGGCGGTGGCGCAGGGCGAATACGACGCCCACTTCCCGATCGACGTCTACCAGACCGGTTCGGGCACCTCGTCGAACATGAACGCCAACGAGGTCATCGCCACCCTGGCCACGCGCGCGGCCAAGGGCGGCAAGAGCAAGAAGGCCGCGGTGCATCCCAACGACCACGTCAACCTCGGCCAGAGTTCCAACGACGTGGTGCCCACCGCGATCCGGGTCAGCGCCCAGCTGGCGGTGGTCGAGGACCTGCTGCCGGCGCTCGGGCACCTGCGCAGGACCATCGACAGGCGCGGGCGCGCCCTGCGCAAGGTGGTCAAGACCGGCCGCACCCACCTGATGGACGCCATGCCGCTGACCTTCGAACAGGAATTCTCGGCCTGGTCGGCGCAGCTGGAATCGGCGCGCGAGCGCATCGCCGACAGCCTCAAGCGCCTGCGCCGGCTGCCGCTGGGCGGCACCGCCATCGGCACCGGCATCAACGCCGATCCGCGCTTCGGCAAGAAGGTCGCGGCGGAGCTGTCGAAACTGACCGGCAGCAAGTTCGAGAGCGCCGGCAACAAGTTCGAGGGCCTGGCCGCGCAGGACGATGCGGTGGAACTGTCCGGCCAGCTCAACGCGCTGGCGGTGGCGCTGATCAAGATCGCCAACGACCTGCGCTGGATGAACTCCGGGCCGCTGGCCGGGCTGGGCGAGATCGAGCTGCCGGCGCTGCAGCCGGGCAGTTCGATCATGCCGGGCAAGGTCAACCCGGTGATCCCGGAGGCCACGGTGATGGCCTGCGCGCAGGTGATCGGCCACCACACCGCGATCACCGTGGCCGGCCAGACCGGCAACTTCCAGCTCAACGTGACCCTGCCGCTGATCGCCGCCGACCTGCTGGAGTCGGTGCAGCTGCTGTCCAGCGTCTCGCGCCTGCTGGCCGATTCGGCCATCGCCGGGGTGAAGGTGCGCGAGGACCGCGTGCGCGCCGCGCTCGACCGCAACCCGATCCTGGTCACCGCGCTCAACCCGGTGATCGGCTACGAGAAGGGCGCGGCCATCGCCAAGCAGGCCTACAAGCAGGGCCGGCCGGTGCTGGAGGTCGCCCGGGAAGTGACCGGCCTGTCCGAGGCCGAGCTGAAGCCGCTGCTCGACCCGGCCGCCCTGTCCAAGGGCGGAATTCATGGGTGAGGCCGGCCCGTTTGCACGGCACTGCCGTGCGGGTCGGCCGAACGCCCGGCGCGCTGCGCCGGGCCGGCAGCGAAGCTGAGGCCGGCCCGTTTGCGCGGCACCGCCGCGCGGGTTGGCCGAACGCCCGGCGCGCTCGAGGCTTCTAGCGCGGCTCCAGGCGGATATTGCCGAGGCTGTCGGCGTAGGGGCGCAGTTCCGGGATCCGCTCCAGCAGCCGGGCCTGCAGGGCCTGCAGTTCGGCGTCGGGCTTGATCGCCACGGTCCTGCCGCCGTCCTGCAGCTGCGGCAGGGCCTGCATGCGCCGGCGCTGCAGCTGTTCGAACCAATCGCTCAGCAGTCGCTGCTTCTGCGGTGGCTGCGGCAGCAGCACGTCATCCACGCGCAGGCCGCCGTCGGGTTCGACCAGCACCGGCGGGCCGGGGGAACGGCGCAGCTGCACCACCTGCGAGCTCACACTGACGGCGGGCAGGCCGCGTTCGGCGCGGCGGGCGGCGCGCTCGCCGTTGTCGCCGCAGGCGCACAACAGCCCGGCGAGCAGCAGCAGACAGGGAAGCAGGAATCGGCGCATGCGCCCATTGTAGGCGCCGGCCCTTGCCGGCGCCGCCACGGGTCAGAAGTTCCAGTCCTGCTTGTCCGTGCAGTCCTTGACGTCGGACTCGGTCATGCTGGCGTAGGGCCTGAACTCGGGCAGCGTCGCGGCCAGGGCCTGCTGGGCCTTGAGCAGGTCCGGCAGCTGGCCGCACAGCTTCTCCACCTGCGGCTTGATGCGCTCCTTGGCGCTTTGCGCAGCCTGCTTGCCGGCCGCGTCGGCCGAGCCGCCGCCGGCCAGGCTGGCGAGCACGCTGGCGGCGGCGTCGATGCCGACCTTGGCGCCCTCCATGCCGATGGCGATGCCGGCGCTGGCGATGCCGATCAACTGCGCGCGATAGGCCAGCACCAATTGCTTCTGCTCGGGCGTGGTCGCCACCGCCTTGCCGTCGATCAGCAGGTCGCCGGCGGGGGTGATCTCGGCCTTGGCCAGGCCGGCCTGGCCGTGGCCGGTGACGATGTTGTGGCCCTGGATGATCAGGACGTGGCCCCGATTGAGCGAGAGGTTCTCGCTGGCCAGCTTCTGTTTGGCCTGGTCGATCTCCTTCTGCGCGTCGTCCATTTCCTTGCTGGCCTGTTGCAGGCCCTTGCTGGCCTGGTCCAGCGCCTTGCCGATCACGCCGGTGGGCTGGCCGTTGGCGTCCTTGCCGGCCGGTTGGCAGGCCGCCAGGCTGCAGGCCAGGATCAGCGGCAGTGCGTTCTTGACGTTCATGGTCCGTGCTCCGAAAGGGATCAGGCTTCGGCCGCGCGGCGGCGCAGCCAGATCGAGGCGGCGATGAAGGCGATGCCGGCTGCCGCGCCGATCCAGATGTCGGCGTTGGCGTAGACCTGGGCGCCGTTCTGGTGCTGGATCGCCCACTGCAGCAGGTCGTGGGGGTCGTGCAGGTCGCCGGTGTCGAGGCGGGCGTGGTTGAGGCCGCGCGGCAGCCAGGTGCCGGGGAACACGCTCAGCAGGCCGCGGTAGCCGACCACGTACCAGATCCAGCCCAGCGGCAGGTGCACGCCCGGCATGCCGCCCAGGATGGAGACCATCACGCAGCCCAGCAGCGGCACCAGCACCGCCCACAGGAACGGCTTGCTGCGCGCCCAGGCCGAGCAGAACATCAGCCAGCCCACCGTCGGCAACGACCACAGCAGGCCGATCGGCAGGTTCGACAGGACCACGCCGAGGGCGCGAAACGGGTGCGAATGGGTCGCCATCGCCCACGAGTCAGGCACGCCGGCGGCGGCCGCGCCGAGGATGGCCACCAGCCACAGCGCGACACCGACCGCGAGGCCGATCGCGATCGCCAGCAGCGGCGCCAGCAGCAGCGCCCAGGCGGCCTTGGACAGCACGGTCTGGGTGTCGGAGACCGGCAGCGACTTCCAGAACAGGATGCTGCGGTCGCGGCGGTCGTCGTACAGGCTGCCCAGGGCGTAGAAGAACACCACGAAGGCCAGCACCACCGAGGCCAGGCCGATGCCGTTGAGCAGCAGGAAGTCGCCGACCGAACCCAGGGTATGGGCGTAATCGTCGAGGTCGTCGATCCGGTTGATCGCGCCGGTCGCCTGCGCCTTGCGCGCGGCGATCACCCCGATCAGCGCGCCCAGCGCGGCGAACAGCACCGCGATGGCGCCGGTGATCAACTGCGCCCACAGAAAGCCGCCGCGGTTCTCCCAGAACTCGCGCCTGAGCAGCCAGGCGAAGGTACGGGTCGGATGCGGCTGGGTCGGGTGCGGAACGGTCATGGCGTTCATGCGTAGGTTCCCTTCATGGTGGCCACGAACAGGTCGGCCAGGCCGGGGTTGCGGGTCTCGCCCAGCGCGGCCAGCTCGGCGCGCGCCAGGCCGTCGAACAGCAGCACGGTCTTGCCGAACGGCAGGGCGCGCTCGTCGATCGGCTTGAGCGCGCGCGCGCGTTCGAGCGCGTCGGCGTTGACCAGCACCTCGGTGTAGCGCTCGCCGACCTCGTCCATGCCCGCGCGCAGCACGATCCGGCCGTCGCGGATGAACATCACGTCGGTGAGGATGTGCTCGATCTCCTCGACCTGGTGGGTGGTGACGATGATGGTCTTGTGCTCGTCGAAGTAGTCCTCCAGCAGGCGCTGGTAGAACTGCTTGCGGTAGAGGATGTCCAGGCCCAGGGTCGGCTCGTCCAGCACCAGCAGGCGCGCGTCGATGGCCATCACCAGCGCCAGGTGCAGCTGCACGACCATGCCCTTGGACAGCTCGCGCACCCGCGATTTCGGGTTGAGCTGGGTATTGGCGAGGAAGCGCTCGCAGCGGGTGCGGTCGAAGCGCGGGTGCACGCCGGCGACGAAGTCGATCGCCTCGCCGACCTTCATCCAGCGCGGCAGCACCGCCACGTCGGCGATGAAGCACACGTCCCTCATCAGTTCGTCGCGCTGGCGGCGCGGGTCGCGGCCGAGCACCTTCAGCTCGCCCTCGAACGGGGTCAGGCCGAGGATGGCCTTGAGCGCGGTGGTCTTGCCGGCGCCGTTGGGGCCGATCAGGCCGACGATGCGCCCGGCCGGGATGTCGAAGTCGGCCCCGTCCAGGGCGATCTTGTTGCGGTAGACCTTGCGCAGCGCGCGCGCCTGCACCACTTCGGCGGTCACGGCGTTCATTCGGCGGCTCCCTTGAGCAGTTCTTCGGTGGATAGGCCCAGGCGGGCGATGCGCTCGGCCACGGCCGGCCATTCGTCGCGCAGGAAGCGCTGGCGCTCGCTGCTCAGCAGCTTGCTGGCCGCCTCCTCGGTGACGAACATGCCCAGGCCGCGGCGCTTTTCCACCACGCCTTCATCGGCCAGTTCCTGGTAGGCGCGCGAGACGGTGATGGGATTGAGCTGGTAGTCGGCGGCGACCTGGCGCACCGAGGGCAGGGCATCGCCGGGCCTGAGCTGGCCGTCGAGCATCATCGCGATCACCTTGTCCTTGAGTTGGCGGTAGATCGGCGCACCGTCGTTCCACTGGATGGCGGGGCTCATGCGGTCAGTCCTCCTGGCGCAGCAGACGGGCGAAGGAGAAGTACGGCATGGCCAGGCTGGCGCCGTGGTGGCGGAGCGAGGCCAGTCGGCCGGCACCGGGCAGGCCGGCTTCCAGCACCGGCTCCAGGCGGGTGGCCAGGGCATGGCCGTCGGACCGGCGCCGCTCGCCGTGCCCGTGCAGGCTCACCGCGAGGGTGGCCAGCAGGACCACGGCGGCGAAGGCGAAGGCCAGCAGTTCGTGTAGGGCGGTCTTCATTGCGCTCCCCCGTACTGGGTGAGTGGTGTTGTATTGAACTATAACACCATGATGCGGGCCGTCAACACCCGCGCCGCACCGGCGCCACCCAACTGAAGTCATGGTTCAGACCGGACCAAATGCTGCGACGCCCTGCAAGCAAAGATCCTTGCCGGGTGACGACCGGCGGTGGCGCCGTTGCGGGCAAGCTCGCGCACGCGATCCGGCCCTGCGCACGGCGATCGAGCAGACGCCGGCGCAGTCGCCGTGCACGCCGCCGCAGGGGCGTAAGACGGCGGTCGCCCATGCGACAATGTGGGCCTTGTGCCGCGCCCGCGGCGCGCTTCGACCCCCAAGAGGAATGCAGCGGATGAAATCGTTTGGCAGCTGGCTGGCCGGCGCGTGCCTGGCCGCGGGACTGGTGACCGGCAGCGCGGCGGCGCAGGACAAGACCGCCCTGAACACCGACAAGGACAAGGTCAGCTACGCCATCGGCATGGATCTGGCGCGTTCGCTGGCGCCGGTGGCCGACTACGTCGACGTGGCGGCGCTGCAGACGGCCATCCAGGGCGCCCTGGCCGGCGCCAAGCCGGAACTGTCCGAAGACGAGGCGCGCGCCACCGACCAGGCCCTGCGCACCGCGGTGGCCATCAACAGCGGGCAGGTCCCGAAGGGCATGCCGCCGGGCATGCAGGCGCCGGCAGTGGACAAGGTCAAGGCCGGCAAGCTGATCGGCGGCTACATGATGGGGCCGCAGCTGGCCAGCGTGAAGGACGACATCGAACTGCCGGTGCTGATCCAGGCCCTGCGCACCTCGCTGGCCAAGGGCCAGCCGCTGCTCAGCGAGCAGGAGGCGATGGCGACCCTGCAGGCCTTCGCCGCCCGCCGCCAGGCCAGCGCCGCCCAGCGCAACCGCGAGGCCGCCGCCGCCTTCCTGTCCAAGAACAAGAACGAAAAGGGCGTGGTGACCACGCCTTCGGGCCTGCAGTACCTGGTCCTGCGCCAGGGCAGCGGCGCGCGCCCGACCGCCAACAGCACCGTCAGCGTCAACTACGAGGGCAAGCTGCTGGACGGCACCGTGTTCGACAGCTCCTACAAGCGCGGCGAGCCGGCGCAGTTCGCGCTGGGCAGCGTGGTGCCGGGCTGGACCGAGGGCCTGCAGCTGATGCCGGTCGGCTCCAAGTACCGCTTCTGGGTGCCCTCGCAGCTGGGCTACGGTGCGCAGGGCGCGCCGCAGGGCGGCATTGGCCCCGACGCGATGCTGACCTTCGACGTCGAACTGCTCGGCATCGTCAAGTAAGGAGGACGGCCGATGCGCGTGGCGATCTTCGGGACCGGCTACGTCGGCCTGGTCACCGGCACCTGCCTGGCCGAGGTCGGCCACGACGTAGTCTGCGTGGACATCGACCAGGCCAAGGTCGACGGCCTGAACGAGGGTGTCATCCCGATCTACGAGCCCGGGCTGGAGCCGATGGTCAAGGCCAACCACGCCGCCGGCCGGCTGCGCTTCACCACCGACGCCGCCGTCGCCGTCGCCCACGGCAGCGTGGTGTTCATCGCCGTGGGCACGCCGCCGGACGAGGACGGCAGCGCCGACCTGCAGTACGTGCTGGCGGTGGCGCGCACCATCGGCCGGCACCTGGACGGCCCGACCGTGGTGGTGGACAAGTCGACCGTGCCGGTCGGCACCGCCGACAAGGTGCGCGAGGCCATCGCCGCCGAACTGCAGGCGCGCGGCGCCGGGCACGCCTTCGAGGTGGTCTCCAACCCCGAGTTCCTCAAGGAGGGCGACGCGGTCAACGACTGCATGCGCCCGGACCGCATCGTCATCGGCGCCAGCGGCGCCGAGGCGATCGAGCGCATGCGCCGGCTGTACGCGCCGTTCAACCGCAACCACGAGCGCATCGTGGTGATGGACGTGCGCTCGGCCGAGCTGACCAAGTACGCGGCCAACGCCATGCTGGCCACCAAGATCAGCTTCATGAACGAGATGGCCAACATCGCCGAGCGGGTCGGCGCGGACATCGAGCACGTGCGCAAGGGCATCGGCTCGGACCCGCGCATCGGCTGGCACTTCATCTACCCCGGCGCCGGCTACGGCGGCTCGTGCTTCCCCAAGGACGTGCAGGCGCTGGCGCGCACCGCCGACCAGGTCGGCTACCAGGCGACCCTGCTCAACGCGGTGGAGGCGGTCAACGAGCGCCAGAAGTCGCACCTGTTCGAGCTGCTCGCCCGTCACTTCGACAACGAGCTGGCCGGGCGCACCTTCGCGGTGTGGGGGCTGGCGTTCAAGCCCAATACCGACGACATGCGCGAGGCCTCCAGCCGGCGCCTGCTGGCGCAGTTGTGGGACGCCGGTGCGCGCGTGCAGGCCTACGACCCGGAAGCGATGGAGGAGGCCGAGCGCATCTTCGGGATGCGCGAGGACCTGCAGCTGTGCGGCACCGCGCAGGCGGCGCTGCAGGGCGCCGACGCGCTGGTGGTGGTCACCGAGTGGAAGCAGTTCCGCAGCCCGGACTTCGCCGCGCTGGCGCAGGCGCTGGCGCAGAAGGCGGTGTTCGACGGCCGCAACCTGTACGACCCGGCCGAGGTGGAAGCGGCGGGGCTGGCCTATTACGGCATCGGCCGGGGGCGTTCGCTGCGTGGGCACTGACCTGTTCGGCGAAGCCGACGAGCCGGGCCTGGAGGAGCGGCTGGTCGAGATCGAGACCCGCCTGGCCTTCCAGGAACAGGCGCTGGGCGAACTGAGCGCCGCGCTGGCCGAGGCGCGCCAGGAAAGCAGCCGCAACGGCCACCTGCTGCGCCAGCTGCTCGACGACCTGCGCAAGGTCCGCGGCGAACTGCAGGGCGATGCGGGCGACGAACCGCCGCCGCCGCATTACTGAAGATGCTGGGAATGGGGAGCAGGGAAGGGGGAATGGGTAAAGCGATTCGCTGCGTCGGCTGTTTACGATATCGATTCAGGGAAACGCGGCTCTTGCCGTTACGACTCCCCGTTCCCCATTCCCCTCTCCCGAACCACCCATGAGCGATTCCCTGCGCGACCAACTGCTCGGGCTGGGCTTCAAGCCGGCCCCCAAACCCGAACGCAAGCCCGAGCGGCCGCATCCCGGCAAGGGCGGCGGCCCAGGGCAGGGGCGCGATGCGCGTGCATCCGGCAAGCCGCGGCACGGCGCCGGCCAGCCCGCGCAGAGCAAGCCGCCGGGCCGGCCGCAGCACAAGCCGGGCGGCCAGGGCGGCGGCGAGATGGACCTGGCCAAGGCCTGGGCGATCCGTGCGCAGAAGGAGAAGCAGGAGCGCATCGAGGCCGAGCGCCTCAAGCAGGAACAGGCCCGCCAACGCCGTGAGGCGCGCGCGAAGCTGGAGGAACTGCTCAAGGAGCGGACGCTCAACGACCCGGCCGCCGACATCGCCCGCCACTTCCCCTACGGCGACAAGATCAAGCGCGTGCACGTCAACGCCGACCAGCTCAAGGCGCTCAACGCCGGGCAGCTGGGCGTGGTCCAGCTCAACGGCCGCTACCTGCTGGTCGCCGCCGAGGTGCTGGCGCAGGCCGAGGCGATCCTGCCGGCGGCGGTCGCGCTCAAGGTCGATCCCGCCGCGCCGGCGCCGGACGATCCCTACGCCGATCCGAAGTACCAGGTGCCCGACGACCTGGTGTGGTGAGGCCGGTGCGGGCAGCGCCGGTGCCGCTTCCTCACGGCGACGGCCTGGCGCTCAGTGCAGGTCCTTCAGGTCCAGGCGGCGCAGCTTCGGGGCCCGCCACGCGGTGGCGGCCACCACCAGCAGGGTCACGCAGCCGCCCAGCACCACCGCCGGCACCAGCCCGAGCAGGCGCGCCATGGTGCCGTCGTAGAACGCGCCCAGTTCGTTGGACGAGCCGATGAAGATGCCGCTGATCGAGGACACCCGCCCGCGCATGTTGTCCGGCGTGGCCAGCTGCAGGATGGTCTGGCGCACCACCACCGACACCCCGTCGCACATGCCGTAGGCCAGCAGGATCAGCGCCGACAGCCAGAAATGGCGGGACAGGCCGAAGGCGATGGTGCACAGGCCGAAGGCGGCGACCGCGCCCAGCAGGACCCGGCCGGCGTGCTTGTGCAGCGGATGCCGGGCCAGCCACAGGCCGACCAGGACCGAACCCAGCGCCGGCGCGCCGCGCAGGATGCCCAGGCCCTCCGGGCCGTGGTGGAGGATGTCGTGGATGAAGGCCGGCAGCATCGATACCGCCCCGCCCAGTAGCACCGAGAACATGTCCAGCGCCATCGCCCCGAGCATGATCTGGTGCGAGAACACGAAGCGCACGCCCTCGGCGATGCTGCGTAGGACCGGCACGCGTTCGCCGCTGAGCGGCAGTTCCTGCACCCGCAGCAGCGCCAGCCCGACCATCGCCGTGGCGGCGATCGCCGCGGCTGCCGCGTAGCCCAGCGCCGAGCCGCCCCAGCCGACCAGGGCGCCGCCCAGCGCCGGCCCGGCCACCATGCCGGCCTGCATGGCCACGCTGCCGATGCTGGCGCCGCGCGCATAGCTGGTGCGCGGCAGGGCATGGGCGAACAGGGCGTTGTAGATCGGCCCCAGGAACGCGCGCACCATGCCGGTCACCGCCACCGCCGCATAGATCGGCCAGGTGCCGCGCCAGGGCAGCCAGCCGCCGGCCACCGCCAGCAGCATCGACGCGGTGGCCACCAGCCCCAGGCAGGCCGCGATGCCCAGCCGGCGGCGCGGCAGGTGGTCGACCAGGTAGCCGGCGAACGGGGCGATGAAGAAGTAGGGCACGATCTCGGCCAGCCCGACCAGGCCCAGCGAGAACGGGTCGCGGGTGATCTCGTAGATGTGCCAGCCGACCGTGACCGCGACGATCTGGTAGGACAGCATCGCCCCCAGCCGGTAGGCCAGCACGCAGGCGAAGGCCGGCTGGCGCAGCAGCGCCATTGCCCCTGCCGGTGTCGCCTCCGGCGTGCTCATGCCGGAGGCGCTGCGCGCGCGGCGTCCCGGATGAAGGCCAGCAGTGCGGCCAGGCCGTTGCTGCGGGTCGGCGAGAGGTGCTTGCCCAGGCCGATCGCGGCGATGTAGTCCGGCTCGGTGGCCAGGATCTCCGCGGCCGGGCGGCCGGAATAGACGCGCAAGGCCAGGTAGATCAGGCCGGAGACGATGGCCGAGTCGCTGGCGGCAGCGAAGTCCAAGCGCCGGGCGTCGCCGCTGGGTACGATCCACACCAGCGACTGGCAGCCGAGCAGGCGGTGCTGCTCGGTCCTGTATTCCTGCGCCAGCGGCGGCAGCTTGCGGCCGAGGTCGATCAGGTACTGGTAGCGCTCGGACCAGTCGGAGAAGAACGCGAACTCGTCGCGGATGGCCTGCTGGGCCTCGGCGGCGCTGGGTTCGAGCGGGAAGAGTGAGTCGATCATCTGCAGTTCGGGGGCGGCGTATGGCGCCTGGCGAGGGCTGGTGAGCCCCTCCCTTTCGCACGCAGTGCGAAGGGGAGGGAGAAGGCTAGGCACGCTTCCAGCGTACCCCCTGCGGCGTGTCCTCCAGCAATACGCCCTCGGCGGCGAGTTGGTCGCGAATTTCGTCGGCACGCCTGAAGTTTTTCATCTTCTTTGCCGCAGATCGTTGTTCGATCAGCGCATCGATTTCGTTTTCCGAAATCGCTCGGGTGGCCTCTCCATAGCCCTTCATGGACAAGCCAGAACCCAACCGACCGGTTGCTGGATTCGTTCGTTTGAACCAGGTCTCCGGCTCCTGCTGCAGCAAGCCCAGGGCCAGGCCGGCGCCGAGCAGCTCGCCCTTCAGCCGCGCCTTGTCGGCCTCGCCGGCGGCCTTGCGCGCCTCGCCGGCGATGCGCGCGACTTCGGCCAGCGCCTGCGGGGTGTTGAGGTCGTCGTCGAGCGCGTCCTCGACCGCCTGCGGGATGGCGGCTTGCGCTTGCACCCCGGCCAGGTCGCGCAAGGTGCCGTACAGCCGGTCCAGCGTGCGCACGCTCTGTTCGATCAGCGCGTCGTTCCAGTCCAGCGGCTGCCGGTAGTGCGCCGACAGCAGCGCATAGCGCAGCGCTTCGGGCGGGTGCTTTTGCAGCAGATCGTGCACACGCTCGATGTTGCCCAGCGACTTGCTCATCTTGGCGCCGCCGAAATTGAGCATGCCGTTGTGCAGCCAGAAGCGGGCAAAGGTGGCGCCGCCGTGCGCGCACTCGCTCTGCGCGATCTCGTTCTCGTGGTGCGGGAACTGCAGGTCCACGCCGCCGGCATGGATGTCGATGGTGGCGCCCAGGTGCGCTTCGGCCATGGCCGAGCACTCGATGTGCCAGCCGGGGCGGCCGCGTCCCCAGGGCGAATCCCAGCCGGGCAGCTCGGGCGGGGACGGTTTCCACAGCACGAAATCGCCCGGATCGCGCTTGTACGGCGCCACCTCCACCCGCGCGCCGGCCAGCATCTCCTCCGGGTCGCGGCGCGAGAGCCGCCCGTAGCACGCGAAGCTGGCCACCGCGAACAGCACGTGGCCCTGGGCGGCGTAGGCGTGGCCGCCGGCGACCAGCGCCTCGATCATGGCGATGATCTGCGCGATATGGGCCGTGGCCGCCGGCTCGATGTCCGGGGCGAACGCGCCGCTGATGCCGAGCGCGGCCATGTCCTGGCGGTAGGCGGCGGCGAAGCGCTCGCTGATCGCCGCGATCGGCACGCCCTGTTCGAGCGCGGCGGCGTTGATCTTGTCGTCGACGTCGGTGATGTTGCGGGCGTAGCGCAGCTTGCCGTGGCGGCGGCGCAGCAGCGCGGCCAGCACGCCGAACACCACCGGCCCGCGCGCGTTGCCGATGTGGACGTAGTTGTAGACGGTGGGTCCGCACACGTACATGGTCGGGCCGGCCTGCCGGTCGCGCGGCTGGAACGGCTCGACCGTGCGGGTCAGGGTGTTGTACAGCTGCAGGCTCATCGGTGCGCGGGTGGGGCAGGGCCGCAGATTCTAGCCTGCCCCGACAGCGGCGATTCAGCCCTTGCCGGGAGGCGCTGCCTACACTGTGGCGTGTTCCTGCCGGTCTCCCGTTCCCCCGCATGATCCCCTGTTTGCGCATCTGCCTGCTGGCCGGCTTGGCCATGCCCATGGCCGCAGGTGCGCAGACCGTGGTCCCTGCCGAGAACGTGCGCCTGGACTACGCCCAGGTGCTCGCCGTCGAACCGGTCTACCAGACCCTGCGCGCCAGCCGCATGGAGCAGCAGTGCGACCAGCCCGCGCCTGCGCCGCCCGACGACGACGACAAGGCGGCCGACGAGGACGAGGAGGGCCGCTTCGCGCGCATGTTCGACTCGGTCAAGAGCCTGTTCGGCGAGGGCAAGGACAAGAAGGAGGCGGCCAAGGAGGCCAAGCCGGCGCCGCTGCCGCGCAATTGCCGGATGGTGCAGGTGGACCGCGAGTTCCGCCGGCCGATCGCCTACGACGTGGACTACATGTACAAGGGCGTCAAGTACCGTTCGCGGCTGACCGAGGATCCCGGCAACCGCCTGCGCATCCGCGTCTCGGTCATGCCCTACGTGCCCGGACCGCCGCCGCCCGGCAGCGCGCCGCCGCCGGAACAGTGAAACGCTTGCGTGCGCGCGGCACGCGTGCGAGGATGCGCGCCCCATGAAGACCGCCACGTTCCCGCACGCCAGCGCCGCCCGGATGGCCTCCGGCATGACCTCGCGTGCGCGCCGACCGGACGCCTGCCATCGCGCTGGGTAACCGGAAGCCGTCTCGTGCCGATTCCAAAAACCCAGCCCGCCGGCTGGGTTTTTTCGTTTTCCGACGCCGAAGTTTCACTCGCAACCGCCATCCTCTCCCAAGCCGACACCCAAGGACCCGACCATGCCGCTCAAGCACTTCCTCAATACCCAGGACTGGAGCCGGGCGGAGATCGACGCGCTGCTGTCCCAGGCCGCGCTGTTCAAGCGCAACAAGCTCGGCGACGAGCTGAAGGGCAAGTCGATCGCGCTGGTGTTCTTCAACCCCTCGATGCGCACCCGCACCAGCTTCGAGCTGGGCGCGTTCCACCTGGGCGGCCATGCGGTGGTGCTGCAGCCGGGCAAGGACGCCTGGCCGATCGAGTTCGAGCTGGGCACGGTGATGGACGGCGACACCGAGGAGCACATCGCCGAGGTCGCCCGGGTGCTGGGCCGCTATGCCGACCTGATCGGCGTGCGCGCGTTCCCCAAGTTCAAGGACTGGGCCAGCGACCGCCAGGACCTCGTGCTGAAGTCCTTCGCCAAGTACTCGCCGGTGCCGGTGATCAACATGGAGACCATCACCCATCCGTGCCAGGAGTTGGCGCACGCGCTGGCCCTGCAGGAACACTTCGGCAGTTCCGACCTGCGCGGCAAGAAGTACGTGCTGACCTGGACCTACCACCCCAAGCCGCTCAACACCGCGGTGGCCAACTCGGCGCTGACCATCGCCACGCGCATGGGCATGGACGTGACCCTGCTGTGCCCGACCCCGGAATACGTGCTCGACGAACGCTATCTCGGCTGGGCCGAGCAGAACGTCGCCGAGAGCGGCGGTTCGTTCCAGATCAGCCACGACATCGACAGCGCCTACCGTGGCGCCGACGTGGTCTACGCCAAGAGTTGGGGCGCGCTGCCGTACTTCGGCAACTGGGAGCCGGAGAAGCCGATCCGCGACCAGTACAGGCACTTCATCGTCGACGAGGCGAAGATGGCGCTGACCAACCACGGCGTGTTCAGCCACTGCCTGCCGCTGCGCCGCAACGTCAAGGCCACCGACGCGGTGATGGACTCGCCGCAGTGCATCGCCATCGACGAGGCCGAGAACCGCCTGCACGTGCAGAAGGCGGTGATGGCGGCGCTGATCGGGCAGAGCCGGGACCCGGGTCCCGGGACCCGGGTCCCGTAAGACGGCTCGTTCTTCGTCGTTGCGAACTCTCTACATCCATCCCCCAGGAGTTTCTTCATGTCTCAATCCAATGCTTCTCCGGGACCCGGGTCCCGGGTCCCGGGTCCCGGCTCCTCCAAGGACATCGTCCTCGCCTTCTCCGGCGGCCTCGATACCAGCTTCTGCGTTCCATACCTGCAGGAACAGGGCTATGCGGTGCACACCGTGTTCGCCGACACCGGTGGCGTGGATGCCGAGGAGCGCGATTTCATCGAGAAGCGTGCCGCCGAGCTTGGCGTGGCCAGCCACGTCACCGTCGATGGCGGTCCGGCGATCTGGGAGGGCTTCGTCAAGCCGTTCGTGTGGGCCGGCGAGGCCTACCAGGGCCAGTACCCGCTGCTGGTGTCCGACCGCTACCTGATCGTCGATGCCGCGCTGGCGCGCGCCAAGGCGCTGGGCACCAATGCCATCGCGCACGGCTGCACCGGCATGGGCAACGATCAGGTCCGCTTCGACCTGGCGGTGAAGGCGCAGGGCGACTACCGGATCGTGGCGCCGATCCGCGAGATACAGAAGGAACACACCCAGACCCGCGCCTACGAGCAGAAGTACCTGGAGGAGCGCGGTTTCGGCGTGCGCGCCAAGCAGCAGGCCTACACCATCAACGAGAACCTGCTGGGCGTGACCATGTCCGGCGGCGAGATCGACCGCTGGGAAGCGCCGGGCGAAGGCGCGCGCGGCTGGTGCGCGCCACGCAGCGCGTGGCCGGCCGAGGCGCTGACCGTGACCCTGAAGTTCGTCGCGGGCGAGGCGGTCGAGCTCGATGGCAAGCCGTTGCCGGGCGCGCAGATCCTGGCCAGGCTCAACAAGCTGTTCGCCCAGTACGGGGTCGGCCGCGGCGTGTACACCGGCGACACCGTGATCGGCCTGAAGGGGCGCATCGTGTACGAAGCGCCCGGCCTGGTGTCGCTGCTGGCCGCGCACCGCGCGCTGGAGGACGCGGTGCTGACCAAGCAGCAGAACCGCTTCAAGCCGGAGGTGGCGCGCAAGTGGGTCGAGCTGGTCTACGAAGGCTTCTTCCACGATCCGCTCAAGGCCGACCTGGAGGCGTTCCTGAAGTCCTCGCAGGCCAAGGTCAGCGGCGAGGTCACCCTGGAGACCCGCGGCGGCCGCGTGGATGCGGTGGCGGTCAAGTCCCCGCACATCCTCAACGCCAAGGGCGCCACCTACGCGCAGTCGGCCGACTGGGGCGTGGAGGAGGCCGAGGGCTTCATCAAGCTGTTCGGGATGAGCTCGACGCTGTACGCGCAGGTCAACCGCTGAAGCGTCGGGAATAGGGAATCGCAAGCGCGCATCGCTTCGGAGTTCGCCATTCCCGCCAGCCGATTCTCCATTTCCGCCGACAAGACCATGACCGAGCTTCGCATCAGCACCGACAAGCACGCGCTGGACGTGGACCTGGTCCACCGTTTCCTATCGACCGAGGCCTACTGGAGCCCCGGCATCCCGAGGGACACGGTGGAACGGGCCATCGCCGGTTCGCTGTGCTTCGGCGGCTATGTCGAGGGTGCGGGGCAGGTGGCGTTCGCGCGGGTGGTCTCGGATTTCGCCACCTTCGCCTGGCTGGCCGACGTGTTCGTGCTGCCCGAGCATCGCGGGCGCGGCTATTCCAAGCAGCTGATCGCGGCCGTCATGGCGCACCCGCAGTTGCAGGGGCTGCGCCGATTCATGCTGGGCACCTGGGATGCGCATGACCTGTACACGCAGTTCGGTTTCGTGCCGTTCGCCCGCCCGGACCGGATGCTGGAAATCCAGCATGCCGATCTCTACCGCACCGCTCCAGCGGCCTGATTTCTCCGATCACATCGTCATGACCGACCTGCTCGAAACCACGCTCGCGCATCTGGACAAGCTGGTGTCGTTCGACACCCGCAACCCGCCGCGCGCGATCACCGCGCAGGGCGGCATCTTCGACTACCTGCGCGCGAACCTGCCGGGCTTTGCGGTCGAGGTGATCGACCACGGCGCCGGCGCGATCAGCCTGTACGCGGTGCGCGGCACGCCGAAGTACCTGTTCAACGTGCACCTGGACACGGTGCCGGACTCGCCCGCATGGAGCGCCGACCCGCACGCGATGCGGCGCCTGGACGACCGCGTGGTCGGGCTGGGCGTGTGCGACATCAAGGGCGCGGCGGCGGCGCTGGTCGCCGCGGCCAATGCCGGCGACGGCGATGCCGCGTTCCTGTTCTCCACCGACGAGGAGGCCAACGATCCGCGCTGCATCGCCGCGTTCCTGGCCGCACATCCGCCGGTCCCCGGTCCCCGGTCCCCGGTCCCGAAGTACGAGGCGGTCATCGTCGCCGAACCAACCCAGTGCGAGGCGGTGCTGGCCCACCGCGGCATCAGCTCGGTGCTGATGCGGTTCGCCGGCCGCGCCGGCCACGCCTCCGGCAGGCAGGATGCGGCCACCAGCGCGCTGCACCAGGCGGTGCGCTGGGGTGACCGCGCGCTCGATCACGTCGAGTCGCTGGCGCACGCGCGCTTTGGCGGGCTGACTGGGCTGCGCTTCAACATCGGCCGCATCGACGGCGGGATCAAGGCCAACATGATCGCGCCGACCGCCGAGCTGCGCTTCGGCTTCCGGCCGCTGCCGTCGATGGACGTGGACCAGCTGCTGGCCACCTTCGCCGGCCTCGCCGAGCCGGTCGCGGCGCACTTCGAGGAGACCTTCCGCGGCCCGAGCCTGCCGTCGGGCGACATCGCCCGCGCCGAGGAACGCCGGCTGGCCGCGCGCGACGTCGCCGACGAACTGGGCCTGCCGATCGGCAACGCGGTCGATTTCTGGACCGAGGCCTCGCTGTTCTCGACTGGCGGCTACACCGCCTTCGTGTACGGCCCGGGCGACATCGCCCAGGCCCACACCGCCGACGAGTTCGTGACGCTGGAGCAGCTGCAGCGCTACGCGGCGTCGGTCCACCGTATCGTCAACGGCGCGCGCTGAGCCGCCGTTCCCTCCACGCACTTGCCGCAGACACCGTGAACGCCCACGACATCCAGACCCGCCAGACCATCGTGCGCCTGCTCTCCAGCATGGCCAGCGCGAAGGAGATCAGCCAGTACCTCAAGCGTTTCTCGCAGCTGGACGCCAAGCGCTTCGCCGTGGTCAAGGTCGGCGGCGCGGTACTGCGCGACGAGCTGGACGACCTGGTGTCCTCGCTGACCTTCCTGCAGGACGTCGGCCTGACCCCGATCGTGGTGCATGGCGCCGGCCCGCAGCTGGACGGCGAGCTGGCCGCGGCCGGGATCGAGAAGCGCACCGTCAACGGCCTGCGGGTGACCCTGCCGGAAGCGCTGGCGGTGGTGCGCAAGGTGTTCATGCAGTCCAACCTGCGCCTGGTCGAGGCGCTGCAGGAGGCCGGCGCGCGCGCCACCTCGATCACCGGCGGCGTGTTCGAGGCCGACTACCTTGACCAGGCCACCTATGGCCTGGTCGGCGAGGTCAGGGCGGTCAACCTGGCGCCGATCGAGGCCAGTCTGCAGGCCGGCTCGATCCCGGTGATCGCCAGCCTGGGCGAGACCGCCGGCGGCCAGATCCTCAACATCAACGCCGACTTCGCCGCCAACGAGCTGGTGCGCGTGCTGCAGCCGTACAAGATCGTGTTCCTCACCGGTACCGGCGGCCTGCTCGACGGCAACGGCAAGGTGATCGACTCGATCAACCTGTCCAGCGAGTACGAGCATCTGCTGGCGCAGCCGTGGCTGCACGGCGGCATGAAGCTCAAGATCGAGCAGATCAAGGACCTGCTGGACAAGCTGCCGCTGGAATCGTCGGTGTCGATCACCCGCCCGGCCGACCTGGCCAAGGAACTGTTCACCCACAAGGGCTCGGGCACCCTGGTGCGGCGCGGCGAGCGAGTGCTGACCGCGACCTCCTGGAGCGCACTGGACCTGCCCAGGCTGCGCACGCTGATCGAGTCCAGCTTCGGCCGCACCCTGGTGGACGACTACTTCGAGAAGACCCCGCTGCTGCGTGCCTACGTCAGCGAGAGCTACCGCGCCGCGGTGATCCTGACCGAAGCGGCGGGCATGATCTACCTGGACAAATTCGCGGTGTCCGACGACGCCCAGGGCGAAGGCCTGGGGCGGGCGGTGTGGAACGTGATGCGCGAGCAGACCCCGCAGCTGTTCTGGCGCTCGCGCCACAACAACCAGGTCAACATCTTCTACTACGCCGAGTCCGACGGCTGCTACAAGCAGGAGAAGTGGAAGGTGTTCTGGTACGGGCTGGACGGCTTCGACGCCATCCAGCGCGCCGCGGCCCATTGCGCCGCGCACGAACCCACCCTGGTGGGCTAGGCGACGCGGTGATGTGCGCGATCCCCGCCATCTGGCGCGACGTGCCCAGGCTCGAGGGCCGGCATGCGCTGCTCGAGCCGCTGCAGGCCGCCCATGCCGGCGAGCTGGCGCAGGCCTGCGCCGATGGTGCGTTGTGGGAGCTGTGGTACGCCAACGTGCCGCGGCCGGAGGCGATGCCGGCCTATGTCGACGCGGCGCTGCGCGCACGCGAGGCGGGCACGCAGCTGCCGTTCGTGGTGCGCGACGCGGCCGGCCGGGTGGCCGGCACCACGCGGTTCTACGAGCTGGCGCCGGAGGTGCCGCGGCTGAGCATCGGCTACACCTGGTATGCCGCCTCGGCGCAGCGCACCGGCCTGAACACGCAGGCCAAGCGGCTGCTGCTCGCGCATGCCTTCGAGGCCATGGGCTGCATCGCCGTGGGCTTCGAGACCAGCTGGTTCAACCACGCCTCGCGTGCGGCCATCGCGCGCCTGGGCGCCAAGCAGGACGGCGTGCTGCGCCACCACAGGCGCCACGCCGACGGCAGCGTGCGCGACACGGTGGTGTTCTCGATCCTGGACAGCGAATGGCCGGCGGTGAAACGGCACCTGCTCGGACGTGGGGCTGGAGGCGCACCATGGCAGCATGGCGCGCAGGCTTGAGCGGGGAGGGAGTGCGATGGGCGTGAACCGCAGGACGTTCATCTCGGCCGGTATGGGCGCCACCCTGGCGGTCGGCAGCGGCACGCGCGCGCAGGCGGGTGCCGCGCTGCGTCGGCAGGGAGGGAGGCGGCGCAACGTGCTGCTGGTCATCGGCGACGACCATGGCCTGGACCTGTCCTGCCTGGGCGTGGGTGTGGATACGCCCGCGCTCGACGCCCTGGCGCGCCAGGGCGTGCTGTTCACCGACGCCTATGCATCGGTGTCCTCGTGCAGTTCCAGCCGCTCGACGCTCTATACCGGGCTGTACTCGCATACCAACGGCATGTACGGGCTGTCGCACGACGTCCACAACTTCTCGTTGCTGCCCAACGTGCGCACGCTGCCGTGGATGCTGGGGCAGGCAGGTTATGCCACCGCGATCGTCGGCAAGCTGCACGTCAAGCCGGAGGAGTTGCTTGCCTGGGGCGACTGGCTGCTGCCCGAGCGTCCCGGCGACCGCGACGTGGCGGCCATGGCGCGCGCGGCAGGCGGCTGGATGCGCGCGCAGGGCGGGCGACCGTTCTTCCTGACCATCGGCTACAGCGATCCGCACCGTTCCGGTGACCCCACCGCGTTCGGCAACGACCGGTCCTGGCCCGGGGTCGTGCCGCGGGTGTACGCGCCAGAGGACGTCACCGTGCCGGCCCACCTGCCGGACCTGCCCGGCGTGCGCCGCGACCTGGCGCAGTACTACCAGGCGGTCAGCCGCATGGATGCCGGCATCGGCCTGCTGCTGTCCGAGCTGGAGAGTTGCGGCGCGGCCGACGATACCCTGGTGATCTATCTGTCCGACAATGGCCGGCCGTTCCCGGCAGCCAAGGACAACCTCTATGGCGACGGCATCCACCTGCCACTGATCGTGCGTGCGCCGGGCATGCCCGGTGGCGGCGGCCGCAATGCGGCGATGGTGAGCTGGATCGACATCACCCCGACCATATTGGATTGGACCGGGGTGGAGCCTCCGGCGGACTACGCCTACCTGCCGCTGCCGGGACGTTCGCTGCTGCCGGTCCTGGGCGACCCGCAGCCCCAGGGCTGGGACGAGGTGTTCGCCACCCACAGCTTCCACGAGATCAACCAGTACTACCCGGTGCGCAGCCTGCGCAATCGCCGCTACAGCTATTTCCGCAACCTCGAACCGGCGCTGGAGGTGGCGGTTGCCAGCGACGTGGCGATGTCGGCATCGTGGCAGGCGATCGCGTCCACGCCGGGCGCGCGCCTGGGCGGGCGCAGCATCGAGGCGTTCCTGCATCGCCCTGCCGAAGAGCTGTACGACCTGCATGTCGATCCGGGCGAGGTGACCAGCCTCGCCGGCGATCCCGGCCATGCCGACGTGCTCGGCGCGCTGCGCATGCGCCTTGAGCATTGGCGCACGGCCACCCGCGACCCCTGGCAGTCCGGCACCACCAGTCCTTTCGGGAATCACATATGAGCAAGAGCAAGACCGTCGGCATCGTCGGCGCGCGCGGCCATACCGGCGCGGAACTGATCCGGCTGATCGCCGGCCACCCGTCGCTGGAGCTGGCCTTCGTGTCCTCGCGCGAACTGGACGGGCAGGCCGTGGCCGACCACAGCGACGCCTATGCCGGACCGTTGCGCTACGAGAACCTGGACCCGGCCGCGGTCGCCGGCAAGGGTGCCGACGCGGTGGTGCTGGCGCTGCCCAACGGCAAGGCCGGGCCGTATGTGGAGGCGTTGGGGGCCGGGTCCCGGGAGGAGCCGGTGATCGTCGATCTGTCGGCGGATTACCGTTTCGATCCGGGCTGGTACTACGGCCTGCCGGAGTTGACGCGCGACAAGTACGCCGGGCAGAAGCGGATCAGCAATCCCGGCTGCTACGCCACCGCGATGCAGCTGGCGATCGCGCCCTTGCTCGACCAGCTGGCCGGGCCGCCGCAGTGCTTCGGCGTCTCCGGCTATTCCGGCGCCGGCACCACGCCCTCGGACAAGAACAATCCCGAACTGCTGGCCGGCAACCTGATGCCGTACGCGCTGACCGGCCACGTGCACGAGCGCGAGGCATCCACCCACCTGGGCGTGCCGGTGGAGTTCATGCCGCACGTGGCGCCTCACTTCCGCGGCATCACCCTGACCGTCAACCTGTGGCTGCGGCAGCCGAGCAAGCGCGAGGCGATCGAGGCGCTGTACCAAGCGCGCTACGCCGGCGAGCCCTTGGTCGAGGTGATCGACGACGCCCCCTGGGTCAGCCGCATCGTCGGCCGCCACGGCGTGCAGATCGGCGGCTTCGCGATGGCCGCCGACGGCCGCCGGGTGGTGGTCGTGTCGACCCTGGACAACCTGCTCAAGGGCGCAGCCACGCAGGCGATGCAGAATCTGAATCTGGCGCTGGGGTTCGACGAGCTGGCGGGGATTCCGGTGGAGGGCAGGGCATGAGCGATTTGCTCTGGCAGAAACCCGGCGTCGCGGTGGACGCGCAGATCCAGGCCTTCCTGGCCGGCGACGACGTGGTGCTCGACCGCGAGTTCTTCCTGCACGACATCGCCGCCAGCAAGGCGCATGCCGAAGGCCTGCAGCACATCGGCATTCTCTCCACCGACGAGCTGGTCGGGCTGCTGCGCGAGCTGGACGCGCTGGCCGACGACTACCGCAGTGGCGCCTTCGTGCTCGACGAGCGCTACGAGGACGGCCATTCGGCGATCGAGTTCCGTCTGACCGAGCGCCTCGGCGACGTCGGCAAGAAGATCCACACCGGCCGCAGCCGCAACGACCAGATCCTGGTCGCCACCCGCCTGTGGCTGAAGGAGAAACTGGCGCGGGTCGCCGAGTTGAGCCGCGCGGTCGCGCGGGTCGCGCTCGACCGCGCCGCCGCCGAGCGCGACCTGCCGATCCCCGGCTACACCCACATCCAGCGTGCCGTGGTGTCCTCGGCCGGCATGTGGTGGGCCGGCTGGGCCGAGGCCTTCATCGACGACGCGGTGCGCGCCGCCGACACCCTGCGGCTGGTCGACGCCAACCCGCTCGGCACCGCCGCCGGCTACGGCGTCAACCTCAGGCTCGACCGCGGGCACACCACCGCCGCGCTCGGCTTCGCGCGCATGCAGGTCTCGCCGATCTACGCCCAGCTCTCGCGCGGCAAGTTCGAACTGGCCGCGCTGGAGGCGCTCGGCAGCGCCACCCTCGACCTGCGCCGCCTGGCCTGGGACCTGTCGCTCTACACCAGCGCCGAATTCGGCTTCGTCGCCCTGCCGGCGCAATACACCACCGGCAGCTCGATCATGCCCAACAAGCGCAATCCGGACGTGATCGAGCTGATGCGCGCCACCCACGCCAGCGTCGCCGCCGCGAGCACCGAGATCGAGCAGCTGCTGTCGCTGCCGTCCGGCTACCAGCGCGACCTGCAGAACAGCAAGGGCGCGCTGTTCCACGGCTTCCACCGCGGCCTGGCCGCGCTGGAACTGCTGCCGGCGCTGCTGGCGAACCTGGAATGGCGCGAGGACAGGCTGCGCGCGGCGATCGATTCGGGCATGTACGCCACCGACGTCGCGGTCGAAGCCGCGCTTGTCGGCGTGCCGTTCCGCGAGGCCTACAAGGCCGCGGCGGCGGCGGCCGACAGTGCGGGCCAGGGACGCACGCCGGAAGCCAGCCTGGCCGCGCGCGTCTCGCCCGGCGCGGCGGCGGATCTGCAGCTCGACGTGCTGCGCGCACGCTGGCAGGCGCTGGCATGAAGCGCTACCTGGTGATGGCGATGCGCAAGCCGGATTTCCCGGCCGAGGTGGCCGAGCCGCACCGTGCCTTCCTGGCCGAGCTGCGCGCGACCGGCCGGCTGGAGCTGAGCGGCGGCTTCGGCGACGGCAGCGGCGGCGCCTACCTGCTGAAGAACGTCGCCAGCCTGGAGGAGGCGAAGGCGCTGGCCGCGCGCGATTCGCTCGCGCAGCGCGACGCCTCCGAGATCACCGTATACGAATGGGATGCCCGCTGAGCCAGCCCATATGACCGACGCACGCGCCGCTTCCCCCTTTTCCGAACAGTCCCTGCCGAACTGGAAGCGCGCCGTGCTCAAGGTCGGCAGCAGCCTGCTGGCGGCCGACGGCGGCGGCCTGAGCCCGCGCTTCGCGCTGGGGCTGGCGCAATTCGTCTCGGCCAGCCTGCAGGCGGGCAGGGAAGTGGTGATCGTCTCCTCCGGCGCGGTCGCCGCCGGCCGCGCGATCCTGCCCCGGGCCGCGGCGGCCGATGCGCCGATGGCCGCCCGCCAGGCGCTGGCCGCGCTCGGCCAGGCGCAGCTGATCGCGCTGTGGCAGCGCTTCTTCGAACGGCCGGTGGCGCAGGTGCTGCTGACCCACGACGACCTGCGCAACCGCCGCCGCTACCTCAACGCGCGCGCCACCCTGGCCGAGCTGCTGGCGCTGGGCTCGCTGCCGGTGGTCAACGAGAACGACACCGTGTCGGTGGACGAACTCAAGCTCGGCGACAACGACAACCTGGCGGCGATCGTCGCCGCCCTGGTCGACGCAGATCTGCTGTTGATCGCCACCGACATCGACGGCCTGTACACCGCCAACCCGCGCAGCGATCCGCAGGCGCGGCCGGTGGATGAGGTGGACGAACTCACGCCGCAGGTGCTGGCCATGGCCGGCGGCGCCGGCAGCAGCGCCGGCACCGGCGGCATGCGCACCAAGCTGGAGGCGGCGGCCAAGGCCGGCGCGGCCGGCATCCCGACGGTGCTGTTCAACGGCCGCAGCGCCGAGGTGGTGCGCGGGCTGGCCCAGGACCGCCTGCGCGGCACCCGCATCCACGCTGCGCGCAGCCGCATCGCCGCGCGCAAGTACTGGCTGCGGCACGCACCGGTCGAGCCGGGCGCGATCACGGTCGATCCCGGCGCGGCGCGGGCGCTGGTGGAGAAGGGCGCCTCGCTGCTGCCGGGCGGGGTGACCGGCGCCGAGGGCGAGTTCCGCCGCGGCGACATGGTCGAGATCGTCTGCCGCGGCGAGGACGGCGAGCACCGCATCGCCCGCGGCATCAGCCAGTACTCGGCCGTGGACGTGCGCCGCATCGCCCGCCGCCACTCGCGCGACATCGAGGCCGTCCTCGGCTACAACTACGGCGGCAACGTGATCCACCGCGACGACCTGGTACTGCTATGACCGACGACATCAAGCAACTCGCCCTGCAGTGCCGCGAGGCCTCGCAGGCGCTCGCCCAGCTGTCCACCGCCGACAAGGACGCCCTGCTGGAGGCGATGGCGGCGGCGCTGGAAGCCGACGCGGCGGCGATCCTCGCCGCCAACGCGCGCGACCTCGAGGCGGCCAGGGCCAAGGGCACCGGCAGCGCCATGCTCGACCGCCTGACCCTGAACTCCGAACGCGTCGCCGGCATCGCCGCCGCGCTGCGCGAGGTGGCCGCGCTGCCGGACCCGGTCGGCCAGGTCACCCGCGACGACCTGCGTCCCAACGGCATTCGGGTGCAGAAGGTGCGGGTGCCGCTGGGTGTGATCGCGATGATCTACGAAGCGCGCCCGAACGTCACCGCCGACGCCGCGGCGCTGTGCATCAAGGCCGGCAACGGCGTGATCCTGCGCGGAGGCTCGGAGGCGATCCATTCCAACATCGCGATCGCCACGGCGCTGCAGCGGGCGCTGGCCGCCGCCGGCATCGGCGCCGCCGCGCTGACCCTGGTCACCGACCTGAGCCGCGAGACCATGCTCGAGCTGCTGCAGCTCAACGACATCGTCGACCTGGCCATCCCGCGCGGCGGCGAGGGCCTGATCCGCTTCGTCGCCGAGCACGCGCGGGTGCCGGTGATCAAGCACTACAAGGGCGTGTGCCACCTGTACGTGGACGACTCGGCCGACGTGGAGTTGGCCGTGCGCCTGCTGGTGGACGGCAAGGTCGCGCGGCCCTCGGTCTGCAATGCGCTGGAGACCCTGCTGGTGCACCGGGACATCGCCGGGCGCTTCCTGCCGGCGGCGGCTCGGGCTTTGCAGGCGCATGGGGTCGAGATCCGCGGCGATGCCGCCACCCGCGCGCTGGCGCCCGATGCGGTGCCCGCCAGCGAGGACGACTACGCCGCCGAGTTCCTCGACCTGGTGATCGCGGTCAAGGTGGTCGATTCGCTGGACGAGGCGATCGCCCATGTCCGGCGCTACGGCTCGGACCATACCGAGGTCATCGCCACCGGCGATGCGGCGCATGCCGAGGCCTTCGTGCACGCCCTGCGCTCGGCGGTGGTGATGGTCAATGCGTCCTCGCGCTTCAGCGACGGCGGCGAACTGGGCCTGGGCGCCGAAATCGGCATCTCGACCACCCGCCTGCACGCCTACGGGCCGATGGGGCTGGAGGCACTGACGGTCGAACGCTTCGTGGTGCGCGGCGAGGGGCAGGTGCGGCACCCCTGATGCTCTTGGGCTCTGGTCAGCGCGGTGGCGGCAAGACGCGTTCGGTCAGGCCGATCGGCCGGGCGTTTTCGTCCATGTGCAGCACCGCGACGCGGGTTGTGGCCAGGCGTTCGGCCAGTTCCTCCGGTGCCTGCAACGCGGCGGCGACCTGCGGCAGGGAAACGTTTTGCGATGGCCGGCGGCGATCGAGCCCCCGAAAGCGCAGGCGGTTGTATTCGGCCCAGACGATGACCAGCAGCCAGCACAGGACCGTGATGGCCGGCAGCGCATACAGCAGGAAGAAATCCGGGCCGTTGTGGGGCTCGTAGAGTTCTACAACGGCCGAGCGCAGACCCAGCAGCCACAGCAGCAGTGTGGCCAGCGGTTGCAGCAGATAGAAATACAGCGCCCAGAACGCGACCGTCACCAGCCGCCAGGTCAAGCGCCACACGCGAGGCTGGCTGCGCGGCTTGTGGATGATGAGGTGCTCATAGCCTTTCATCGCAGGCCCCGGTCGGGACTGGTCCACACCGCGCGCCTGCGCTTGCGCCGCAGCAAGGTCTGCGGCAAGGCGACGACCGTGGTGCACAGGCTGATGAGCCAGTAGGCCAGCGGGTACCAGATCATCCAGAAATAATTGCCCCACAGGCGGGTTTCGTAGCGGCGCTCGATGACCAGGCTGACCGCGAACTGCAGCAGGCAGATCAGCGCCAGGACCATGCCGTGCCAGCGCGGCAGGATGCTGTCCACCCGCAGACCCGGCGGCAACGGCAGCAACAACCCCAGCAGCCACAGCAGCATGATCGCGGCCATCAGATACGCCCAGGCCACGCTGAGCAGGTATTCCAGCCACACGCCCCACATGCGCCGCTTGCGCCAGGAAAACATTTCGCCGCTGTGGCGCAGCAGGGCTTCCGCGCCGCCCTGGGCCCAGCGCAGGCGCTGCCGCCACAGGCCCTTCAGCGTCTCCGGCATCAGGATGAAGCACAGCGCGTTGGGCTCGTAGCGGATGTCCCAGTGGTCCAGTTGCAGGCGCCAGCTGATGTCGATGTCCTCGGTGATCATGTCGTCGGCCCAGTAGCCGATCCGGTGCAGGGCGGTACGGCGGAAGGCGCTGATGACGCCGGACACGGTGAAGATGCGGCCGTATACGCGCTGGGCGCGCTTGATCATGCCGATGATCGAGGAGAACTCGCCCACCTGCAGGCGGCCGAGCATGGTGGAACGGTTGCGGATGCGCGGGTTGCCGGTCACCGCGCCGACCCGCGGCCCCGAAGTCAGGTGCCAGACCAGCCAGTGCGCCGCATGCGCTTCCAGCAGCGCGTCGCCGTCGATGCACACCAGGTATTCGCCGCGCGCGGCCAGCGCGCCCATGCGCAGGGCGTTGGCCTTGCCCAGGTTGCGGTCCAGGTGGATCACCCGCAGGCGCGGATGCAGCGCGGCCAACTGCTCCAGCTTGTCGGCGGTGTCGTCGCGGCTGCCGTCGTTGATCGCCACGACCTCGAAGTCGGGATAGCGCTGCGCCAGCGCCGCACCGAGGGTTTCGTCGACGTTGTCACCCTCGTTGTGGCAGGGGATCAGGATGCTGACCGGCGGATACGCGGGCATGGCCGGCGGGTCGTCGAATGCGTGCTCGCTGCGCTCGCGCCGCAGGTAGTAGTACAGCCCGCCGGATATCCAAAAGAATGACATCACTAGCGGGTAGTAGAACGCGAATTCGAACAGCGCATGCAGTAGACCTTCCATATTCCACCACCTCAACTCGCTGCGGGAATGGCCGGTGCCGGCCATGGTCCGTCGGCGACGCAACGCAAGGGCAGGGGGCAAGTGTTGCGCGACGGGCCCATGTTCAGTCGCCCCAGCGGTAGGCGGCGCTGAAGCCGAAGTGGCGTTCGCGCTGGCCATCGTAGACCGGCCGCGACCAGTCTATGCCGTAAGTCAGGCTGCGGCCCGCACCCAGCCGCCATTCGTGTTCGTAATGCAGCACGGGAATCCAGGCGTCGTCGTAGCCTTGCTGCCGGTAATTGACGGCGGATACGGTCAGGCGCTGGCGCAGCTGGTGGTCGTAATGCCGCCACAGCAGATGGTCGGCACGCAGGCCCAGTTCCAGCGAAGCGTCGCGCGAGGGGTTGAAGTACGGCACATCGTCGCGGCTGCCGCGGCTGGTGTAGGCGCCACCCACCGCGTCGAGCAGCAGGTTCGGACCGCTGACGAAGCGATGGCTGCCCCAGGCCGAAAGCGCGCTGCGGACGTTGCCGTCCTGGTAGCGCATGCGGCTTGCGCGGAAACGCCAGGCGTTGCGTTCATCCGGCGCGAAGCCGACCGCCAGGGACGCGCTGTCGGCGCCGATGCCGGCCGCGCGCGCCTGCAGCGAGGCTTCCGGGTCCTTGTCGCGCACGGTCAGCTGCGCGTCCCAGGCGTCGCTGAAGCGCCAGCCGACGAAGGCTTCCGCGCCGACGCCGATGCCGTCGGCGACGCGGTATGCGCCGGCCCCGGCGAGCAGCCGGTGGTCGCTGTAGAGAAAGCCCGCGCCGAGGCGGCGGTAGCGGATGCGCTCGCCACGGAAATCGGCCCAGTGTTCGTCGGCCACCGCGGTCAGGCGCCAGTGGTCGGCCAGCAGCGGCGACTGGATTTCCGTGCCATAGGTCGCTTCGCGGCTGCCCAGCGGCGAGTCATCGCTGTCGCTGCGGCCGCTGGCGGCGTGGATGCGGCCCTGCCAGCCCTGATGGCGGCGCCAGTCACGGTCCATGCGTTGCACCGCGGTGGACTGCGGGTCTTCGCGCAGCAGGGCATCGTGCAGCGGACGCGCTTCGGCCTCGCGGCGCAACGCAGTCAGCGCCGAGACCTGGCCGATCCGCGCGGCCATGCCGCTGGCGTCCAGGCCGGAGGAAACGCGGTAGCGCTGCAGTGCCCGCTGCGGCCAGCCGCGCATCTGGTACACGCTGCCCAACGCGGCCTGCAGGCCGGCATCGTCCGGGGCCTGCGCGACCATGGCCTCGAATGTGGCCTGCGCGGCGGGCAGGTTTTCGGTGTAGGCCTGCAGCCGGGCCAGTGTGGTGTCGGCGTCGTAGCGGTTCCAGTTCGCCGTGCCGGTCGCGCCCGGCCGCCACGGCGGGTAGCGGGCCTGGAAGCGCCGCAGCAGCTCCAGCGCCCGTTCCGGCTGCTCGCTTTCCAGCCAGGCATAAGCCAGCTGCACGTGCAGGCGGGCGTTGTCCGGTTCGGCGGCGGTGGCCGGTTCCAGCACCACCGCGGCTTCGCGCGGGCGGCGCAGCGCCAGCAGCGAATCGCCGACCGTGCTCCAGGTGTAGGCTGGGGCCGGGTGGCCTTCGGCCGCCAGCGCGGCGTATTCGGCGACGACGTCGGCGTGGCGGCCGAGCCGGTTCCACAGCAGCAGGCGGTCGTAGCGCAGGCGCAGCGGCGCGGGTTGGCCCTGCGCCTGCAATGCGGCGAAATAGCCGGCGAAGGCGGCGTCGGCCCGTTCGGCCTCGGGCCGGGCGGCGGGATCGCCCTCGGCCAGGGCCAGGCTGTGCCGGACCTGCGCGGCCAACCGGTTTTCCTCGATGTAGGCGCGTTGTTCGGCGTCGAACAGTTCCGGCCGTGCGTCTGCCAAGGCCCCGGCGCGCTGGTCATCGCCCAGGTCGGTCAGCAGCAAGGCGTGCAGGCGGTAGGCGTCGGCGTCGTCCGGGTTCGCTGCCAGTCGCTGTTCGCACAGGGTCAGGGCCTCGTCGAAGCGTCGGGCCTGGCGCAGCGCGACGATCCGCTCCAGCGCCGGCGCGGCGGACGCCGCCGCGGCTTGCGCCGGCGCGGCGAGCGGAATGAAGGCGGTGGCAAGACCGGCGCAGATCGCCAGGGTCAGCAGGTTAGTCCTGGTCACGACAGGGGCTACGCTTCCTGGGGGGATGCTGTGGAATGACGTGGACCGGGTGTTGTCCGTCCATCGCCCTCCTTAACTTGGTTTGATGCGGCGGCGATCGTACCTGGAATGAGAGGTTCATCACAAGATATTAACTTCCGGGGGCAGTGCCGGACGCGCGCAGGAGCGGTGCGGCCTGTTCAGGGATCGATGCCACGTCCTAGACTTCGACCGTTATCTTGGAGCCCATTGCCCATGTCCGTCCTGCGTTCGCTTGTCCTTACGCTCGCCTGCGTCGCCTGCCTGTCCAGCGCCTTCGCCCAGACCGCGCCGATGACGCCCGACATCGGCGACCAGCCGTTCGTCGCGCCGACCGCGGCCAACGACTACGTCAAGCGCGAGGTGATGATCCCGATGCGCGACGGGGTGAAGCTGCATACGGTCATCGTCGTGCCCAAGGGCGCCAGGCACGCGCCGATCCTGCTCACCCGCACGCCCTACGACGCCAGCGGCCGCGCCGCGCGCAGCGTGTCCACCCGCATGCGCGACATGCTGCCGCAGGGCGACGACGTGTTCGTCGAGGGCGGCTACATCCGCGTGTTCCAGGACGTGCGCGGCAAGTACGGCTCGGAAGGCGACTACGTGATGACCCGGCCGCTGCGCGGGCCGCTCAATCCCACCCCGGTGGACCATTCCACCGACGCCTGGGACACCATCGACTGGCTGGTGAAGAACGTCCCCGAGTCCAACGGCAAGGTCGGCATGATCGGCTCGTCCTACGAGGGCTTCACCGTGGTGATGGCGCTGGTGAACCCGCATCCGGCGCTGAAGGTGGCCGCGCCGGAAAGCCCGATGGTGGACGGCTGGATGGGCGACGACTGGTTCAACGACGGCGCCTTCCGCCAGGTCAACTTCGGCTACTTCCTCGGCCAGACCACCGCGCGCGGCAAGGGCGCCACCCTGCCGGGCGGCGGCGACGACTACGCGCGTCTGCTGGCGGCCGGCTCGGCCGGCGACTTCGCCCGCCAGAACGGCATCGACCAGCTGAGCTGGTGGCGCAAGCTGAGCGAGCACCCGGCCTACGACGCTTTCTGGCAGGCGCAGGCGCTGGACAAGGTCATGGCGAAGACGCCGCTGAAGGTGCCGACAATGTGGCTGCAGGGCCTGTGGGACCAGGAAGACATGTACGGCGCCAACCACAGCTACGCGGCCATGGAGGCGCGCGACGCCGGCAATACCCGCAACTACCTGGTGATGGGCCCGTGGCGGCACAGCCAGGTCAACTATTCGGGCGACCACCTGGGCGCGCTGCAGTTCGAGGGCGACACCGCCGCGCAGTTCCGCCGCGAGGTGCTCAAGCCGTTCTTCGACCAGTACCTGGTCGACGGAGCGCCCAAGGTCGACACCCCGCCGGTGCTGATCTACAACACCGGCGAGAACCACTGGGACCGCCTGCAGGCCTGGCCGCGCAGCTGCGAACGCGGCTGCCCGGCCAAACCGAAGCCGCTGTACCTGGGCGCGGACGGCACGCTGTCCTTCGACGCGCCCAAAGCGGGGCAGGGCGACTATGCCGAATACGTGTCCGACCCGGCCAAGCCGGTGCCGTTCGCGCCGCGGCCGGTGAGCTTCAACGATCGCGACATGTGGACCACCTGGCTGGTCAAGGACCAGCGCTTCGTCGACGGCCGCCCGGACGTGCTGACATTCGTCACGCCGCCGCTGGAGGCACCGCTGAGCATCGCCGGCGTGCCCGAGGTGCGCCTGCAGGCCTCCACCAGCGGCACCGACAGCGACTGGGTGGTCAAGCTGATCGACGTCTATCCTGAGGAGAATGCCGATACGCCGGCGATGGCCGGCTACGAACTGCCGGTGGCGCTGGCGATCTTCCGCGGCCGCTACCGCGAAGGCTTCGACACCCCCAAGCCGCTGGCCGTCGACCAGCCGCTGGCGTACCGCTTCGACCTGCCCAACGCCAACCACACCTTCCAGAAGGGACACCGGATCATGGTGCAGGTGCAGTCCAGCCTGTTCCCGCTGTACGACCGCAACCCGCAGACCTTCGTGCCGAACATCTTCTTCGCCAAGCCCGGCGACTACCGCAAGGCCACCCAGCGCGTATGGACCACGCCTCAGCAACCCAGCTTCATCGAACTGCCGGTGCGCTGAAGCCAATTGCACCGAAGCGGGAGGCGACTCGCTTGCCGCGCCGTCCATGCGTTGGTAGCCGCACGCCATTAGGGTATGGCGAGGGTGCATGAAAAAACCCCGCCGCGGCGAGTCAACCGGCGCGGGTTCCGAAGGCCCGTTGGTGCCAGTCGGCAAGTTCGACGATGACGACCTTCACGGGCTGACGTTGGCGGGCATCGCGGCGTGCCGCGTTGCGGGCGCGTGCGCTGTCTCGCAGGTCGCGGGCTTCGGTCGACCATAGCAGCCCGCGCAAGCGGCGTTCCGGGATGCGTTCGCCGCCTGGGCCGATGAGATCTCGTCCGGCCAGCCGCCAGCCGGCCCAAGGTCCGGTGAGGTGGACGTGGTTGCGCAGGTGCTGGTCGGCATGCGCCTGGGCGCAGGTGTTGGGGCAAGGCTGGCCGGCCGGCCAGCACGGCGGGCGGCGGTCGAGGTCGAAGGTATCCATCCCACCGCGTCACCCTGCGAAACTTCGCATAATGCATCTCAAGGCCGCGTGAGACGGGGCCGGAGGGTGGGCAAGCGCGGCAAGGTGCCGCGTCGGAGCGTGATTGCGCCGGAGGATTTCGTAGAACTGCGGCGTTCGACGGGGCTTACGCGCGTGCAGGCGGCCGACTTGCTGGGGGTGTCGCTGCGTACTGTGGGCCACTGGGAGACGGGCAGGGCGCGGGTCGGATACGCCGCTTTCAAGCTGCTGCGCGTCTGCCGCCTGGGCGACCTGGTGCACCCGGACTGGCATGCCTGGTGCATCAACCGCCGCGGCAAGCTGGTGACGCCGGAGGGGCACGAGATCGGGCCGACGGATGGTGCCTGGTGGTCGCTTCTGGTCCGGCGGGCGCACCTGGCGAGCGAACTGCGAGCCGAGCGGGAACGGCTCTTGGCCGAGCTTGCGCAGGCGCGGGCAGCGGTGGTCGGCGGTCCTGGGCTTGTCAATACAGGAACAACGCATACAGAATGCCCGCCAGCGGCACCGGTGGGCGAGCAAAGCCTTGCGCCGCAAGGGTTTCCGGGCGTGTGTGCTGGTGTGGTAGTTGACCAGTTTTCCCCGGCCTACCCCAGGAAAAGCACCCAAGAATGGGGCCAGGATGGGGCCATAGTGGGAAGGTGGGCGGGGGTGCCGTGGGGCCCGAGTAGTAACACGGGCCAAAAGGTCGGGGCAGTGACCGGGGGTGCCCCATGAGCCGCCGGGAGCGCAGGCAGTGGCGGCGGATGTGGGGGAGTCGCCAAGTGGGGGTGGGCGACATCAAGGCTCTACAGGCGATGCAGGAGGCGTGCCGGGAGTTGATCGCCAAGGCCAGCGCGATCGATTGGACGTCGGAGGGCGTGCATGTGGCGGCGGTGGCGACGTCGGTGATTGCCGGCCTGGAGGCCGAGCGGGTCCGCTGTGGGCACCTGCTGGCGCTGCTGGAGCGCACCGCGCCGGGGTGGCGTCCGTGAGTACGCTTAATCTGCGGCTCGCTGACGCGCTCAAGGCCGAAGCGATGGCCTACGCCGGGGACCTGGGCATTTCGCTGAATGCGCTGGTGGCCGTGGCCGTGCGCGACTATCTCGACGTTCGCAAGCGGGGGGTTGTGCCGGCGCGGGCGCTGGCGCTTGAGGCGCAAGCCTTGAGCGCCAAGCCGGCGCCGGCACGGCCGGCGCGTGCGCGCGCCGAGCCGGTCGCATCGGCGCCGGTCAAAGCCCATGCGGCGCTGCCGGTCGCCAAGGTCGGCCGAAACGAGCCTTGCCCGTGCGGCAGCGGCCGGAAGTACAAGCAATGCCACGGGGGGCGGCCGTGAGCGGGTGCAGGGCCGCCGGCCCTGCGGTGACGGCGCAGGGATGCGCCGCTGTGCGGTCAGCGGTGGGACCCGCGCCGACGATGGCGCCGGCCATGCGGCACGCCCGTCCTGTCGACCCGCTTTTTCTTCGGCCCGACGCGGCAGGAATTGCCGTGGTCGGGAATCTCAACGACACTCAAACCCTTGAGGGGGCTGGAATGACCGCATCAACAACTTCGCATAATGCATCTTATGTAATATCTCTATTCCAACGCCCGTAGCGCAAGTGGATTTGATCATGCTGACGAATCGCAGTGCGAGCAGGCGGGCCACACCCCATGCAGGGCCGACTGCACGTGCCCTGCCCGCGTTCGGCTCTGGAACCGCTTGTGGCTGTGACCGTCGTGTGTCAGCGCTTGCCGGTAGCTGGAAGGCCACGAAGTTGCCTTGCCATCGAAGGGTGATTCACTGTCAGTTTCGGGCGATGGGACACGGCCCGGCGCTGGGCCTGGCCGGCTCCAGCTGATATTTTCGCCGCTGGCTTGCCACGGCCGGCGCCAACGTCATCCATGGAGATCCTGCATGCGTGGAACGAGTTCCTTCGCCGAGGAAGGCGAGCCCAAGGAGAGTAGTCTGGCCACCCGTCTGGCCGAATCCGGCAAGTTGCCCGACCCGCTGTTGCGTCTGACCATCCGCCGCATGTGCGCGCAACGCCTGAGGGACGAGCGCAAGGGCGGCGCCGAGGCAGTGTTCGCCCGCCAGCAGGCCTGGCTGGAGGGCCTGCGCTCGGACACCGCGGCCGTGCAGCCAATCGCCGGCGGCGGGCGTTCGCAGCAGGAACTGCCGCAGGAATTCTTCCGCCTGTGCCTGGGCAAGCACCTCAAGTACACCGCATGTTGCTGGGACGACATCACCCGCGACCTGACCCAGGCCGAGGAGAAGACGCTGCGGCTGTACTGCGAACGCGCCGAGCTCCACGACGGCCTGAGCATCCTCGACCTGGGCTGCGGCTGGGGCTCGCTGACGCTGTGGATGGCCGAGCGCTACCCGCAGGCGAAGATCACCGCGGTGTGTACCTCGCGCCTGCACAAGCAGTACATCGAGGAGCGCTGCCGCGAACGGGCCCTGTTCAACGTACTGGTGGTGCACGGAGACATCCGTCGGATGGCGCTGGCCGAAGGTGCCTTCGACCGCGTGCTGGCGGTGGAGATGTTCGAGCACATGGGCAATTACCGGCAGGTGATGTCGCGCATCGCCGGCTGGCTCGCGCCCGCCGGCAAGCTGTTCGTGCAGCTGTTCTGCCACCGCGAGCTGCTGTACCTGTTCGAGGGCCAGGGCGTGGACCAGTGGATGGGCCGGCACTTCTTCACCGGCGGGGTCATGCCCTCGGCCGATACGCTGATGGCCCTGCAGGACCACCTGCAGGTGCAGGAGCGCTGGCTGTTGCCAGGCACCCATTACGAGAAGACCGCCAACGCCTGGCTGGCCAACCTCGAGCGCAACCGCGAGAAAGTGATGGCCGTGCTGCGCCAGACCTACGGCGTGCACGACGCCGGGGTGTGGTACCAGCGCCTGCGGTTGTTCTGGATGTCCTGCGCGGGGCTGTTCGGCTTCGCCAACGGCAGCGAGTGGATGGTCGCCCACTACGTGTTCCGCAAGTAGGGGTCGGTACATACCCCATTGGAGGCAGTATGACGCGGCATCATGGCGAAGCAGACGGCGGAGCGATACCCGCAGCGAGCGACACGCTACTCTCAACTTCATGGAGAAGCCCATGCGTCCGATTTCGGCGATTGCAGCCTCGTGTCTACTGCTCAGTACCCATGCCGGATCATCCGTCCCGCTGACCCCGGCCGGGAACGGCCATCTGGCCGTGCCGGCGTTCGTCAACGGCAAAGGGACTGTTCCCTTCATCCTCGATACCGGTGCGGACGGATCGTATGTCTATGAATGGTTCGCCAAACAACAGGGTTTGAAACCGGGCGTGCCGATCAGCGTGGAAGGCATGACCGGCGCGTCGATGATGTCGACCTACCGTCTTGATAGCGTTGCCGTCGACGGTCGCACGATCCGCAACGTCGACGTCACCGGCCTGCCGGATCGCAAGGATGCCGAGATCGTCGCCGGGGTGACGGGCAACGATCTGATGGACGGCGCGATCGCGATCTTCGACTTTCCGTGCAGGGCGGTCACGCTGCTGCCGAAACCCGTATTGATGCGCCGCATCCTTACGAAAGACGCGGTGATGATCCAGGGCGGGACTGTCATCGACGGAACGCAGCTGACGCTACCTGTCACTGTCAACGGCGCGGCGGGGATCGCCGTACTCGACACAGGCTCGCGCGGGACACAGATCAACACGGCGTTCGCGCGCGCCGCTCATCTCGATGTCGATGGCCCGTCCTTCCGCCCCGGTGAGACGCTTTATGGCGCGGCATCAAAGGCGGAGGAAACGCGCGAAGGCACGGTCAAAGAGGTGTCGTTTGCAGGTCGCAGCGTGAACCGTCTTACCGTTCGAGTGACCGATTTGCCGGTGTTCAGAAGTTTTGGGTTTGGCGAGGGGCCAGCGATGATCCTGGGCATCAACGCTATGATGGGACAGCGCCTGATCTACGATCACCAAGCAAAGCGGTTCTGGTTCGATGACTCTCGATGCAAAGCTACCGAGTAAACCAGATACTCTACGATCTGCACGGCCGGAGCTTTCCCGATTGGGAACCCGTCATGGGATCGGCGTCCGATGAGCTGCCTCGCTGCAAACCAAACCTTGTGGTCGTGGCCGATCATCGATCTCCGCTCAGGATTTGATCCACGCCACCGTGGCGATGCCGGCGAAGGTCATCAGCACCGAGCCGGCGACGTGGATGGCGATCGCGCCTAGCGCCCAGCTCACCTGCCCGCGCTGCAGCAGGCCGGTGACTTCCGCCGAGAACGTGGAAAAGGTGGACAGGCCGCCGCAGAAGCCGGTGATCACCAGCAGGCGCCATTCCGGCGAGAGCTGCGGGGCCTGGGCGAAGAAGGCGATGGCCAAGCCGATCACGTAGCCGGCGATCATGTTGGCCACCAGCGTGCCCGGCGGCACGGCGGCGAACAGGGCGTTCAGGCGCAGGCCGAGGAACCAGCGCAACAGGCCTCCGAGGATGGAGCCGATGGCGATGGCGACGACGGGTTTCCACACGGCGCGGTCCTCTTGGGGTGGATCGACCCGGACGATCGCGCACGCCTGCGCGGCCGTCCGGCCAGGGCGCAGGCATCATCAGCCGCACGCGTGCGGCGGTTCAAGGAGGAATGCCATCTCCTTTGAGAAAAGTCCTGGACATGCCCTGCCCCGCCGGTTGCGGAAGGAGCCGCCGGATCGTGTGGGACGACGGCGGATCCTGGACTTCCCTGGCGCGCAATTATGCGGACGCTTCGCCCTCTCTGCCAGCCCGGGCCCGCGCCTTGGCCTGGCGCAGCCGGTCCAGTTTCTCCTTGAGCTTGAGCTCCAGCCCGCGTGGCACCGGCTCGTACAGCACCTGCTCGCCGAGCGCATCGGGAAAACCGGTCTGGTCCAGGGCGATGCCGCCCTCGACGTCGTGGTCGTACTGGTAGTCGGCGCCGTAGCCGAGATTCTTCATCAGCCGGGTCGGCGCGTTGCGCAGGTGCAGCGGCACTTCCTGGGTGCCGCTGCGCGCCACTTCCTCGCGCGCCCGGTTGTAGGCCGCGTAGCCGGCGTTGGACTTGGCGGTGGCGGCCAGGTACAGCACCAGCTGGGCCAGCGCCAGTTCGCCCTCCGGCGTGCCCAGACGCTCGTAGATGTCCCAGGCTTCCAGCGCCATCTGCTGCGCGCGCGGATCGGCCAGGCCGATGTCCTCGATCGCCATGCGGGTGAGCCGGCGCGCCAGGTAGCTGCGGTCGCAGCCGCCGTCGAGCATGCGCACCAGCCAGTACAGCGCCGCGTCCGGGTTGGAACTGCGCACGCACTTGTGCAGGGCCGAGATCTGGTCGTAGAACTGCTCACCGCCCTTGTCGAAGCGGCGGGTGCGGTCGGCCAGCACCTGCGCCAGGGTGGCCGGCGTGACCTGACCGCCCTCGCCCTGCGCCAGCTCGGCGGCGATCTCCAGCAGGGTCAGGGCGCGGCGCACGTCGCCGTCGGCGGCGCTGGCGATCTCGCTCAGGGCCTGCTCGGAGACCGCCACGCCCTGCCCTCCCAGGCCACGCTCGCCGTCCTCCAGCGCGCGCCGCAGGGCGAGCGCGATGTCGGCCGGGGATACCGCTTCCATCACGTGCACGCGGCAGCGCGAGAGCAGCGCCGAGTTCAGTTCGAACGAGGGGTTCTCGGTGGTCGCGCCGACGAAGAGGATGGTGCCGCGCTCGATGTGCGGCAGGAAGGCGTCCTGCTGGGCCTTGTTGAAGCGGTGCACCTCGTCGACGAACAGCACCGTGCGCCGCCCCTCGGCGAAGCGCTGCGCCGCCTCGGCCAGCACCTGGCGCACCTCCGGCAGGCCGGACAGCACCGCCGAGACGGCGCGGAACTCGGCGTCGGCGTAGCGCGCCAGCAACAGCGCCAGGGTGGTCTTGCCGCAACCCGGCGGCCCCCACAGGATCATCGAGTGCACGTGCCCGGATTCGACCGCGCGCCGCAGCGCGCTGCCCGGCGCCAGCAGGCGCTGCTGGCCGACCATGTCGTCGAGCGTGCGCGGGCGCATGCGCTCGGCCAACGGCTGCAGGGCGCTGCGATCGACGCTCAGCAGATCGTCGGCGGGAAGCGGAGGAGTACGGGAGCGAGCCACCCAATCATTCTAGTGTCGCCTGCCCCGCCCTGCCCTCACTGGCCGTCGCCGACCACGTCCACCCCGGCCGGCGGCGCGTACTTGAAGGCGCCGCCGGCGAAGGCCGGGTTGCGCTTCCAGCCGCTGAACTCCAGCTCGGTGCGCTGGCCGGCGCCGTCGGTGACCTCCATCCGCGCCAGCTGGCCGGCCGCGAAGCCCAGCCGCGCCACCTCGAAGCTGGCGTCCTGGCCGCGCTTGGGGGTCAGCGTCATCCACGCGATGCCGGCTTCGTCCGGGCCCTCGGACACGTCGAAGCGCTTGTCCAGGCCGGCCGGGTCGAGCAGCGCGGCCAGCGGGCTGTTCTGCTCCTCGGCGCCCTGCGCGCGCACGGTCACCTGCTCCAGGTCCGGCTCGTAGATCCACACCTTGGCGCCGTCGGCCACGATCAGCTGCTGGTAGGGCTTGCGGTATTCCCAGCGGAACAGCCGCGGCACCGACAGCGCGACCCGGCCGCTGCTGGTTTCCTTCACCTGGCCGTTGCGGGTGTAGACCTTCTGGGTGAACTCGCCGTCCAGCCCCTTCAGACCGCCGGCGAAGGCGGCCAGGTCGGCGCGGGCGCCGGCGTGGGCGGAGGCGGCCAACAGGGTCGTGGCCAGCAGCGCACAGCGCAGCATGCGGATCATCGGGGCGGTTCCTGGGGCGGGCTGGGAGGGGCGGCAGTGTGCCAAGGCCGGACTGAATGAGCGAGAGGGCGGCGCCCGCGCCTGCCTCTGCGCGCGTTCGCAGGCGTTGCGGGCAGGCCGGCGGGCGCGCTCGAACTCGGCCCGCGCTTCGTCGCGACGACCCAGCCGCTCTAGCGGGAAGCGCCGCCTCAGCGCGTGGCGGGCACTTTGAAGCTCAGCGCGGCGGCGGCGCCAGTACGCTGCGGTCGCCGTTGTGCTCGGGCGCGCTGACCACGCCGGCCGCCTCCATCGCCTCGACCAGCCGCGCGGCGCGGTTGTAGCCGATCTTCAGCCGCCGCTGCACGCCGGAGATCGAGGCGCGGCGGGTTTCGGTGACGATCTGCACGGCCTGGTCGTAGAGCGGGTCGGACTCCGGGTCGTCGCTGGCGGCGTTCTCGGGCAGGCCGGTGGCGCCGACCACCACGCCGTCGCCCATCACCTGCACTTCCTCCAGCACGCCTTCGATGTAGTCCACCGGGCCGCTGGCCTTGAGGTGCTCGACCACGCGGTGGACCTCCTCGTCGCTGACGAAGGCGCCGTGCACGCGGTCGGGCATGGCCGTGCCCGGCGGCAGGTAGAGCATGTCGCCGTGGCCGAGCAGGGTCTCGGCGCCGGACTGGTCCAGGATCGTGCGCGAGTCGATCTTGGAACTGACCTGGAAGGCGATGCGGGTCGGGATGTTGGCCTTGATCAGGCCGGTGATCACGTCCACCGAAGGGCGCTGGGTGGCCAGGATCAGGTGGATGCCGGCCGCGCGCGCCTTCTGCGCCAGCCGCGCGATCAGTTCCTCGACCTTCTTGCCGACGATCATCATCATGTCGGCGAATTCGTCGATGAAGATGACGATGAACGGCAGCGTCTCCAGCTCGCGCGGAGTCTCGCCAAGCTCCGGGTTCGGCTTGAACAGCGGGTCCAGCAGCGGCTGGCCGGCCTCCTGCGCGTCCTTGACCTTCTTGTTGAAGCCGGCCAGGTTGCGCACGCCCACCGCGCTCATCAGCTTGTAGCGGCGCTCCATCTCGGCCACGCACCAGCGCAGGCCGTTGGCAGCCTCCTTCATGTCGGTGACCACCGGCGCCAGCAGGTGCGGGATGCCCTCGTAGACGCTCAGTTCGAGCATCTTCGGGTCGATCATCAGCATCCGCAGGTCCTTGGGCGTGGCCTTGTAGAGCAGGCTCAGCACCATCGCGTTGACCGCCACCGACTTGCCCGAGCCGGTGGTGCCGGCCACCAGCAGATGCGGCATGCGCGCCAGGTCGGCCACGGTCGGCTGGCCGGCGATGCCCTTGCCCAGCGCCAGGGTCAGCGCGCTGGCCGAGCGGTCGTACTCCTTGGAACGCAGCAGCTCGGACAGGTAGATCATCTCGCGGCTGCTGTTGGGGATCTCCAGGCCGATCACCGACTTGCCCGGGATCACGTCGACCACGCGCACCGCCTTGACCGACAGGCCGCGGGCGATGTCCTTGTCCAGCGAGCTGATCTGGCTGACCTTCACACCCGGCGCCGGCTCCAGTTCGAAGCGGGTGATCACCGGCCCCGGATAGGCGCCGACCACCTGCACGTCGATGCGGAAGTCCTTGAGCTTGAACTCGATCTGCCGCGACAGGGTCTCCAGGGTCTGTTCCGAATAGCCCTTGGCCTGCGGCTTGGGATCGTCCAGCAGGGCCAGCGGCGGCAGGCCGTCGGCGGTGGCGCCGGTGCCGTGGAACAGCGGAATCTGGGTCTCGCGCTTGGCGCGCTCGCTCTTCTCCACCACCGGCGCGGCCGGCGCCTCGATCTTCACCGGCTCGCGTTTGGCCTGCCTGACCGCCTCGGTCTTGCGAACTTCCTCGCGCTCCTCGCGCATGGCGCGCACCTGCTGCCACTGGTCGGCCTGCTTGGAGCCGCGCCGGAGCAGTTCGATCCCGGCCAGCACCCAGCCGCCGATGCGCTCCATCAGTCCGAACCACGACAGCCCGGTGGCCAGCGTCACCGACGCCAGGAACAGCGCCAGCAGGAACAGGTTGCCGCCGAGCGCGCCGAACAGGGTGTTGAGGGAGTTGCCCACCAGCCGGCCGAGGATGCCGCCCGGCCCGGCCGAGAAATCGTTGGCCGGTACGGCGCGCACGTGCAGCAGGCCGGTGGCCGACACCAGCAAGCCGACCATGCCGGCCAGGCGCAGGGCCGGGCCGAGGTCGGCATCGCCGTCGCCATCCTTGTCCATGCCGAACAGCGCGATCCAGGCGATCACGCCGAGGATCACCGGCAGCAGGAAGGCGACGTAGCCGGTCAGGTACAGCAGCAGGTCGGCGAGGTAGGCGCCGGCCAGGCCGCCGAGGTTGTGCACCTCGGAGGTGATGCCGGCCGACTGCGACCACGACGGGTCCTTCGGCGAATAGGTGAACAGGCAGGCCAGCAGATACAGCAGCACCGGCGCGATCACGATCAACGCCAGGTCGCGCCACAGCCGCTGCCGGCGCGGATCGGCCGGGCCGGCGGCCTTGTCCTGCTTGGCCGCCTTGCCTTTCGCGCGTTCCGGGAGCGCTTTCGCCACCTTCTACCTGACCTTGAGGACCTTTCCGTTAGTCATTGATGCTAAACGAAAACCAGGGGCGATTACAGTCATCGCGCGGCGCCTTCGTCTCCTGCCCTGGCCGGCCCTGCGCGGTCTGCGCCCGCGCCACGCCGCGGACCGCCGCATCCCATCGCCGCGCCTTGATCGCGCCGGCTCCAGCCGCCACTCTATGACGCCTCTCGGAAACCGCCGGAAACGGCCTGTTTTCCGGCCTTTCCCCTCTTTCGCGAGTATACATGAGCACTTCCAAGCACTGCCGCCTGCTGATCCTGGGCTCCGGACCGGCCGGCTGGACCGCCGCGGTCTACGCCGCCCGCGCCAACCTCAAGCCGGTGCTGGTCACCGGCCTGCAGATGGGCGGCCAGCTGACCACCACCACCGAGGTCGACAACTGGCCGGGCGACGCCCACGGCCTGACCGGCCCGGACCTGATGGCGCGCATGCAGGCCCACGCCGAGCGCTTCGAGACCGAGGTGATCTTCGACCACATCCACACCGCCGACCTGTCGCAGCGGCCGTTCAAGCTGTCCGGCGACAGCCACGAGTACACCTGCGACGCCCTGATCATCGCCACCGGCGCCAGCGCCCGCTACCTCGGGCTGGCATCGGAGGAGGCCTTCAAGGGCCGCGGTGTGTCGGCCTGCGCCACCTGCGACGGTTTCTTCTACCGCGACCAGGACGTGGCAGTGGTCGGCGGCGGCAATACCGCGGTCGAGGAGGCGCTGTACCTGTCCAACATCGCCCGCAAGGTCTATCTGGTGCACCGCCGCGACAGCCTGCGCGCGGAGAAGATCATGCAGGACAAGCTGCAGGCCAGGATCGCCGAAGGCAGGATCGAACCGGTCTGGCACCACGTGGTCGACGAGGTGCTCGGCGACGAGGCAGGCGTCACCGGCCTGCGCCTGAAGTCCACCCTCGACGGCCAGCCCAGGCAGATCGACGTGCACGGCTTCTTCGTGGCGATCGGCCATACCCCCAACACCGGCCTGTTCGCAGGCCAGCTGGAAATGAGCAACGGCTACCTGCAGATCCGTTCCGGCCTGGACGGCAACGCCACCCAGACCTCGCTCGAAGGCGTATTCGCCGCCGGCGACGTGGCCGACCAGCACTACCGCCAGGCCATCACCTCGGCCGGCTTCGGCTGCATGGCCGCGCTGGACGCGGAGCGGTATCTGGACGGCAAGGGCTGAGCGCGGGACTGGCTTCGTGGCATGCTTGCAACACTTGCCACGAAGCGTACCTCCAATGCGCACCAATTATGTTCTGATCGACTACGAGAACGTACAGCCGAAGAACCTGGCGCTGTTGGTGCAGGAATATTTCCGGGTCATTGTTTTCCTGGGGATCAATCAAACCAAGCTTCCGGTCGACCTTGTCACTGCCATGCAGAAGCTTGGCGAGCGTGCGCATTACATCCGAATGTCGGCAAGCGGGCCCAATGCCTTGGACTTCCATATCGCCTACTACATTGGACGGCTCGCTTGTGAGCACAAGGATGATGTTTTCTTTCACATCATCAGCAAGGACACAGGGTTCGATCCCCTGATCACGCACCTTAAATCCCAGGGGATCGGGGCGCGACGCAGTGCGACGCTAGATGCCATTCCTGTTCTGCGAGCCTTGACCGAAGCGCCACGCGACGAACAGGTAGACGCTGTGGTCGAAAAATTGAAGGGCATGCCCAAAAATAGACCGCAGAAGGAGCGTACGCTACGTGCAACCGTGACCAATTGGTTCGGCAACAAGTTGGACGAACAGGCCGCTACCCGGATCATTACCGAACTGGTCAGGCGTAAGGCGATTTCACTGGAAGAAGGCCGAGTCCGCTACTCACTACCCGGCTGATGACTGCTGGAACAAGCGCTTTGCGACTGTGTGCTCTCGACAACCTTTCCAACGTGCCAGCTGCCGCCTGGGACGCCCTGCACGATGGCTGCAACCCGTTCGTGCGGCACGCCTTCCTCTCCGGCCTGGAACAGACCGGCTGCCTGCGCCAGGACTGGGGCTGGACGCCGGAGCATCTGACCATATGGGATGGCGACGAACTGGTGGCCGCCCTGCCCGGCTATCGCAAGGACAACTCCCACGGCGAGTTCGTGTTCGACCACGCCTGGGCGCGTGCCTATGCGCAGCACGGGCTCGACTACTACCCGAAATGGCTGTGCGGCGTGCCCTATTCGCCGGTGACCGGGCCGCGTCTGCTGGCGCGCGAGCCGGCGCTGCGCACGCGGCTGCTGGCCTGCGCGCGCGAGCACGTGCAGGCGCAGGGGCTGTCCTCGGCGCACGTCAATTTCCACACGGAGGCCGAGGACGAAGCGTTCGACGAGGCCTGGCTGGCGCGCCTGGACGTTCAGTACCACTGGCACAACGACGCCGGCTGGCGCGACTTCGACGGCTTCCTGGCCGCGATGGACCACAAGCACCGCAAGAACATCCGCCAGGAACGGGCCAAGGTGGCGCGCGCCGGCGTGCGCTTCCGTGCGATCCACGGCGACGAGGCCGGCGACGACGATCTGGAGGCGATGCACGGCTTCTACCTGCAGACCTTCCTCGAATACGGCAACTCGCCGGCGCTGACGCTCGAGTTCCTGCAGCACCTGGCAAGGGCGATGCCGCGGGCGCTGGTGATGTTCCTGGCCGAGCATGACGGCAGGCCGGTGGCCGGCGCGCTGTGCCTGCGCGGCGGCGACACCCTGTACGGCCGCTACTGGGGCGCGTATGCCGCCCTGCCCGGCCTGCACTTCGAGACTTGCTACTACCAGGGCATCGAATACTGCCTGCGCGAGGGGCTGGCGCGCTTCGAGCCGGGCGCGCAGGGCGAGCACAAGATCGCCCGCGGCTTCCTGCCCCGCTTCGTGCGCAGCCGGCACTGGATCGCCGACCCGCGCTTCCGCGGGGCGCTGGCCGACTGGTGCCGGGACGAGACGCGCTCGCTGCGCGGCTACGCCGAAGCGCTGGCGCGGCACTCGCCTTTCAGGACTCCCTGAGAAACCTCGAATCAATTCTCCCTCGCGCCTTCAGCGCGCCGGCGCGATGCCCAGGCCGGCATGGCGGTAGAACATCCGCTTGGTCGCCTCCGACACCGCCACGTACAGCAGGGTGATCGCCAGCAGCGCGGCGAATATCTTCGGCGCCAGCGGCACGAAGCCGAACCAGCCGGCCCAGGGCAGGAACGGCAGCGCCAGGGCCAGCAGCGTCATCGCCGCCACCGCCCAGCCCAGGAAGCGGCCCGGGCGGCTGCGGTAGAACGGCAGCGAGGTGCGGATCACCAGCAGGATCCACAGCTCGGTCAGCAGCGACTCCAGGAACCAGCCGGTGCGGAACACCTCGGCCGCGCCGCCGGCCAGCGCCAGCAGCGCCACGAAGGTGAGCAGGTCGAACACCGTGCTGAGCAGGCCGAAGGTCAGCATCGAGCGGCGGATCAGGCCGATGTCCCAGCGGTGCGGCCTGTCCACCCAGCCCGGATCGACATTGTCGCCGGCGATGCCCATCGACGGCACGTCGGACAGGAAATTGTTGAGCAGGACCTGGGTGGCCAGCATCGGCAGGAACGGCAGGTACAGCGTGGCCAGCGCCATGCTGATCATGTTGCCGAAACTGGCGCTGGTGGTGATGAAGATGTACTTGATGGTGTTGGCGAAGGTGCGCCGGCCCTCGTCGATGCCGCGCCGGATCACGTCCAGGTCGTGCTTGAGCAGCACGAAGTCGGCCGCCTCCTTGGCCACGTCCACCGCGGTGTCCACCGAGATGCCGACGTCGGCCGCGTGCAGCGCCGGCGCATCGTTGATGCCGTCGCCCAGGTAGCCGACCACGTGGCCGGTCCTGCGCAGCGCCGAGACGATGCGCTCCTTCTGGTTCGGCTCGACCTCGGCGAACAAGGTGGTCTGCGCGGCGCGATGCCACAGCGCCTCGTCGCTGATCGACTGGATGTCCGCGCCGGTCAGCACGCCCTCGACCGGCATGCCGATGGCCTCGGCGACGTGGCGGGCGACGTAGCGGTTGTCGCCGGTGACGATCTTCACATCCACGCCCATCGCACGCAGCGCGGCCAGGGTGGTGGCGACCTGCGGCTCGGGCGGGTCGAAGAACAGCAGGAAGCCGGCCAGGGTCATGCCGGTTTCGTTCTCGCGTGCATATTTCTCCCGGACCGGCAGTTCGCGGGTAGCCACGGCCAGCACGCGGAAACCCTGCGAACTCCAGTCCATGAAACGCTGCATCAGTCCAGCTCGGAGCGTTTCGTCCAGCGGCGCCTCGCCGCCTTCGGCGCCCAAGTTGGAGCACGCCTTGAACACGTCCTCGACCGCGCCCTTGGTGATCATGGTCGCCCGGCCCGGTGCCTGCGCCGCGACCACCACGCTCAGCCGGCGGGCGGCGCTGGAAATCGTAGGGGATCTCGTCGAGCTTGCGCGCCGCGTCCGCATCAATGCCCTCGTGCCGGCCGCGCGCCGCCACCGCCTCGTCCAGCGCGTTGCGGATGCCGGTCTGCAGGCAGGCGTTGTACACCGCCAGGCGCAGCACCTCCGGCGCCGGCCGGCCCTGCGCATCGACAGTGCCGTCCAGCTCGACCACGCCGTGGGTCAGGGTGCCGGTCTTGTCGGTGCACAGCACGTCCATGCTGCCGAGGTTCTCGATCGCGTTGAGGCGCTTGACGATCACCCCTTCGCGCGCCATCGCCCGCGCGCCGTGCGAGAGGGTGATCGACAGGATCGCCGGCAGCAGCTCCGGCGACAGCCCCACCGCCAGCGCGGCGGCGAACAGCAGGGTGTCGACGGTCGGCCGGTGCAGGAACAGGTTGACCGCCAGCACCGCCACCACCACGCCGAGCATCAGCCGCACCAGCAGGGTGCCGAAGCGGTGCAGGCCGCGCTCGAACTCGGTTTCCGGCGGGCGCAGCCGCAGCCGGTCGGCGACGCCGCCGAACACGCTGGCGCGGCCGGTGTCGACCACCACCGCCCGCGCGCTGCCGCTGCGCAGCGAGGTGCCCATGAACACGCAGTTGTCGCGCGCGGCCAGTGCCGCATCGGCCGCGCATTCGCCGGCCCGCTTCTCCACCGGCAGCGTCTCGCCGGTCAGGATCGCCTGGTTGACGAAGCAGTCGCGTGCCTGCAGTACCCGCGCATCGGCCGGCACCAGGTCGCCGGCCGCAAGCTCGACGATGTCCCCCGGCACCACCTGCTCGGCCGGGATCGACTGCCGGCGGCCGTCGCGGATCACGTCGGCCGCGACCGTGACCCGCCGCCGCAGCGCTTCCACCGCGGCCGAGGCGCGGTATTCCTGGACGAAGCCGAGCACCGCGGTCAGCAGCACGATGGCGAGCACGATCCAGGCGTCGGCCCATTCGTGCACCAGCAGCGACACCGCCGCGGCGACCAGCAGGATGATCACCAGCGGATCGGTGAAGCGGCCGAGCAGCAGCCGCGGCCACGGCCTGGCCCTGCCGGCGGCCAGCGAGTTCGGCCCGAACCGCTGCAGGCGTTCGCTCGCCGTGCTCGCGGCCAGGCCTTTTTCGTCCGAATCGAGCGCGTTCAGGACCTCGGCGGCCGGTCGCGCCCAGTAGCGTTCGACATTGGCCATCCGCGCGCTCCCGGGGCGACCGGGCCATTGTATGCAGGAGCGCACGCCGCAGGCGGGCGCGACGGGCTTTGTGTGCGGATTCGATCGTGCCCATCGGAATGGACGGGCGGCACAATGCCGGCATGAGCCAGCGCCCGTTCCTGCTCCCGCCCGACCCGGACGCGCCGTTCCCGCCGGCGGAACGGGCGCTGCGCCAGCCCGACGGGCTGCTGGCGGTCGGCGGCGACCTGTCCCCCGCGCGCCTGCTCAACGCCTACCGCAACGGCATCTTCCCCTGGTATTCGGCCGGCCAGCCGATCCTGTGGTGGTCGCCGGACCCGCGCACGGTGTTCCGCACCGACGGGGTGCGCCTGTCCTCGCGGTTCCGCCGCGGGCTGCACCGCTCGGACTGGGAGGTGCGCGCGGATACCCGCTTCGCCGAGGTCGTCACCGCCTGCGCCGCCGCGCCGCGCCGCGGCCAGCACGGCACCTGGATCAGCGCGGACATGCAGGCGGCCTACACCGGGCTGCACGAACTGGGTCATGCCCACTCGGTCGAAGTCTTCGCCGGCGACCACTTGGTCGGCGGTCTCTACGGCGTGGCGATCGGCCGGATGTTCTTCGGCGAAAGCATGTTCAGCGGCGCCAGCGGCGGCTCCAAGGTCGCCTTGGCGATGCTGGCGCGGGTGCTGCACGGCTGGGGCTGGCCGCTGCTCGATGCGCAGCTGCCCAACCCGCACCTGGCATCGCTGGGCGCGCAGGAGTGGCCGCGCGCGCGCTTCCTGGCCGAGGCCGTCCGGCTGGTCGCACAGCCGGAGCGGGCCGGCAATTGGGAGGCCCGTTTCGGCCGTCTGCCGGCGTCGCTGCTGGTCGCCGGTTAACCCGAATTTTGCCCTGGACCGCTGGCGGGCGTAGAATGGGCGGTTTCCGCGCGTCCGCGCGAGCCCGATTCCACCGCCAAGGTCTGCATGTCGAAGGACGATTCCATCGAATTCGAAGGCACGGTCACCGAGACCCTGCCCAACACCATGTTTCGCGTGCGCCTGGAAAACGGCCACGAGATCATCGCCCACATCTCCGGCCGCATGCGCAAGAACTACATCC
>JASGEB010000090.1:0-5832 GCA_047606785.1 Pseudoxanthomonas sp.
CCGCCGGCCGCGGCCGACGTGCCGGGCACTCCGCCCGCCGGCACCGCGGCGGCGGCGCCCTCGCCCGGACTGCCGCCGCCGATCCTGTTCCGCTGCACCACCTACGACCAGGGCAGCTACCTGGCCGAATCGGCCGACCCGCAATCGCGCTGCGTGCCGCTGCGCACCGTCGGCCTGGACGGCAACCCCACCAGCGCCGGCGCCGGCCAGGCCTGCCAGGTGGTGCACGACAGCTGCGCGCGCGTGCCCGACGAGCAACTGTGCGCGGCCTGGAAGAAGCGCCTGGGCGAGGCCGAGGTGGCCTGGCGCTTCGGCCGCCCGCAGAACGCCGCCGCCAACCAGGCCGAGTTCGAACGCGTGCAGCGCATCGTCAACGACACCACCTGCGCGCAGGCGCCGTGAACGGCCGCAGGGCCGCCGCGGGGAGGGCGTTCACTCGCCGCAGGCCAAGAACCCGCCGTCCACCGCCAGGCACTGGCCGCTGACGTAGCTGGCCGCCGGCAGGCACAGGAAGGCGGCCACCGCGGCCACTTCCTCCGGTTCGCCGATGCGGCCCAGCGGGGTGCGCGCCAACACCCGTTCGAGCCGGCCGCCGCCGGCCAGCTCGCCCAGCGCGCGGCGGGTGCGCACGTACCAGGGCAGCACCGCGTTGACGCGCACGCCGTCGGCGGCCCATTCCACCGCCAGGCTGCGGGTCATCTGCTGCAGCGCGGCCTTGCTCATGCCCTCGGGCGCACCGCCGCGCAGCGCCACGCTGCCGGCCACCCCGCCGATGTTGACGATCGCCGAAGCCGGGTGCCGCGCCAGCAGCGGGTGGGCGTAGCGGGCCAGCTCGAAGGCGGCGAACAGGTTGGCCTCGAACAGGCCGCGCCATTCGTCCTCGGTGTAGTCCACCGCCGCGCGCGCCAGATGCGCGCCGACGTTGTTGACCAGCAGGTGCAGGCCGTCGCCGCCGTCCTCGACCCAGTCCAGGATCTGCCGGCGGTCCTCGCCGTCGCACACGTCGGCGGCCAGGCCGTCGACCTCGCGCTCGGGGAACTGCTCGGCCAGCTCGTCGCGGGCGTCGGCCAGACGGTCGGCGTCGCGCGCCACCAGCAGCACGTCGGCGCCCAGGCCCAGCAGTTCGCGCGCGATCGCCAGGCCGATGCCGGCGCTGGCGCCGGTCACCAGCGCGCGTTGTCCCTGCAACCGCCAGCGGGCATCGGCCATGCGCCTTCCCTCCGTCACGACCGCCGCAGCATGCCCAGCGCGGGCGATGCGCTCAAGCCCCTGCGGCCGGCGCTAGCATGGCAGCACATCCGACCCCGCGGGACTCGCCATGACCGCCCTCCGCCGCCACTGCCTGCCGACCGCCGCGCTGCTGCTGGCCGCCTGCAGCCCACCCCCGGCGCCGCAGCCGGACCAGCCGCCGGCGCCCCGGGCCGACCGGCTCGGCCAGGCAATCCAGCAGCCGCTGCAACGCGCGCGCAGCGTGCAGGACACGGTCGACCAGGGCGAGGCCCGGCGCCGCAAACAGCTCGACCAGGCCGAAAACCCGTAGCAGCGCACCGCAGGGGCGCGATCCGTTTTTCCCTTCTGCCTTCGGGAGAAAGCCCCTCTCCCTCCGGGAGAGGGGTTGGGGTGAGGGTACGGCGAAGCGGAGAATGCCCGCACTCGCTCCCTTCCCCATAGAACGCGCGATCTGAACCTCTTCCGCAAGATTCGACCATTTACCTCTTCGCCGTACCCTCATCCGGCGCTTCGCGCCACCTTCTCCCAGAGGGAGAAGGGAAAAACGGATCGCGCCCCTGCGGTACGCTCCTACCAGCCGCAGAAGCAATACGCCAGCTCGGCCACCGGCGGCTGGCCGGGGGTGCGGGCGCGCTGCACGGCGTCCTGCACGAACTGGAAATGCTCCTGCGCCTGCGGCATCGCCCGCAGCAGCGCCGCCTGCGCCCAGCCGCCGTCCTTGAACAGCACGCGCCCGGCCGGGCCGCTGGACAGGCCGGCCAGGAACTGCTCGAACGGGCTCAGCGCCTTCTCCACGTAGCGCACCCGGTAGTCCTCCGGCTTGCTGCCGAGCTTGGCGCGCGCGGCGGCGTCGGCGACCGCGTCCTTCAGCCCGCCCAGCTGGTCGACCAGGCCGCGCTCCAGCGCCTGCTGGCCGCTCCACACCCGGCCGCGGGCGATGGCGTCGATCTGCTCGACGGTCTTGCCGCGCGCGGCGGCGACCTTGCCCGTGAAGTCGGCATAACCCTTGTCGATCACCGCCTGGATCATCTGCCCGACCTGCGGGTCCAGCGGCCGGGTCAGGTCGAACGCGCCGGCGAACTTGGTCGTGCCCACGCCGTCGGTGTGCACGCCGATCTTGTCCAGCGCGCGGGCGAAGTTGGGGACCAGGCCGAAGATGCCGATCGAGCCGCTGATGGTCGAAGGGTCGGCGAAGATGCGGTCGGCGTTCATGCCGATCCAGTAGCCGCCGGAGGCGGCCAGGTCGCCCATCGACACCACCACCGGCTTGCCGGCGGCCTTCAGCGCCACCACTTCGCGGCGGATCTGCTCGGAGGCGAACACCTCGCCGCCGGGCGAATCCACCCGCAGCACCACCGCCTTGACCTTGTCGTCGGTGCGGGCCTGGCGCAGCAGTTCCGAGGTGCTCTCGCCGCCAATCTTGCCCGGCTGCTGCTTGCCGCCGCCGATCTCGCCGGCGGCCACCACCACCGCCACCTGCGGGCGCTCGTCGAGCGGCAGCTTGTGGGCGTCCAGCCGCGCCAGATAGCCGTCCAGGCCGACGCTGCGCAGGCCGTGGTCGTCGTCCTTGTCGGCCGCGCCGCGCTGGACCAGCAGCTGGTCCACTTCCGCGCGGGTCTTCAGGCCGTCCACCAGCTTGTGCTGCAGGGCGTACTGGCCCAGGTCGCCGCCGACGGCAGCCACCCCGGCCGGCAGGGCGTCGATGTCCGCGGCCAGCGCCTGCGGATCGAGCTTGCGCGCCTGGCCGAGGTCGGCCAGGTAGCGGTTCCACACGTCGTTCATCCAGAACAGGTCGGCCTCCTTGGCGTCGGCCGAGGCGGCGTCGAGGATGTAGGGCTCGGCGGCGGACTTGTACTGGCCGACCCGGAACAGGTGCACGTCCACGCCCAGCTTGTCCTGCAGGCCCTGGCGGAAGTACTGGCGGTAGCGGCCCAGGCCTTCCAGCACCACCGAGCCCATCGGGTCCAGGTACACCTCGTTGGCCTGCGCGGCCAGCAGGTACTGGGCCTGGCTCAGGTTCTCGCCGAAGGCCACCACCTGCTTGCCCGAGGCCTTCAGCCCGGCCAGCGCCGCGGCCAGTTCGCGCAGCGAGGCGTAGCCGGAGGGCTGCAGCTTGTCCACGTCCAGCAGCACCCGCTCAATGTTCTGGTCGGACTTGGCCGCCTCGATCGCGCGCAGCAGGTCGCGCAGTTGCACCTCGCCGGCCTCCTGGCCGGTGGCCTTGGCCAGCGCGCGCGAGAACGGGTCGGCCGAGAACTGCTCCACCAGCGCGCCTTCCGGCGCCAGCACCAGGGTGGTGCGCGCCTGCAGCGGCTTGAGGCCGTTGCCGCGCGCCATCGCCACCACCATCACCACCGCCAGCAGCGCCAGGAAGCCGAAGAACACCAGGTTGAAGATCAACCGGCGGGTGAAGTTCATCGCGTCCCACAGGCCGACGAAGAAGCGGCTGACGGGATCGCGGCGGACCGGCGCGGGCACGGGGGGAGGCAGGCTCATGGCGGAAGGACGGGTCCTTGTTCTGGACGGCCAGATTAGCCGGTCACGCGCGCCGATGGCATGTCCCGCAAGTCATCGTGGCCGGCCCGCGCAGGAGCGGCCCGTGGCCGCGATCGCATCTCGCCCGAACCCATCAAGCACCGGACCGCAGCCGTGCATCCGCCACGGCCAGCCGCGCCACGCTGTGGCGCAGGCGCAGCGCCAGCATCGTTGCCGCCGCGGCCAGGCCGGCGGTCAGGCCGATCCACATGCCCTTCGGCCCCCAGCCCAGGCCCAGGCCGAAGTACGCCCCCAGCGGCATGCCCAGGCCCCAGTAGGCCAGCATCGCCAGCAGCATCGGCATGCGGGTGTCCTGCAAGCCGCGCAGGGCGCCGGCCGACATCACCTGGATACCGTCGGGGAACTGGAACAGCGCTGCCAGCAGCAGCAGCGAGGCGGCCAGCGAAGCCACCGCCGTATCGCCGGTATAGATGCCGGCGACGCCATGGCGGAACAGCAGCAGCATGCACGCGCTGAAGCTCTGGGTGCCCAGCACGATGGCATAGCCGGCGCGCACCGCCCGTCGCAGCGCCGCCGCGTCGCGCGCGCCGCGCGCATGGCCCACCCGCACGGTGGTGGCCTCGGCCAGGCCCATCGGCACCATGAAGCACAGCGCCGAGACGTTGATGGCGATCTGGTGCGCCGCCGCCGGCACCGCGCCCAGCCGCGAGATCAGCAGCGCGGTGGCGATGAACAGCCCGCCCTCCATCATCACCGTCACCCCGATCGGCAGGCCGGTGCGCAGCAGCCCGGCGATCGCCCGCGGCCGCGGCGCGTCGAACTGCGCGAACAGCCGCAGCGGCGCGAACCGGCGCGAAAACGCCAGGTACAGCGCCATGCCGCCGGCCTGCAGCCACATCACCAGCGCCGAGGCCCAGCCTAGCCCGCCCGCGCCCAGCGCCGGCAGGCCGCCGCGGCCGAACGCCAGCGCCCAGCCCAGCGGCGCCAGCACCGCCAGCCCGCCGAACCCGGCCACCATCGTCGGCGGCGTCCAGTGCAGGCCCTCGCTGACGTAGCGCAGGCAGAAGAACAGCACCAGCGCCGGCACGCCCCAGCGCACGCCGTGCACGAAGGCGGTGGCGTGCGGGACGATCTCGGCGGCGATGCCCATAGGCGCCAGCGCGCGCGGCACCGCGCTCAGGAAGGCGAACATCAGCAGGCCCAGCCCCGCCGCCAGCCACAGCGCCTGCCGGAACAGCGGCCCCACCCGCGAGCGCCGGCCCCCGCCGTCGAAATGCGACACCGCCGCGGTCAAGGCCACCAGGGTGCCGATCGGCACCATCATCGGCAGCCACAGCAGCGCGGTGCCGGTGGTGACCCCGGCCAGGGTGGCGGTGCCGTGGTGGCCGGCGATGACGTTGTCGACGAAGCCGATCAGGCCGGCGGACACGTGGCCCAGCACCAGCGGCAGGGCGAGCCGGCCGGTGGCGCGCATTTCCTGCGCCAGGCCGGGAACATTCGGGGAAGTCATGCGAGCGACGCAGCGCGACTGCGGGCGCGCGCGGGAGGCGCGCGGTTGCCGGGCCGCGGGGCGGCTATGTTACCCGCGGCGCGAGGCCCGTCAGTGCTGCAGGCGCTGGCGCAGCCATTCGCCGCGCGCCTGCGGCGGCTGCGCCAGCAGGTCGTTGCGCAGGGCGTCGCGCTCGCTCGGCGGGGTACGCTGGGCCAGCACCGCCAGTTGTGCGCGCTGGCCGGCGTCCATCTCCGCCAGCGCCTGCAGCAGCGGCGCGCGCTCGGCCGCGGGCACCCAGCCCAGCAGCGGCAGCAGGCCGGGATACTCGGCGCCGGCCAGGCCCAGCCGCCAGCCTTCACGTTCGCTGCCGTCCAGCTGCTCGAAGGCCTGGCGCAACTGCGCCTGCTGCTCCGGCGGCAGCGCGGCGAACTGCGCCGCGGCGGCCTGCAGGCGCGCGCGCTCGGCCGGCGCCAGCGCCTGCCAGAGGGCGTAGTCGCGGCGCTGGCGGCCGCGTTCGAGCGGCGTCAGCGCCTGCCAGCGGGCCAGGCGGGCGTCGAGCTGGGCGCGCTCGGCCGGCGCCAGCGCGGCCAACCGCGCCTGGCGGGCGGCCAGCG
>JASGEB010000091.1:0-7526 GCA_047606785.1 Pseudoxanthomonas sp.
CGCGGGTCTTGTCGCCGATGCTCTCGTCGCCGCCGGCGCACAGCCGGCGCTCGGTGATCAGGCCGCGCTTGAGGTCGTCGAAGTCGGCCAGCATCTCGTTGAGGTTGTCGGTGGCCATGAACTCGAGCATGGTCGCGTAGCCGACTTCCTCGCCGGCGTAGTACTCGCAGTTCCGCTTGAGGTCGTAGTGGCTGACCATGATCGAGAACGGCGCCAGTTGGGTGCGCTCGGCCTTCTTGAGCACCGGCTCGGGCACGCCCTCGACGAACTTGCGCACCACGTGCGGGTGGATCGCGCCGATCACCGCGTCGTGCGCGTCGATGCGCTCGCCGTCGGCCAGCTCGACGCCGCTGGCGCGGCCGTCGCGGGTCAGGATCTTCGCCACCTCGGCGTTGCAGCGCACCTCGCCGCCGTAGGACTCGATGCAGCGCACCAGCGACTCGGTCAGCTTGCCGCTGCCGCCGATCGGCTGCGACACGCCGTAGGTGTGGATGATGCCCGGCATCAGCAGCACGCCCATGCCGGTGCCCAGTTCGTTGGGGTGCTGCAGGTTCTCGCTGACCAGCCGCAGCAGGTGGATCTTGACCTTGTCCGACTCGTACAGGTCGTTGACCAGGCTCAGGCAGTCGCGGGTCATGTATTCCAGCATCAGCCGGCCTTCGTCGCTGCGGTCGAGCATCGCCACCAGCTCGCCCAGCGGCGGCGGCGGCGAGTACAGGCCGGGCATGAACACCTGCAGGATCTGCTGGCTGATCTTGACGAAGCCGCGGTAGGTCTCGGCGTCCTTCGGCGAGACCTTGGCGAAGCACTCGCAGGTCTTGTCGAGGTCCTTGTAGGTGTACAGCACCGACTGGTCGGGGAAGATCGTGGCGTGCGGGACGTGCGAGTAGTGGTATTCCAGCCCGTGCCGGGAGATCAGGCCCAGTTCGTCCTGGCGCAGCATCGGGTTGCCCTGGATCATGATGTGCACGCTGGAGTGCTCGTCGTGCCAGTAGCCGGGGGTGTTGAGCTGGCGGGTGGAGACGCCGCCGCCCGGGTAGGACTTGCGTTCCAGCACCAGCACCTTCTTGCCGGCCTTGGCTAGGTAGGCGGCGGCGACCAGGCCGTTGTGGCCGGCGCCCATCGCGACGATGTCGTATTGGCTCATCGAGTCGGGGGACTGCGTCTTTTCCAGGGCCCCGCACTCTAGTCGGGCGGCGGTTGGGCGGCCAATCGTTTGTGGCGATTCCGGCCATGGGTAGGGAGGATGTATGCCCCGGCGATCGATGTTGCAGTGCAATATATCGCCGGGGGCAATGCGAGGGATCGCGAGAAGCCGCTTTTCATCCGCGCCGCCACTGCTTAGCTTTGCCGGGTCATCTGGCCGCGATCGCGGCCGCCGAGGAGTTTGCATGAACCAGACCGCGACGCCCGCAGCCGCGTCCGATGCGCAGTGGCCCAAGGCCACCGCGCCCGCTTCTTCCATCCACAAGGTGCTGGTGATCGGCGGCGGCGTGGGCGGCATGTCCTGTGCGCTGCAGCTGCGCAAGCGCGGAATCCAGGTGCACCTGCTCGACATCGACAAGAACTGGCGCTCCTACGGCGCGGGCCTGACCATCACCGGCCCGACCCTGCGCGCGCTGCGCGAGGTGGGGGTGCTGGATGAAGTGGTGGCGGCCGGCGCGACCTGGAGCGGCGCCAAGCTGCACGACCAGGACGGCAAGCTGCTGGCCGAGATGCCGATCCCGCCGCTGGACGACGGTCTGCCCGCCACCGGCGGCATCCTGCGCCCGGAACTGCACCGGATCCTGGCCGAGCGCACCCTCAAGGCCGGCATCGAGGTCGACCTGGGCGTGAGCGCGGAGGACATCCGCCAGGACGAGGAGGGCGTGCAGGTCCGGCTCACCGATGGCCGCCAGTATCGCTACGACCTGGTGATCGGGGCCGACGGCCTGTTCTCGCAGACCCGCCAGCGCCTGTTTCCCGACGCGCCCAAGCCGCGCTTCACCGGCCAGGTGATCTTCCGCCTGCTGGCGCGCCGGCCGCAGGGCTTCGACCGTTCGCACTTCTTCATGGGCGAGGACATCAAGATCGGCTTCAACCCGGTCTCGTCCACCCACATGTACATGTTCCTGCTCTACGCCGACCCGGAGAATCCGTGGCTGACCCCCGAGCAGCAGCAGCAGCGGCTGTACGAGAAGATGGAAGGCTTCGGCGGCTTCGTGCCGCAGATCCGCGAGACGGTGTACGGCGAGAACGCCGCCTCGATCAACTACAAGCCGCTGGAGATCCTGCTGCTGCCGCCGCCGTGGCACCGCGGCCGGGTGGTGCTGATCGGCGACGCCGCCCACGGCACCACCCCGCACCTGGCCTCCGGCGCCGGCATGGCGATCGAGGACGGGCTGGTGGTGGTCGAGGAGATCGGCAAGGGCGGCAGCATCGACGAGGCGCTGGTGCGCTTCACCGCGCGCCGCTTCGACCGCTGCCGGCACGTGGTGGAGAACTCGGTCAAGCTGGGCGAGCTGGAAATGCACCACGGTTCCCCGCTCGAGCACAGCCGGCTGATGTCCGAGTCGCTGCAGATCCTGCGCGCGCCGATCTGACGGCATCACGGAGCGGGCCTGGGTCCGCCCTGGTAGTGGCCGGCCGCGATGGGCCGCAATGGATCGTGATCGCGGCAAAGCCATCGCGCCCGTGCGGCTCCTACTCCGGCAGCCGCACGTAGCCGTCCATCAGCTTGAGGATCGATGCCGGCAGCGAGGCGCCGGGCTGGACTTCCTTCTTCTCGCCCCGCCCCAGCGTGGCGCCGGTCCATATGCCGCTGGCGCCCTGGTAGGCGCCGGTCCCGCCGATGACCACGTTGACCAGCACGTCGCGGTGTTCGTTGGCCTGCGGGCGGTCGTACTGGTTGCCGATCACCACGTCGTAGGCGTAGAGGTCGCCGTCGCGCAGGCGGTAGACGCAGAACAGCGGGTTCTTGTCGGCGGCGCGGCCGGCGAACCAGGCCTTGAGTTCCTCGGGTACCGGATGTTCGGCCTGCTCGCGGAAGCCGTTCCCGCAGGCGTAGTGCGCGGCACCGAACGGCTCGATGTAGCCGATCCCGGAATGCACGGTCCGTTCGGCCTGTGGCCAGGGGTTGAAGTAGGCGGCGCCCGCCTCGAATTCGATCCTGGTATCGACGACGCGATAGGCGCGGGCCGTGCTTTGTTCCTGCGCGGCGGCCAGCGGTGCGCCCGCCATTGCGGCCATGAAGGCGAGGGCGGCGGCTCGCCGCCGGGTTCGTGGGTATCGGGGGGTCATGCCTGTCTCCGGGGGGAAATGCCGGGCCGCGCCAGCGGCATCCGGGGATTGCGCGCGCGGTTGCCGCAAGTGTCGCATTCGCATGGGTGGATCGGTCGAGCCGCGGGGCGCGTTCGCGCCTGCGGCGGGCAAGACGACGGTGGCGTATCGCGTTGCAACAGATGGACCCGCCAAGGTGAATGGCAGCTTGCGCGCGACGCCGGGCGAGCGGGTGTCGCGGCGACCCAGCATGCGCGATCCAAGTCCGGCGCGGACATGCGGCGGCGGCGTTCAGGCAGGCGTTTTGCGCATGACGTCAGCGCTTTTTTTGCGATCAGGGTCGTTTGCCGTTGGACCTGGTGCGGCGGCATCGCGTACGCCGCCGCGCAGGCATCGCCGATATCGATTGCACATCCCGGAATTTCCAATTTCTTCACTTCTGGACGGCGGCGTAGCGTCCCGCGCTCGTTGCAGGCCAGGGCAGGCGGCCCTGAATTTCACGCAGCACCCGGGAGGTAAGAGACATGTTTGCATCTGATCGCATACGCGCCGTGGGCGCTTTGAATGTCATGTGCCTGGCCGTGGCCCTGGCGCTGGCGGCTCCGGCGATGGCCGCCGATACCGACGACGGCGCGCAGGATGCCCAGCAGGACAAGAAGAAGGACCCGGCCACCCTGGACACGGTGACGGTGACCGCCCAGCACCGCTCCGAGGACATCCAGAAGGTGCCGACCGCGATCACCGCGGTGTCGGCCGAAAAGGCCAAGAACGAAGGCCGCTTGACCCTGCAGGATGCGATCGAGAAGGTGCCGGGGGTGGAGTTCCAGGAAGCCAACATCGGCGGCGGCTTCTACATCCGCGGCATCGGCTCGCGCCTGCCGGGCCTGGATTCGCCGGTGTCGATCTTCTACGACGGCATCTACCAGTCGCGCTCGGAGCTGACCAACTTGGGCTTCCTGGACGTGGACCGCATCGAGGTGCTGCGCGGCCCGCAGGGCACGCTGTACGGCCGCAACAACAGCGGCGGCACGGTCAACATCATCACCCATGACCCGGTGCTGGGCGAGACCAGCGGCGAGGCCACCGTGCAGTTCGGCAACTACGACCGGGTCAGCACCGAGGCGGCGCTGAACATGCCGCTGGGCCAGACCATGGCGATCCGCGTCGCCGCCGGCACCAGCAGCCATTCGGGCTACCTGACCAACGGCCTGGACGACGAGGACAGCAAGGCAGCGCGGGTCAAGCTGCTGTTCCAGCCGAACGACGACGTGCGCCTGCTGCTGGCGGCGGAGTATGCCAAGAACGGCGGCAACGGCAACGGCAACGTCTACCTGCCGACGTCCTCGCGCAGCAATCCCTGGTACGCGCCGTCGTACGCCACGCTCAGCGGGATCTGCGGCGAGGACGGCGAGCCGGCTTGCGACGCCTACCAGAAGACCGAGAACAAGGCCGTGCACGGCCAGCTGGACTGGAACCTGGGCTGGAGCAAGATGACGCTGCTGGTCGGCCACCAGCACTACAACAGCTACTACCAGCAGGTCTATTCGTTCCTGTACGAGTACAACCACTCACCGCTGAGCCAGAGCTCGGTCGAGCTGCGTTTCGCCTCGCCGGACGGCTCCCCGGTGACCTGGGTGGGCGGTCTGTACTGGCTGCACGACGACCAGTCGGGCGGCTACACCCACAACTACACCTTCGACAGCACCACCATCGTCAACCGCAACCTCAACCTGTCGGCCGCGGTGTTCGGCCAGGTCACGATCCCGTTCGGCGACAGCTGGCGCGGCGTGGTCGGCGGCCGCTACACGCGCGACAGGTTCGAAACCGACACGGTCAGCAGCGGCACCCGTCTGCTCGCCGACGGCACCATGTCCAAATTCACCTACAAGGTCGGCGTGGAGCACGATCTGGGGGAGAACGCGATGGCCTATGCCGACGTTTCCACCGGCTACCGCCAGGGCGGCGTCGGCGTCGGCGAGGTCACCGGCACGGTCTATACCTATGCGCCGGAAACTGTCACCGCCTACGAACTGGGCCTGAAGAGCAAGTTCCTCGACAACACCGTGCTGCTGAACACTGCCCTGTTCTGGTACAGCTACAAGGGCTACCAGCTGTCGACCAACTACTATCCGGACCCGGATTCGTCGCAGTACGAGACCCGCACCACCAACGTACCGGGCACCTCGACCATCGCCGGCATCGAGGAGGAGGGCCGCTGGCTGCTGGGCGCGCACGACAACATCGACTTCTCCCTGGCCTACAGCTACAACGACTACGCCGACTCCGACGTGGTCCTCGGTTCTACCACCGCCACCACCAACATGGGTGGCCGCCTGATGCCGCGCATGCCGAAGTGGAAGGCGTCGCTGGACTACAGCCACGCCTGGGAACTGCCCGGCGGCACCCTGACCGCGCGGGTGGGGGCCAAGTACTCGACCAAGTACGCCACCGACCTGATCTACTTCACCTACAACTATCCGGAACGCTTCATCCAGAAGGCCTACACGCTCTACGACGCCAGCCTGAGCTACGACGTGCTGGACGGGCGCTACACGATCAGCGTGTTCGGCAACAACCTCAGCAACGAGCCGGTGATCACTCAGGCCAACCCGGCCGGCCCGACCAACACCATGGGCGTGCTGAACGCACCGCGCACCTACGGCGTGAGCTTCACCGGGCGGTTCTGAGCCGGCGCAACCCGTCCGCACCGGTGTGCGTGCCGGTGCAGGGCGGGATGCAGGATCGGCGCGGGAACAGACGAAGCGGTGGGCGGCGGTTCCCGTGCGGGGACCGCCGCCCACCGCTTTCTTGCGCCGGGAGGCGAACCGGAATGGCCACGGAGGCCAGTGGGCGGGCTTGGAAATTCATCCCAGGGCGGGCCGAGAAGACCCGCCCTGGTACGCGTCCAACTCACCAGGCGGTGGCGCCGCCGTCGAGCTTGAAGTCCGCCGCGGTCACCCAGCCGGCCTCGTCGGAGACCAGGTAGGTGGCGCAGTAGGCGATGTCCTCGGGTGTGCCCAGGCGCGGGATCATCATCTTCGACAGCACCGTCTCCTTGAAGCCGGGCTCGTGATCCAGGCGCGGCTTGGTCGCGCCGGTGACCACCAGCGCCGGCGAGATGGTGTTGGCGCGGATGCCGTGCGGGCCGCCTTCCATCGCCAGCTGGCGGGTCATGGCCAGGATCGCGCCCTTGCCGGCGCAGTGGGCCAGCGCGCCCGAACCGGCCAGCGCCTCGTAGGCATTGGCCGAGGCGAAATTGACGATGGCGCCGCCGCCCCGCTGCTTCATGTGCGGCCACACCGCCTTGCAGGCCAGGAACACCAGGTCGATCTCGCTGGCCAGGGTGGGCTTCCACTGCGTCTCGTAGTCCATCTGCTCGATGAACTCGAAGGCGCCCCAGGCCGCGGCGTTGACCAGGATGTCCACGCCGCCCAGTTCGCGCACCGCCGTGGCCACCAGCGCCTCCACTTCCGCCGGGCGGGTGAGGTTGCAGGGATGCACGCTGTGCAGGGTGTAGCCGGCCGCGCGCGCTTCGTCCACGGTGGCCTGCGCGGCCTCGGCGTTGAGGTCGCAGCCCAGCACCTGCGCGCCCTCGGCCAGGAAGCGCAGCGCGCAGCCCTTGCCGATGCCGCTGCCGATGCCGGTGACGATGGCGAGCTTGTCCTTGAGTCTGTTCATGGAGGTGGATCCGGGGTTGGGGGAAGAGGGAGAGGGGCGCCGCGCTTCAGCGCCAGAACAGGCCCTTGCGGCCGCTGCCGCGGCGGCGTTTGAACATGTCGAGGTAGACGGTCAGGCCGGTCACCGACAGCGCCACCAGGGCGATGCCGGTCAGCAGCACGATGATCACCCCCGGCCAGCTGGCGAAGGCGCCGCGGTGCAGGTATTCCAGCCAGCCGTGCGCACTGGCGCGCCAGGCCGGTATGTTCAGGGGCGGCCCGGCGCCTTCGCCGCCGGCCGCGGCCGGTGCGGCTACCGGTCGGCCGCTGGCCAGGTCGAAGGCCTGCGCCGGCCGGCCGTTCTGCTCGATCTGCACGCGGGCCGCGTCGCCCTGCATGTACAGCTTGACCGAGACCAGGCCCGGGCGGGGCTCGGCGGCCAGCAGGCGGGCGGTGTCGGCGAGCAGAGCATTCACGCCGGCGGTCGGCAGGGTTGCCGCCGTCGGCGGCGTTCGCCGCTCCGCCGACGGCGAGCCGCGCCTCTGCAGGGCGGTGGGCGAGGTCATGTCTTCGAGCGCCAGCAGCGTGCCGGTCACACCCATGAACAGCAGC
>JASGEB010000092.1:0-29067 GCA_047606785.1 Pseudoxanthomonas sp.
CCTGCACGTGTCGGCCAAGGACAAGAAGACCAACAAGGAGCAGAAGGTCGAGATCAAGGCCGGCTCGGGCCTGTCCGAGGACGAGATCGCGCGGATGGTCGCCGACGCCGAGAGCCACCGCGACGAGGACAAGAAGTTCCACGAGCTGGTGCAGGCGCGCAACCAGGCCGACGCGCTGGTGCACGCCACCCGCAGCGCGATCGGCGAGCATGGCAGCAAGGTGCCGGGCGAGGTGATCGGCAAGGTCGAGGCAGCGCTGGCCGACCTGGAGACCGCGCTGAAGGGCGACGACAAGGCGCAGATCGAGGCGCGCGCCAAGGCGCTGGAGGAGGCCGGGCAGTCGCTGTACGCCGCGGCCGACGCCGGTGCCCAGGGCGGCGGCGCGGCCGGTGCGGCCGCTGGCCAGGCCGCGGGCGGCGACGACGTGGTCGACGCCGAGTTCACCGAAGTCAAGGACGACCACAAGCCGTGATCGGCGGCCAGGGCGGGTGACTGCTCGGAGGAGCGGGGCCAAGGCTCCGCTCCTTCGTCGTCTGAACCGGCCCGGTCGTTTCACCCATCCCCCCATCGCCAGCCACCGCCACCATGGGCAAAGGAAGACTGGAGGCCTTCAGCGACGGCGTCATCGCCGTCATCATCACCATCATGGTGCTGGAGATGAAGGTGCCGCACGGCCACGAGCTGGCCGACCTGCAGCCGCTGTTGCCGACCTTCCTCAGCTACGTGCTCAGCTTCGTCTACGTCGGCATCTATTGGAACAACCACCACCACCTGCTGCATGCGGCGGACAGGATCAGCGGCGGGGTGATGTGGGCCAACTTGCACCTGCTGTTCTGGCTGTCGCTGTTTCCCTTCGCCACCGGCTGGCTCGACGAGAACCACTTCGCCGCCGTGCCGACGGCGGTGTACGGGGCGGTGCTGCTGATGGCCTCGGTGGCGTATTTCATCCTGACCCGGTGCCTGATCGCGGTGCATGGCAACGAATCGCTGCTGGCGCGGGCCACCGGCGGCGACATCAAGGGCAAGCTGTCCACGGCCGGCTATGCCGCGGGGATTCTGCTGTCGTTCGTGGCGCCGTGGCTGGCCAATACCATCTACGCCGTCATCGCACTGGCCTGGCTGGTGCCCGACCGGCGCATCGAGAAGAGACTGACCGAGTGAGCAAGCGCGACTACTACGAAGTGCTGGGCGTGGCCCGCACCGCCAGCGAGGAGGAGCTGAAGAAGGCCTACCGCCGCTGTGCGATGAAGTACCACCCCGACCGCAACCCCGGTGATCACCAGGCCGAGGCGGCCTTCAAGGAGTGCAAGGAAGCCTACGAGGTGCTGTCCGACGGTGGCAAGCGCCGCCTGTACGACCAGCACGGCCACGCCGCCTTCGAGCACGGCATGGGCGGCGGCAGCCCGGGCCCGGACATGGGCGACATCTTCGGCGACATCTTCGGCAATATCTTCGGCGGGGGCGGCGCGCGCGCGGCGCGGCGCGGCGCCGACGTCGGCTACGTGATGGAGCTGGATCTGGAAGAGGCCGTGGCCGGGGTCGAGAAGCGCATCGAGGTGCCGACCCTGGCCAGCTGCGGCGCGTGCCAGGGCAGCGGCTCGGAGGACGGCAGGGTCGAGGCCTGCCCGACCTGCGGCGGCCGCGGCCAGGTGCGCATGCAGCGCGGCATCTTCACCATGCAGCAGACCTGCCCGCAGTGCGCCGGCCGCGGCCAGGTCATCCGCAACCCGTGCCGGGCCTGCCATGGCGCCGGCCGGGTAGAGGAGGAGAAGGTGCTGTCGGTGAAGATCCCGCCGGGCGTGGACAACGGCGACCGCATCCGCCTGTCCGGCGAGGGCGAGGCCGGACAGGCGGGCACGCCGCCGGGCGACCTGTACGTGGAAGTGCACGTGCGCGAGCACGCCATCTTCACCCGCGACGGCGACGACCTGCATTGCGAGGTGCCGATCCGCATCTCCCAGGCCGCGCTCGGCGACAGCGTGCGCGTGCCCACCCTGGGCGGCGAGGCCGAGATCCGCATCCCCGCCGAGACCCAGACCGGCAAGCTGTTCCGCGTGCGCGGCAAGGGCGTGCGCTCGGTGCGCAGCCGCGTGCCCGGCGACCTGTTCTGCAAAGTGGTGGTGGAGACCCCGGTCAACCTCACCGCCGAGCAGCGCGAACTGCTGGAGAAGTTCGAAGCCACCTTCACCGGCGAGGACGCACGCAAGCACTCGCCGCGCTCGGCCACCTTCCTCGACGGCGTCAAGAGCTTCTGGGACCGGATGACGTCGTAGGAGAAAACCGGGGTCAGAGTGCCCTTTCGCTGGTGGGAGAAGCACTCTGGCCCCGGTGTCTATCCCCGTTTTCCTACAATTCCCTGATGACTCAACTTCCGCCCACCGTCGGCATCGTCGGCAGCGCCGGTGCCTACGGCCGCTGGCTGGCCGGGTTCCTGCGTACGCGCATGGGCCTGGAGGTGATCGGTCACGACCCGGCCGATCCTGGTTCGTCGGCGCCGGAGGTGCTGGCCGAACGCGCCGACGTGCTGGTCTTCAGCGTGCCGATCCGCCGGGCCGCGGACATCATCGGCCGCTACGCGCGCCTGTCCGCCGGCCGCGAGCAGGGCCGGCTGTGGCTGGACCTGACCTCGATCAAGACCGGCCCGATCCAGGCCATGCTGGGCACGCGCGCCGAAGTGGCCGGCCTGCATCCGATGAGCGCGCCGCCCAAGTCGCCCACCCTCAAGGGCCGGCCGCTGGTGGTGTGCGAGGCGCGCCTGGACGCCTGGCGGCCGTGGCTGCAGGCGCTGCTGGACGCGCTGGAGGCGCAGTGCGTGCGCACCACGCCGCAGCACCACGACCGGGTGATGGCGCTGGTGCAGGCGATGGTGCACGCGGTGCACCTGGCCGAAGGGGCGGTGCTGCGCGCGCGTGCCGGCGAGGTCGGCACGCTGGCCGAGCTGTTCCCCTACCGCACCGCCGGCTTCGAGATGGACGGGGCCATCCTGTCGCGGATCCTGGCGCTCAACCCGGCCATCTACGAGGACATCCAGTTCGGCAATCCGCACGTGCCGGCGGTGCTGGACGCGCTGGTGGACGAACTGGCCGCGCTGCGCGACCTGGTCGCCGCCGGCGACGACGATGCCCGCGCGGCCTTCCGCGAACGCGTGCTGGAGGCCAATCGCCGGGCGGTCGGGGCCGAGGCGGTGGCCGAGGGCAACCATCGCTTCGAGCGGATCGGCTACCTGCTGGCCGACCTGGGCGAGCCGTGCAGCCTGTCGGTGCACCTGCCGCTGGACCGGCCCGGCTCGCTGCGCGCGCTGCTGCACGTGTTCGAGCGCCACCGGGTCAGCATCGCCTCGCTGCACTCGCTGCGCAATCCGGCCGGCGAACTGCATTTCCGGCTCGGCTTCGACAGCGCCAGCGACCTGGCCGCGGTGGCCGCCGCGGCCGACGAGGTCGACGCCAGCGGCATCGGCCGGGTGGTCGAGCGCAGCCTGGGCGCCGAGCGGCGGGGCGACGCCGTCGTACCGCCGCGCTGAGCCTTGTCCACATCCGCTGTGGACGGGGCTTGGCACAAGCCTGTGGACAAGCCGGGCGAGGCAGGCGCCGCAAGGCCTGGCGCGGCTGGCGATTTTTTCGCCAGCGCCCGCGCCGGGCTCAGCCGCCGCGGACCTGCCTGACGATCGCCTCCGCGCGCGCGGCCGCCGCACGCACCTGCGCCCACTCGCCGGCGGCGATCCAGTCCTTGGGCACCATCCACGAGCCGCCGATGCAGGCCACGTTGGGCTGGGACAGGTACTCGGCGGCGGTGGCCTCGGTGATGCCGCCGGTCGGGCACAGCTTGAGCTGCGGCACCGGCCCGTGCAGGCCTTTGATCATCGCCAGCCCGCCCACGGCGGTGGCGGGGAACAGCTTGCAGCAGTGGAAGCCCAGCTGCAGCAGGGTCAGCAGCTCGGTCGCGGTGCCGGCGCCGGGGACCACCGGGATCGGCGCGGTGGCCAGCGATTCGGCCAGCGCCGCCGGGGTGCCGGGGGTGACCAGGAAGTCGGCGCCGGCGCCGATGCACTGGCCGATCTGGTCGATGGTGAGCACGGTGCCGGCGCCGATGCTGAAGCCCGGGAGTTCCTTCTTCAGCGTCGCCAGCGCTTCCATCGCCACCGGCGTGCGCAGAGTCAGTTCGATCACCGGCAGGCCGCCCTCGAGCAGGGCGTTGGCCACGCCGCGGGCCTGGTCCAGGGTGTCCACCGCCACCACCGGCAGGATGCCGGCGCTGTGGAGGAGTCGTTCGGTCTGCTGCTGGCGGTGGGTGAGCATCATGGTCGCGGCGTCCTTCAGGGTGCGGCGGGGATTCGGGTAGTGGGGGGCAGGGCGCTACGCGGGTTGCGGACCGCTCAGGCGTCCTTGCTCTCGTGCGGGGCCTGGGCAGCGTCGGCGTCGCCGCCCAGCGCGTATTCGGCGTCGACGTCCTCGCTCCAGTCTTCGGCCGGCGCGGGCGGGCCGCACGAGATCGACAGCGCGCCCTGGTCGGCCGGGCCCACCTGGGTGCGGTTGAGGGCGAACAGGTTGCGGCCCAGGTCGGAGCCGGCCGGGGTGGTGTTGGGCGCGGGCGTGCGCGCTTCCCACTCGGCCTGCGCCACCTGCGCCTCGAGCACGCCGGCTTCGGCGTCGAGCAGGACCAGGTCGCCCTCGCGCAGGCGCGCGATCGGGCCGCCATCCAGCGCTTCGGGGGTGAGGTGGATGGCGGCCGGGAACTTGCCCGAGGCACCGGACAGGCGGCCGTCGGTGACCAGCGCCACCTTGCGGCCCTGGTTCTGCAGCAGGCCCAGCAGCGGCGCCAACGAATGCAGCTCGGGCATGCCGTTGGCGCGCGGACCCTGGTAGCGCACCACGGCGACGAAATCCTGCGGCAGCGCGCCGGCCGCGTGCAGCCTGTTGAGCGCCTTGGGGTCGTCCACCACCACCGCCGGGGCGTGGATGCGGCGGAATTCGGGTTTCACCGCCGAGATCTTGATCAGCGAACGGCCGAGGTTGCCGCGCAGCAGGCGCAGCCCGCCCTGGGCCTCGAACGGGGCCGACGCCGGCCGCACCACCGCGGTGTCGGCGCTGTCGGCCACGCCCGGCGCGTAGGCCAGGCGGCCGCCGTCGCCCAGCCGCGGCTCGTCGCAGTAGGTGCGCATGCCGCCGGGGACGAGGGTGGGCAGGTCATGCATCAGGCCGGCGTCGAGCAGCTGCCGGAACACGAACTGGGTGCCGCCGGCGGCGGCGAAGCGGTTCACGTCGGCCTCGCCGTTGGGGTAGACATGGGCCAGCAGCGGCACGATCCGCGACAGTTCGTCCATGTCGTCCCAGGTCAGCACGATCCCGGCCGAGCGCGCCACCGCGATCCAGTGGATGGTGTGGTTGGTCGAGCCGCCGGTGGCGGTCAGGGCGACGATGGCGTTGACGATGGCGCGCTCGTCGATCAGGTGCCCGATCGGCCGGTAATCCCCGCCCAGGGCGGTGATCGCCAGCGCGCGCTCGGCGGCGGCGCGGGTCAGGGCGTCGCGCAGCGGCGTGCCGGGATTGACGAAGGAGGCGCCGGGCAGCATCAGGCCCATGGCTTCCAACAGGGTCTGGTTGGAGTTGGCGGTGCCGTAGAAGGTGCAGGTGCCCGGCGCGTGGTAGCTGTCGGCCTCGGCCTGCAGCAGTTCGGCGCGGCTGGCCTCGCCGGCGGCGTAGCGCTCGCGCACGGCCGCCTTCTGCTTGTTGGGGATGCCGGGGGTCATCGGCCCGGCCGGCACGAACACCGCCGGCAGGTGGCCGAAGGCCAGCGCGCCGATCAGCAGGCCCGGCACGATCTTGTCGCACACGCCCAGGTACAGGGCGGCGTCGAACATGTCGTGGCTCAGCGCCACCGCGGTGGCCTGGGCGATCACGTCGCGCGAGAACAGCGACAGCTCCATGCCGGGGCGGCCCTGGGTGACGCCGTCGCACATCGCCGGCACGCCGCCGGCCACCTGCGCGGTGGCGCCCAGTTCGCGCGCCACCGCGCGGATCAGGGCGGGGTAGGCCTCGAACGGCTCGTGCGCCGAGAGCATGTCGTTGTAGGCGGTGACGATGCCCAGGTTGGGCGTGCGGTCGCCGCGCAGGCGGTCCTTGTCGGTCGGCCCGCAGGCGGCGAAGGCATGGGCCAGGTTGCCGCAGCTCAGGCGGGTGCGGCTGGGGCCCTGCTGGATGGCGGCGTCGATGCCGGCCAGGTAGGCCGCGCGCCGGCGGGCGCTGCGGCGGGCGATGCGGTCGGTGATGGCGGCGAGGCGCGGATGCAGGGTCATGGCGTGGGCCCGGTCTGCCGACAGCGGAAGGTTTCAGACCAGTTCCATACCAGTCGCCCCGTCGCTGGCTGCCGGCTGCGGCGGGGGAGCCGCGATTCTAGCGCTTCTCATGTGTTGTCGTGGGAGGCAAGTAGAACCAATGCAATGCCAATTGGCCCGATTCAGGCCGGCAGCTGGACCGGCGCGAAGTCGTGCACGGCGGTGGCGGCCGCGCCCAGCAGGCCGGCCTGCGGATGCAGGTTGGCCATCACCGGCACCCGTGCCATCGCCGGCGAGAACCGGCCCTTGGCCTCGAAGCGCTGGCGGAAGCCGGAGCGCTGCAGCTGCGGCAGCAGCCGCGGCACCAGCCCGCCGGCCAGGAACACCCCGTCCCAGGCGCCCAGGGTCAGCACCAGGTCGCCGGCGATCGCGCCGAACACGGCGAAGAACACGTCCAGCGTGCGCAGGCACAGCACGTCGCCTGCGGCGGCCAGGGCGGTGACGTCGGCCGGGGTCAGCGGGCCGGGGTCCTGGCCGGCCATTTCGGCCAGCGCGCGGTGGATGTTGACCAGGCCGGGACCGCACACCAGGCGCTCGTTGGAGACCCGGCCGAACTGGCTGGACAGGCGTTCGAGCACCTCGATCTCCTCCGGCGTGCCCGGCGGGAAGCTGACGTGGCCGCCCTCGGTCTCCAGCGGATACTGGCGGCCGTCGCGGACCATCAGCGCGCCCACGCCCAGGCCGGTGCCGGGGCCGATCACGGCATAGGTCTTCGGCCCCGGCGCGCCCGGCGTCCAGCCGGCCGGGCCGACCTGGGCCAGGTTCTCGGGCCGCAGCAGCGAGATCGCCATCGCCTGGGCGGCGAAGTCGTTGATCAGGCGCACGTCCTCGAAGCCCAGGCTGGTGCGCAGGCGCCGCGCCGAGATCACCCAGGGATGGTTGGTGACCCGCGCCTCGTCGCCGTCCACCCGCCCGGCCACGCCGAACACGCCGCGCTGGGTGCTGGCGCCGGTCTCCTCCAGGTAGTGGGCGGCGGCGTCGGCCAGGGACGGGAAGTCGGCCACGCGGTATTCGCGCACGCTGTCCATCAGCAGGGGCGTGGCGGAGGCCAGGTCGGCCAGGGCGAAGCGGGCATTGGTGCCGCCGATGTCGGCCAGCAGCGCGCTGCGCGCGGGGTCGGGCTGGTTCATGCGTTGGGTGTTCTGGGTGGAAGGCGTCGTGTCGCGGCCGGGCCGCGGTGGAGCGGCGGCGATGGTAGCGCGTGCTGCACGGACGACGGCGGCGCGCGATGCGTGGGCGCGCTGGCGGTCGGCGATCGACATCGGGCCCTCCCAGGCGAGTAGCTGCGCGCGCTTCGGTGAAAACGCTTACATGGCGGAATATACGGCATGCGCGCCGCCGTCACCGCGGCGCCTCTGACGATGCACTGCAACATGAATGTGCGCGGCAGCGCTGTCATCGGGAGGGGTTCCGCCGGCAGACTGGGGTGATCTACGACGGAGCCGATCCGATGGCAGGTGTACAGCTGGAGCAAGTCCGCAAGGTCTACGACAACGGCCAGGTCGCCGTGCAGGACGCCAGTTTCGAGGTGCGCGACGGCGAGCTGCTGGTGCTGGTGGGCCCGTCCGGCTGCGGCAAGTCGACCCTGCTGCGGATGATCGCCGGGCTCGAGGAGATCAGCAGCGGCACCCTGAGGATCGGCGGGCGGGTGGTCAACGAGGTCGCGCCCAAGGACCGCGACATCGCCATGGTGTTCCAGTCCTATGCCCTGTACCCGCACATGACCGTGGCCGAGAATCTGGCCTTCGGTCTGAAGCTGCGCGGCCACGACAAGGCCACCATCGAGGCGCGCATCGCGGCGGCGGCCGAGACCCTGGGCCTGACCCCGATGCTGGGCAAGTACCCGCGGCAGATGTCCGGCGGCCAGCGCCAGCGGGTGGCGCTGGGGCGCGCGCTGGTGCGCGAGCCGGCGGTGTTCCTGCTCGACGAGCCGCTGTCCAACCTCGACGCCAAGCTGCGCATGTCGGTGCGCACCGAGATCGGCCGCCTGCACAAGCAGCTGGGCACCACCATGATCTACGTCACCCACGACCAGGTCGAGGCGATGACCCTGGGCCAGCGCATCGTCGTGCTCAAGGACGGGGTGATCCAGCAGATCGACACGCCGATGGTGCTGTACCGGCACCCGGCCAACCTGTTCGTGGCCGGCTTCCTGGGCAGCCCGGCGATGAATACCTGGCAGGGGCGGCTGGCCTTCGACGGCGGTGAGCCCGTGCTGGTGGTCGCCGGTGGCCAGCGCCTGCCGCTGGACGGGGCCACGCGGCTGGCGCTGGCCGAAGGGCGCGAACTGGTGCTGGGCATCCGCCCCGAGCACCTGCAGCCGGTGGCGGCCGGCCAGGGCGCCATCGCCGCCGAGGTCGAGCTGGTCGAGCCGGTCGGCAACGAGGCCTACGTGCATATGCGCTGGGCCGGCGGCCCGCTGGTGGCGCGCATGCCACCGGAAAACACCCCGGCGGTGGGCGACAGCGTGGCGCTGGGCCTGGCCGGCGGGCATCTGCACGTGTTCGACGCCGCCAGCGGCGAGCGCCTGCCCGAACGCGAGAGCTGACGCCGAGGGCCTGCGCCGTGCCTGGCCTGCGGCATCATGATCGGGATGACGAGGAGGAGGCGCGGTCATGCAGCTGTCGGGTGGACGCAAGCGGTGGTGGGGCCTGCTGGCCCTGGTGCTGGCGGTGGCCGCGTACGCCGCGCTGGGTTTCTGGGTGGTGCCGCGGGTGGCGCGTGCGCAGGCCATCGCCTGGGTGGCGGACCGGCTCGGCAAGGACCTGACGATCGGCGAGCTGCGCTTCAATCCCTTCACCTTCGAAGTGGATGCCGGCGAAGTGGCCGTGCGCGAGCATGCCGGCGATGCCACGCCGCTGGTGTCGCTGCAGCGCCTGCACGCCGATTTCCAGTTGGCTTCGCTGTGGCGGCGCGCGCTGGTGTTCGCGCAGCTGCGGCTGGAGCGGCCGTACGCGCAGGTGGTGGTGCGGCCGGACGGTTCGCTCAACCTGGCCGGGCTGGTGCCGCCGGACGACGGTGAGCCTTCCGGGCCGGCGCCCGAAGTGCACATCGCCGATTTCCAGGTCGTCGACGGCCGGCTCGACTACGCCGACCAGAGCCTGCCGACGCAGCCGCGGACCACGCTGGCGCCGATCGCGTTCGCGGTCCGCGACTTCCACACCCGTGCCGGCGGCGGTGCTTTCAGCCTGCAGGCGCAGAGCCACGCCGGTGAGCGGCTGGACTTCAGCGGCAGCCTGTCGCTGCAGCCGCTGGCCTCGCAGGGCAAGTTCGCGCTGCAGGCGCTGCAGGCCGCCAGCGTGCAGGCCTTCCTCGGCGGTTATCTGCCGATGGAACTGCACGGCGGCAGCCTGGACCTGGACGGGAACTACCGCTTCGGCGATGGCGACGGGCAGGGCGTGCAACTGGACGTGGAACTGCCGCAGACGCGTGTCGCCGGTCTGGGCCTGCGTGCCAAGGGCGTGGACGAGGACTGGATCGTCCTGCCGCAGGCGACCCTGGACGACACCCGGGTCTCGCTGGCCGGCCATCGTGTGGCCATCGCCGCGCTGCGGCTGCAGGGCGCGAAGGTCGATCTGCGTCGCCAGGCCGATGGCGCGATCAACCTGGCGCGGATGTTCGCTTCGACGCCGGCTGCGGTTACGGCGGCGCCGGCGGCCGCTCCGGCTCCTGCGGTGACGCCAGCGGCGGCCGCGGCCGCACCTGCTGCGGCACCCGCGCCTGCGTCCACCGGGCCGGACTGGAGCTTCGACCTGGCCAAGGTCCAGCTCGAGGCCGGCGAGGTCGATTTCCAGGATCACAGCGTCAGCCCGGCGGCGCGGTTCAAGCTGGCGCCGGTCACCGCGGAACTGGGGGCGGTGGGGCTGGACCTGTCGCGGCCGGTGCCGCTCAAGCTGCAGGGCACGATCGACGGCGCCACTGCCTTGCAACTGGAAGGCAGCTTCGTTCCCGGCAGCGGCGCGCTGGACCTGCAACTGGCGCTGGACCGGCTGCCGCTCAAGTCGTTGCTGGCTTATCTGCCGGCGTATCCGGCCCTGCAACTGCGTGCGGGCATGGTCGAAGCCAAGGGCCGGCTGCAACTGGCCGCGGCCGGCGCGCCCGGGCCGCAACTGGCCTTCGACGGCGACGCCGGCATCGCCGGACTGGATCTGGTCGAAAAGGCCGGCCGGCGCGAATTCCTGTCCTGGCAGAAGCTGGACGCGTACGGCATCGCCTTCAGCCTGGGCCCCGACCGGGTGGCAATCGACCGAATCGACCTGCACCGGCCCAATGCGCGCGTGGCCGTCGCCGAGGACGGCAGCGTCAACCTGGTGGAGATGTTCGCCGCGCCGAGGACGGCCGGTTCGGCGCCGGCAACCGCCGCATCCACGCCGCCGGCCAAGCCGGCCGCAGTGGCTACGGCCAAGCCGGCCGCCGCCAGCGACGCTGGCATGCCGGTGAAGCTGCGCAGGCTGGCGATGGACGGTGGCACGGTGGGCTTCTCCGACTACTCCATCGAGCCCAACTTCAGCGCCCGCATCGAAGACCTGCACGGCAGCGTGAGCGGGCTGTCCACCGCCGCCGACGCAGTGGCCGACATCGACCTGGCCGGCTACGTGGTCAACAAGTATTCGCCGGTGACCATCCGCGGCGGCACCCGGCCGTTCGCCTATGACCAGCACACCGACCTGGCGATGGACTTCCGCAACATCGACCTGTCGATGTTCAACCCGTATTCGGGGCGCTTTGCCGGCTACGCCATCGCCAAGGGCAAGCTCACCACCGAACTGCACTACGTCATCGAAGGGCGCAAGCTGCAGGCCTCGCACCACGTGATCGTCGACCAGCTCGAATGGGGCCAGGCCACCGACAGCAAGGACAAGGTGTCGCTGCCGATCCGGCTGGCGACCTCGCTGCTCAAGGACCGGCACGGCACGATCGACCTGTCGTTGCCGGTGACCGGCAGCTTGGACGATCCCCAGTTCCGGATCGGCCCGATCATCTGGAAGATCATCGGCAACCTGATCACCAAGGCGGTGACCGCGCCGTTCGCCCTGCTCGGCTCGTTGTTCAAGGGCGCCGAGGAAGCGCAGTTCGTCGATTTCGCGCCGGGCTCGGCCGAACTGCCGGGGTCGGCGCGCGAGCACTTGGGCGAACTGGCCAAGAGCCTGGCCGACCGCCCGGAACTGCGCCTGGACATCCCCGCCGCGGTGGCGCCGCAGGCCGATGCCGACGGCCTGGCCGCGCACAGGCTGGCCGCCGCCCTGGCCGTCGACGGCAAGACCGAGCAGGCCACGGCGCTGGAAGGCCTGCCGCCGGAGGCGCAGGTCAAGGCCCTGCGCGCGGCCTACCGGCAGGCCTTCGGCCACAAGCCGCAGCCGCCCGAACCGGCCCCCGCGCCCGCGGGCAGCGCCCGTGCCGAACGCCACGCGCTGGAAGACCAGGCCGAGGCGGACTGGCTGCGCCAGCAGTTGATCGTCCACTTTCAGCCCAGTGCCGACGAACTGCGCACGCTCGGGCAGGCGCGCGCGCAGGCGGTGCAGGACGCGCTCCTGTCCGGCGGCGAACTCGACCCGGCGCGGGTGTTCATCGACAACGCCAAGGCCGCCAGCGTCCACGAAGGCAGCGCGCGGGTGGAGTTGGGCCTGCAGTGAGCCCGGCGCGGTGGGCGCGGCCGCTATACTGCCCTGTCTGGCGGCCTGGCTAAACTTGGCTTGCCGATGAAAATCAAGGGGTTGTGGAAACTTCCTCATCCTTGACTCAAGCCCACGCGGGCGCCCCGGGCACGTGCCCGGATGCCTGCCGCACACGCCTTTCCGAATGCGCCTTTCGACCATCAAGCTGTCCGGCTTCAAGTCCTTCGTCGACCCGACCACCCTGCACCTGCCGAGCAACATGACCGGCGTGGTCGGGCCGAACGGCTGCGGCAAGTCCAACATCATCGACGCGGTGCGCTGGGTGATGGGCGAAAGTTCGGCCAGCCGCCTGCGCGGCGACTCGCTGACCGATGTGATCTTCTCAGGCTCCTCGGCGCGCAAGCCGGTGGCGCAGGCCACGGTGGAGTTGCTGTTCGACAACAGCGACCACACCGTGGCCGGCGAGTACGCCGCCTACAACGAGATCTCGGTCAAGCGCGTGGTCAGCCGCGACGGCCAGTCCAGCTACTACCTCAACGGCAGCAAGTGCCGCCGCCGCGACATCACCGACCTGTTCCTCGGCACCGGCCTGGGCCCGCGCAGCTACTCGATCATCGAGCAGGGCATGATCAGCCAGATCGTCGAGGCGCGCCCGGAGGACCTGCGCGTGTACCTGGAAGAGGCCGCCGGCATCTCCAAGTACAAGGAGCGCCGGCGCGAGACCGAGACCCGGATCCGCCACACCCGCGAGAACCTCGAGCGCCTGGGCGACCTGCGCGAGGAGATCGCCAAGCAGCTCGAGCACCTGCGCCGCCAGGCCAAGCAGGCCGAGCAGTACACCCAGCTGCAGGACGAGCGCAAGGTCAAGGACGCGCAGTGGAAGGCGCTGGAATACCGCGGCTTGGACGGCCGGCTGCGCGGCCTGCGCGAAGGGCTGGCGCAGGAGGAGACCCGCCTGCAGCAGCTGATCGCCGAGCAGCGCGAGGCCGAGGCGCGGCTGGAGGAAGGCCGGGTGCAGCGCGAGGAGGCGGTCGAGGCGCATGCGCGCGCGCAGGCCGAGGTCTACCAGGTCGGCGGCACCCTGGCGCGCATCGAGCAGCAGATCCAGCACCAGCGCGAACTGTCCGCGCGCCTGCTCAAGGCCCGCGACGAGGCGCAGACCGCGCTGGCCGAGCTGGGCGAGCACATCGGCAGCGACCAGGCGCGGCTGCAATCGCTGCAGGCCGCGGTGGCCGAGGCCGAGCCCGAGCTGGATCTGCGCCGCGAGGACGACGGCGCCCGCCAGGACGCCCTGCGCGAGGCCGAGGCCGCGCTGGCCGACTGGCAGCAGCGCTGGGAGGCGCACAGCCGCGCCAGCGCCGAGGCCGCGCGCGCCGGCGAGGTCGAGCGCACCCGCGTGGACTACCTGGACCGGCAGGCGCTGGACGCCGAGCGCCGCCGCGAGGCGCTGGCCGGCGAGCGCGCCGGCCTGGACCTGGACGCGCTGGCTTCGGCCTTCGCCGAAGTGCACGAGCAGCACGAGCAGCAGAAGGCCGCGCTGGACGGCCTGGGCGAGCAGGTCGAGACCCACAAGCAGGCCGCCGCCGCCGTGCAGGAGCGCCAGCGCGCGCTGCAGGCCGAGCTGGCGCAGGCCCGCAAGGACGCGCAGGAAGCGCGCGGCCGGCTGTCCTCGCTGGAGACCCTGCAGCAGGCCGCGCTCGGCCAGGAGCAGGGCGCGGCGCTGGCGTGGCTGCAGGCGCGCGGGCTGGACTCGGCCGCGCGCGTGGGCGCTCGGCTGAGCGTCGAGGAGGGCTGGGAGAACGCGGTGGAAAGCGCACTCGGCCAGCTGATCGAGGGCGTGCTGGTCGAGCAGCCCGAGGCGCTGGTCGATGCCCTGGGCGAACTGGGCGAGGGCCGCATCGCGCTGGTGGCCGCGGCCGACGCGCCGCTGCCGGTGGCGCCGACCTCGCTGGCGGCCAAGGTGCAGGGGCCGGCGGCGGTGCGCCGCCTGCTGGCGCGCCTGCACGCGGCCGATGACCTGGCCGCCGCGCGCGCATTGCTGCCATCGCTGGCGGAGGGCGATTCGGTCATCACCCGTGCCGGCGAGCGCCTGGGCGAGGGCTGGGTGCGGGTGACCCGCCAGGGCGCGGCCCGCCAGGGTGCGCTGCTGCGCGAGCGCGAGATCCAGTCGCTGCGCGCGAGGATCGAAGACCTGCAGGCGCGCGAGCACGAACTCGAGGAATCGCTCGCCGCCCTGCGCGACCAACTGCTGGCCGCCGAACAGGCGCGCGAGGAGGCCCAGCGCACGCTGTACCTGGCCCACCGCGGCGTGTCCGAACTGGCCGGTCGCCTGCAGAGCCAGCAGGGCCGGGTGGAATCGGCGCGCACCCGCATCGACCGCATCGACGGCGAGCTGGCGCAGCTGGCGCAGGCCCTGGCCGACAGCCGCGAGCAGGCCGCCGAGGCGCGCGCGCGGTTGCAGGAGGCGGTCGAGCGCATGGCCGAGCTCGAGGACGAGCGTCAGCGTCTGGAAGGCGAGCGCCGTGAACTGGGCGCCGCCCGCGAGGCCGCCCGCGAAGCCGCACGCGCCGCCCGCGAAGCCGCCCACGCGCTGGCGCTCACCCTGGAGGCGCAGCGCACCCAGATCGCCGCCCTGACCCAGTCGCTGGCGCGCATGGCCGGGCAGCGCGGCCAGCTGGATTCGCGCCTGGGCGAACTGGCCAGTCAGCTCAGCGAAGGCGACAGCCCGGTGGTCGAGCTGGAAACCCAGCGCGAGGCCGCGCTGTCCGAGCGCGTGCGCAGCGAGCGCGTGCTGGGCGAGGCGCGCGCCGCGCTGGAGGGCATCGACCACGCCCTGCGCGAGCACGAGCAGGTCCGCCAGCAGCGTGACGCGCAGGCGCTGGCCCAGCGCGAGGCGATCGCCCAGCGCCGCCTCGACCAGCAGGCGCTGGTGCTGCGCGCCGAGCAGCTGGCCAAGGCGGTGGAGGAGGGCGGCATGGTCCTGCAGGAGGTCGTCGACGGCCTGCCCGAGCAGGCCGACGCGCGCGAGTGGGAACAGGCGGTGGCGCAGATCGACGCGCGCCTGCGCCGGCTCGAGCCGGTCAACCTGGCGGCGATCCACGAGTACGGCGAGGCGGAGCAGCGCAGCGCCTACCTGGATTCGCAGAACACCGACCTGACCACCGCGCTGGAGACGCTGGAGGAGGCGATCCGCAAGATCGACCGCGAGACCCGCAGCCGCTTCAAGGACACCTTCGACCGGGTCAATGCCGGCGTGCAGGAACTGTACCCGCGCCTGTTCGGCGGCGGCCACGCCTACCTGGAACTGACCGGCGAGGACCTGCTGGACACCGGCGTGGCGATCATGGCGCGGCCGCCGGGCAAGCGCGTGTCCAGCATCTCGCTGCTGTCCGGCGGCGAGAAGGCGATGACCGCGGTGGCGCTGGTGTTCGCCATCTTCCGCCTCAACCCGGCGCCGTTCTGCCTGCTCGACGAGGTCGACGCGCCGCTGGACGAGGCCAACGTCGGCCGCCTGGCCGGCATGGTCAAGGAGATGAGCGAGAAGGTGCAGTTCCTGTTCGTCACCCACAACAAGGCCACGATGGAAGCGGCCGACCAGCTCTCCGGGGTGACCATGCGCGAGCCGGGCGTGTCGCGGCTGGTGTCGGTGGACCTGGCCGAAGCGGCGCGCCTGGCCGGCGCGGCGTGAGCGCCGGCGTGCGCGAGCGCGAGCTTCGCACCGGGATCGCCAAGCAGCGCCGGGCGTGGCAGGATCGCGCCTGCCCGAACACCGTGCGCCGCCCCCGCGGCGCCGAGGAATCCACTCAATGTCGGATGTGACCCTGCTGCGCATCGGCATCGTCGTCGCCGGCCTGATCCTGATCGGTGCGATGGTGCTGTTCGGCCGCCCACGCAAACCCGCCCAGGGCCGCCGCCTGGAACCGTCCGAACGCGACGGCGCGCGCATCGAGCCGAGCCTGGGCGGCGAGGCGCAGGGCAGCCAGGCCGACTACAGCGGCGAGGGCGCGGTGCAGCCGGAACTGGCCGGCATGGACACCGTCGACGGCCACGCCGACCTGGGCAAGCGCCCGGGCAGCGCCGACTTCGACCGGATCGTCTCGCTGTACGTGGCCGCCAAGGCCGGGCACATGCTGCGCGGCGGCGACATCGTGGTGGCGGCCGAGAAGACCGGCCTGACCTTCGGCCACATGAACGTGTTCCACCGGCTGGTCGAGGGCCACCCCGAGCGCGGCCCGGTGTTCAGCATGGCCAACATCATGCAGCCGGGCAGCTTCGACATGGCCCACATCCGCGAGCTGGAGACGCCGGCGATCGCCTTCTTCCTGACCCTGCCGGCGCCGATGGCGGCGCTGGAGGCGTGGGACGTGATGCTGCCCAACGTGCAGCGCATGGCCGAGCTGCTCGACGGCGTGGTCCTGGACGACTCGCGCAACGCCCTGGGCCGCCAGCGCATCGCCCACATCCGCGAGGAATTGCGCGGCTACGACCGCCAGCACGCCGCCCCGCCGCTGGGCAAGGCCCCGCGCTGGTAGGCGCGCCGCCGATCTTCCTTGGGTAGGAGCGCACCGCAGGGGCACGATGGAGCTTTCGTGCGAAGCCCCATCGTGCCCCTGCGGTGCGCTCCTAGGCGGGGCGGATGCGGGCGCGCAGCCAATCGGCCAGGGCCGGCGCGTCGAGGTCTCCCGCCGCCAGCGCGATCCAGGTCCGGTAGCGCTGCGCGGCGTCGGCTTCGATGTCCAGGCCGTTGAGGCGCAGGAACAACAGCGTGGCCACCAGCGAGGTGCGCTTGTTGCCGTCCACGAACGGGTGCAGGTGGGCAAAACCATGGCCGTAGGCGGCCGCCAGCGCGCACAGGTCCGGTGGCGGGTCGCCGTAGGCATGCAGTTGCTGCGGCTTGGCCAGTGCCGTTTCCAGCAAAGCCCGGTCGCGCAGGCCGGCCGCACCGCCATGCTCGGCCAGTTGACGCAGGTGGACGGCTTCGATCAGGTCGGCACGCAGCCAGACAGGCTCGCTCACTTCGCCAGTGCTCGCAGCACGTCGCGGTTCTCGCGCATGACCCGTTCGGCCACCTCCATCTGCCGCTCGAACTCGGCGTCGTAGGGGGTCAGGCGGTAGCCGTCGGGCGATTCGGTCAGGAACACCGAATCGCCGGCTTCCAGATTGAGCCGGGCCAGCAGTTCCTTGGGCAGGACCATGCCGACCGAATTGCCGACGCGGATGAGCTTGAGGGCGGTCATGGCGGACTCCAGGGCAGGCGGGGAGGGAAGAATGGCGTAATTACGCTCGTTAAAACCGACCGAGTCAAGCCAGGGGCCGATTCGCCGGCGCCGGCTAAACTGACGCGATGACCTCCGCCGCCGACCCCGCCGCCCGCCTGGCCGATCTGCGCCGCCGCATCGAGGACGCCAACCGGCGCTACCACGAGCTGGACGCGCCGGACATCACCGACGCCCAGTACGACGCGCTGGTGCGCGAACTGGAGGCGCTGGAGACCGAGCATCCGCAGCTGGTCGGCGCCGATTCGCCGACTCGCCGGGTCGGCGCCGCGCCGTCCGGGCGCTTCCCGCCGGTGGTCCACACGGTGCCGATGCTGTCGCTGGGCAACGCCTTCGGCGACGAGGAAGTGGCCGACTTCGTGCGCCGCATCCGCGAGCGGCTGCAGCGCGAGGACCTGGCGTTCTCGGCCGAACCCAAGCTCGACGGCCTGGCCATCAGTCTGCGCTACCAGGACGGTGCGTTCGTGCAGGGCGCGACCCGCGGCGACGGCGCCACCGGCGAGGACGTGACCGCCAACCTGTGCACCATCGCCGCGATTCCGCACGCGCTGCGCGGCCACGGCTGGCCGGAGCTGCTGGAAGTGCGCGGCGAGGTGTACATGGCGCGCGCCGACTTCGAGCGCTGGAACGAGCACGCCCGCCTGCACGGCGGCAAGGTCCTGGCCAATCCGCGCAACGGCGCCGCCGGCTCGCTGCGCCAGATCGACCCGAAGCTGACCGCGCAGCGGCCGCTGAGCTTCTTCGCCTACGGCATCGGCCAGGTCGAGGGCGACACGCTGCCGGCCACCCATTCGGCGACCCTGGCCAGGCTGCGCGACTGGGGCTTCCCGGTCAGCGACCTGGTCGCCGTGGTGCATGGCCTGGACGGCCTGCTCGACTACTACCGGCGCATCGGCCAGCTTCGCGACGGCCTGCCGTTCGACATCGACGGGGTGGTCTACAAGCTCGACGACTATGCCGGCCAGCACGGGATGGGCTTCGTCTCGCGCGCGCCGCGCTGGGCGCTGGCGCACAAGTTCCCGGCGCAGGAACAGACCACGGTGGTGGAGTCGATCGAGGTCAACGTCGGCCGCACCGGTGCGGTCACGCCGTGGGCGTTGATGCAGCCGGTGCTGGTGGGCGGGGTCACAGTCACCCGCGCCACCCTGCACAACGCCGACCACGTCGCCCGCCTGGACGTGCGCGCCGGCGACACGGTGATCGTGCGCCGCGCCGGCGACGTGATCCCGGAGGTGGTGCAGGTGGTGCTCGACCGGCGCCCGCCGCAGGCGCGGCCGTGGTCGATGCCCGGCCGCTGCCCGGTGTGCGGCGCCGAGGTGGTGCGCGAGGAGGGCGCGGCGGTGTGGCGCTGCTCGGGCGAACTGTCCTGCCCGGCGCAGCGGGTGCAGTCGGTATTCCACTTCGCCAGCCGGCGGGCCATGGACATCGACGGCCTGGGCGAGCGCTACATCGAGTCGCTGGCCGAGTTCGGCTACCTGGACGACGTGGCCGACCTGTACCGGCTCGGCCGCGACGACCTGCTGGAGATGAAGCGCAGGGTGGACGAACGCGACGGGACCACGCCGGAGACGGTCAAGGCCGGCAAGATCGCCACCAAGTGGGCCGACAACCTGATCGAGGCCATCGACCGCAGCCGCCGCACCACCCTGGCGCGGTTCCTGTACGCGCTGGGCATCGAGCACGTCGGCGAGAGCACGGCCAAGGCGCTGGCGCAGTGGTTCGGCGACCTCGAGCTGATCCGCCGCCTGCCGTGGCCGCTGTTCAAGCGCGTGCCCGACATCGGCGGCGAAGTGGCGCGCGCGCTCGGCCACTTCCTCGACCAGGTCGGCAACCAGCAGGTCATCGACCGCCTGCTCGAGCGCGGCGTGCGCATCGGCGACGCCCACCCGCCCGAGCCGAGGCTAGGCGAGGCGCTGGACCTGGCGACCCTGCTGTCCGACCTGGAGATCCCGCGGGTCACCCCGGTGCGCGCCGCCCAACTGGGCACGGCCTGCGCCGACGCCCGGGCCCTGCTGGACGCGCCGGTGCACAACCTGGTCGCCGCCGGCCTGCCGGCCGAGACCGCCAACGCCCTGGCCGCCTGGCGCGAGCAGCCGGCCAACGCCGCCCTGCTGCTGCGCAGTGCGCAGGCGCAGGCGGAACTGCGCGCGCGCCTGCCGGCCCGGGCCGAGACCGCCGCCGGCCCGCTGCAGGGCCGGACCGTGGTCCTGACCGGTACCCTGACCTCGATGGGCCGCGACCAGGCCAAGGAGAAGCTGGAAGCGCTGGGCGCCAAGACCGCCGGCAGCGTGTCGAAGAAGACCAGCTTCGTGGTCGCCGGCAGCGAGGCCGGCTCCAAGCTGGCCAGGGCCGAGGAGCTGGGCATCGAAGTCTGGGACGAGGCCAGGCTGCTGGCCTTCCTGCAGCGGCACGGGTGATGCCCATGACACCGGCTCTCGCGGTGGTGCTTCCATGAGCGGCAGCGAGCAGGGCGTCGCGGATGCACCACAGCCGGCCGACGACTGGCGGCCGAGCGCGCCGCTGCCGGTGCTGCGCCTGCGCGCGCGGCTCAATGCGGCCATCCGCGCGTTCTTCGCCGAGCGCGGGGTGCTGGAGGTGGAGACCCCGATACTGTCGGCGGCGGGCAACAGCGAGCCCAACATCGCCAGCTTCCATACCCGCTTCGGCGGCCACATCGACGCCGGCCCGCGCACGCGCTGGCTGCGTACCTCGCCCGAGCATCCGCTCAAGCGCCTGCTCGCCGCCGGGGTGGGCGACTGCTACGAGCTGGGGCGGGTGTTCCGCGACGGCGAGGCCGGCGGCCGCCACAATCCCGAGTTCACGATGCTGGAGTGGTACCGGCTGGGCTGGGACCACCGGCGCCTGGCCGGGGAGGCGGTGGAGCTGGTCCGCCAGGCCATCGCCCTGGGCGGCCGCGACGCGGCGGTGGCGACCACCACCTATCGCGAACTGTTCCTGCAGCAGCTGGGCATCGATCCGTTCGCGGCCCCGCTGCCGGCGCTGCAGGCGCCGCTGGCCGATATCGGCATCGACCCGCACGGCCTGGAGCGCGAGGACTGGCTGGACCTGCTGTTCACCCATCGCCTGCAGCCGGCGTTCCCGCACGGGCGCATCACCGTGGTCCACGACTGGCCGGCCGCCCAGGCCGCGCTGGCGCGCATCCGTCCCGGGTCGCCGCCGGTGGCCGAGCGCTTCGAGCTGTACCTGGGCCAGCTCGAGGTAGCCAATGGTTATCACGAACTGACCGATGCGACCGAGCAGGAGCGACGCTTCGAAAGCGACCTGCAACGCCGCCGCCGGCGCGGCCTGCAGGAGCCCGCGCTCGACCGGCGCCTGCTTGCGGCACTGCCATCGATGCCGCAATGTGCAGGCGTGGCGGTCGGCGTGGATCGCCTGATGATGTGGCTGTGCGGTACAACGCGCATTGCCGGCGTGCTGGCATTCGATTTCGCCCGTTCATGAAGGGAGCGCGGGCGCTACACGGAGCGTAGACAATCCTGTGTATTAGCGTTCCGCAGCCCGCCGCAGGGCCGGCAAGGGGGGTGTCAGCAGTGCCGATCTCGCGCAAAGCCGGTGGATTTCCCGTATTGGCGGTGCTGGCATTGTGCGGATGCGCGACGGTCAGCGGCGGCTGGTGGGGAGGCGACGGCGACCAGGCACAGAGCGTGCAGGTGCAGCATTTCGAATGCGCGTCCGTGGGCCACGACCTGCACTACTGCGACGTGGACACCTCGGCCGGCGTGCGTCTGGTCGAACAGAAATCGCGCACGCCGTGCATCAAGGACCACACCTGGGGCTATGACGAGCACGGGGTGTGGGTGAACGGGGGCTGCCGCGGCCAGTTCGTCACCGGCGCCGGCAACGACGACGACCCCTGGGATGCCGAGCACGGCGTGGTCCGCTGCGAATCCAAGGGCCAGGAACGCCGTCGCTGCAATACGCCAGTGACGCTGCAGCCGCCGCAGCTGCTGCACCAGCTGTCCGACACCGACTGCAGCGAAGGCGGCCGTTGGGGCTGGGACGCGCAGGGCATCTGGGTGGACGGCGGCTGCCGGGCGCTGTTCCGGGTGCGTTGACGTGGCCGCCTGCGCAGCCGCAAGGGTTGTCGCGATAGCGTCGGCAGGCCCGGGTAGAATCGCCGCATGAGCGATTTCGACTATGCCCGCTACGACCGCATCCGGCCGATCCACTGGACCGGCGATGCGCTGGAATTGCTCGATCAGCGCGAACTGCCGTTCGCCGTCGAGCACGTCAGCTGCCGCGACAGCGACGAGGTCGCCGCCGCCATCCGCGCGTTGATCGTGCGCGGCGCGCCGGCGATCGGCATCGCCGCAGCCTGGGGCGCGGTGCTGGCCGCGCGCCGGCTGCAGGCCGAGGACGGCGCGGCGGCGGCGATGCAGCTGGAGCCGGCCCTGCAGCGCCTCAACGCCGCCCGCCCGACCGCGGTCAACCTGGCCTGGGCGCTGGCGCGCATGCGCCGCGTGCTGGCCGGCGCGGGCGCCGACTGGCAGGACGCGCTGGAACGCGAGGCCCAGGCCATCGCCGCCGAGGACCTGGCCGCCAACCGCCGCATGGGCGCGCTCGGCGCGGCCCTGATCGAGCCGGGCAGCGGCGTGCTGACCCATTGCAACACCGGCTCACTGGCCACCGCCGGCTTCGGCACCGCGCTGGGGGTGATCCGCGCCGGCGTGGCTCAGGGCCGGATCGCGCGGGTGTTCGCCGGCGAGACCCGGCCGTGGCTGCAGGGGGCGCGGCTGACCGTGTGGGAGCTGCAGCAGGACGGCATCGCCGCCACCTTGATTGCCGACTCGGCCGCCTCCCATCTGATGAAGACCGGCGCGGTGCAGTGGGTGGTGGTCGGCGCTGACCGCATCTGCGCCAACGGCGACGTCGCCAACAAGATCGGCACCTACCAACTGGCCATCGCCGCGCGCCACCACGGGGTGAAGTTCATGGTGGCGGCGCCGTCCTCGACCGTCGACCTGGCCACCGCCAGCGGCGACCTGATCGAGATCGAGCGGCGCGATCCGGCCGAGTTGCTCGGCCTCGGCGGAGTGCGCACCGTGGCCGAGGGCATCAATGCCTGGAACCCGGTGTTCGACGTCACCCCGGGCGGGCTGATCGACGCCATCGTCAGCGAGAAGGGCGTGGTGCTGGGCCCGAGCGTGGAGAAGATGCGCGCGGCCTTCGGCTGAGTCGGCGCGTGACCCGGCGCCTGCATCTATCGCAGGAGCGCACCGCAGGGGCGCGATGAGGCTTTCCTCGCGGAAGCCTTAAACCTTCGCGTCCCTGCGGTGTGCTCCTGCGCATCATCAGCGGCTGCGAAAAGAGCGTGGCGGACAGGCCCGGACGGGAGCCGGGTTGCACGCGCAAGTGCTTGATTTTTCCGGTGTCCCGGGCCGCATCCGGGGTGCCGCGCATGCTACAATCCGACGCTTGAAATCCCCGCCGAAAACGCCTGCCGCGCAGCCGCGTGGCGGCCCGCGTTTTGGCCCGTCGTCACGCAGCCGGAAACCCACCGCGAATGGCCGATCCCGCCAAGGAAATCATCCCCGTCAACCTCGAGGACGAGATGCGCCGCAGCTACCTCGATTACGCCATGAGCGTGATCGTCGGGCGTGCGCTGCCGGATGTCCGCGACGGCCTCAAGCCGGTCCACCGCCGCGTGCTGTTCGCCATGAACGAGCTGGGCGCGCACAGCAACAAGCCCTACTACAAGTCCGCGCGCATCGTCGGCGACGTGATCGGCAAGTACCACCCGCACGGCGACCAGTCGGTGTACGACACCCTGGTGCGCATGGCCCAGCCGTTCTCGCTGCGCTACCTGCTGGTGGACGGGCAGGGCAACTTCGGCTCGGTCGACGGCGACTCGGCCGCGGCGATGCGCTACACCGAGGCGCGGATGTCGCGCCTGACCCACGAGCTGATCGCCGACATCGACAAGGAGACCGTCGACTTCCAGCCCAACTACGACGAGAAGGAACTGGAGCCGACGGTCATGCCGACCCGGTTCCCGAACCTGCTGGTCAACGGTTCGGCCGGCATCGCGGTGGGCATGGCCACCAACATTCCGCCGCACAACCTGGGCGAAGTGGTGGACGGCCTGCTGGCCCTGATCGACGACCCGCAGATCGACGTCGACGGGTTGATGCAGTACATCCCCGGCCCGGACTTCCCCACCGCCGGCATCATCAACGGCACCGCCGGCATCCTCGCCGGCTACCGCAGCGGCCGCGGCCGCGTGCGCATGCGCGCGCGCGCCGAGGTGGAGGTCGACGACCGCAGCGGCCGCGAGGCGATCATCGTCACCGAGATCCCCTACCAGGTGAACAAGGCGCGGCTGATCGAGAAGATCGCCGAACTGGTCAAGGAGAAGAAGCTCGAGGGCATCAGCGAGCTGCGCGACGAGTCGGACAAGGACGGCATGCGCATCTACATCGAGGTCAAGCGCGGCGAGTCGGCCGAGGTGGTGCTCAACAACCTCTATTCGCAGACGCCGATGGAGTCGGTGTTCGGCATCAACATGGTCGCCCTGGTCGACGGCCGCCCGCAGCTGCTCAACCTCAAGCAGATGCTGGAGGCGTTCGTGCGCCACCGCCGCGAGGTGGTCACCCGCCGCACCATCTTCGAACTGCGCAAGGCGCGCGCGCGCGCCCACATCCTGGAAGGCTTGACCGTCGCGCTGGCCAACATCGACGCGATGATCGAGCTGATCAAGACCTCGGCCAACCCGCAGGAGGCCAAGGAGCGCATGCTGGCGCGGCGCTGGCAGGCGGGCCTGGTCGGTGCGTTGCTGGCCGCCGCCGGTGCCGCGGCCAGCCGCCCGGAGGACCTGCCGGCCGGGGTGGGCCTGATCGACGGCGCCTACCAGCTCACCGATACCCAGGCCCAGCAGATCCTGGAGATGCGCCTGCACCGCCTGACCGGGCTGGAGCAGGACCGCTTGACCGAGGAATACCAGCAGCTGCTGGAGACCATCGCCGGGCTGATCCGCATCCTCGAGGACCCGGACGTGCTCAGGCAGGTCATCCGCGAGGAGCTGGAGAACCTCAAGGCCGAGTTCGGCGACGCCCGCCGCAGCGAGATCCGCCAGAGCGAGGAGGACCTGGACATCCTCGACCTGATCGCGCCGGAGGACGTGGTGGTCACCCTCAGCCACGCCGGCTACGCCAAGCGCCAGCCGGTCACCGCCTACCGTGCGCAGAAGCGTGGCGGCCGCGGCCGCCACGCGGCGGCGACCAAGGACGAGGACTTCATCGACCACCTGTGGCTGGTCAACACCCACGACACCCTGCTGACCTTCACCAGCCGCGGGCGGGTGTTCTGGCTGCCGGTGCACCAGCTGCCCGAGGCCGGCCCCAACGCGCGCGGCCGCCCGGTCATCAACTGGATCGGACTGGAGCCGGGCGAGAAGGTGCAGGCGGTGCTGCCGGTGCGCGAGTACGGCGAAGGCCGCTACGTGTTCTTCGCCACCCGCAACGGCACGGTCAAGAAGACTCCGCTGTCCGAGTTCGCCTATCGTCTGGCGCGCGGCAAGATCGCCATCAACCTGGACGAGGGCGACGCCCTGGTCGGGGTCGGCCTGACCGACGGCGGCCGCGACATCCTGCTGTTCGCCTCCAACGGCAAGGCCGTGCGCTTCGGCGAGGAGAACGTGCGCTCGATGGGCCGCACCGCCACCGGCGTGCGCGGCATCAGGCTGGCCAAGGGCGAGGAGGTGGTGAGCCTGATCGTGGCCGCCAGCGCAGGCGGCCCGTTGCTGGACGAGGAGTCCGAAGCGGACGACGCGCCGGAGGTCGAGGCGGGCGAGGCCATCGACGTGTCCGAGTCGTCCGAGCCGGACACCTACATCCTGACCGCCACCGAGAACGGCTACGGCAAGCGCACCCCGCTGGCCCAGTACCCGCGCAAGGGCCGCGGCACCCAGGGCGTGATCGGCATCCAGTGCACCGACCGCAACGGCAAGCTGGTGGGCGCGGTGCTGCTCAGCCGCGCCGACGAGGTGCTGCTGATCTCCGACGGCGGCACCCTGGTGCGCACCCGCGCCGGCGAGATCTCGCGCGTGGGCCGCAACACCCAGGGCGTGACCCTGATGCGCGTGTCCGGGGGCGAGAAGCTGCAGGCGATCGAGCGCCTGGACGGCTCGATCGAGCAGGATGGGGAGGGCGCCGACCTGGCCGCGCCCGCCGGCGACGCCGGCAGGCCCGCCGCGCCGGAGGCCTGATCCGTCGCGCCCAGGAGCGCACCGCAGGGGCGCGATTGGAACCACGACCATCCGCGGTGCCCGATCGCGCCAGCGCACGGCCCGGGCAACGCTAGCCATCCCCCCGACCCCTGACCAATGGCCCGGTCGGTTCCCTGCCGCGCGGTGTTAGCGTTGTCCGGCGCGGCGGCCACGCCGCCGCGCTCCTGCCACCACAATGGGGACAACCCGATGTCATTCGACCGCATGGGCCGCTGGCCCGTCGCGCTGGCCGTGGCCGGCGCGCTTTCACTGGCCATGGCCGCACCGGCCCTGGCCGGCTACGACGTGCCGCCGCCGGAACTGCTGAAGGTGCTCAAGGCGCCGCCGCCGCCGGTGCCGAGCGTGGACCCGACCGGCCGCCGCCTGCTGCTGACCACCAGCCAGACCTATCCGTCGATCGAGCGGGTCGCGCGGCCGTACCTGAAGCTGGCCGGGGTGCGCCTGGAGCCGGCCAACCGCAGCCGTCACGACACTCCGGCCGGCTACGGCATCCCGGCCTGCGTGGCCGACTTCACCGTGGTCGACATCGCCAGCGGCCAGGCCACCCGGGTGGCGCTGCCCGCGGGCGCCTGCCCGGGCCCGGCGCGCTGGTCGCCGGACGGCAGCCGCTTCGCGTTCCAGAACGTCACCGCCACCTCGGTGGAACTGTGGCTGGGCGATGCGGCCAGCGGCCAGGCCCGCAAGGTGCCGGGGGTGCGGCTCAACCCGATCTTCGACAACGCCGTGCAGTGGCTGCAGGGCAGCAAGAGCCTGCTGGTGAAGAAGGTGCCCGACGGCCAGGGCCCGGCGCCGGCCGAGGATGCCGCCGGCAGCGGCCCGGACATCCAGCAGTCGCTGGGCGGCAAGGGCCAGAGCAGCACCTACGAGGCGCGCGACCTGCTGGCCAGCAGCCACGACGAAGACCTGTTCGCCTACTACGGCAGCTCGCAGTTGGCGGTGGTGGACGCGGCCAGCGGCCGCGTGCGCAACGTCGGCGAGTCGGCCATCTACACCGAGGTCGACGGCGCGCCCGACGGCGTCCACGTGCTGACCGAGGCGATCAAACCGCCGTTCGCGCACACCGTGACCTACGAGCGCTTTCCGCACGAAGTGGCGGTGCTGGACGTGGACAAGGGCAGTTCCACGCCGATCGCCAGCCTGCCGCTGGCCGACCGCGTGCCGGTGCACGGCGTGCCGGAAGGGCCGATCAACTTCGACTGGCGTGCCACCGAGCCGGCCACCCTGGTGTGGTCCGAGGCGCTGGACAAGGGCGACTGGAACGTCGAGGTGCCGGCGCGCGACAAGGTGATGAGCTGGAAGGCGCCCTTCGCCGGCAAGCCGGTCGAGATCGCGCGCACCCGACAGCGCTTCGCCGGCTATGCGTGGACGCCGAAGCCGGACGTGGCCTTCCAGCAGGAGACTGATGAGAACCGCCACTGGCAGACCACCCGCATCGTCGACGTCGACAAGCCCGGCGACCCCGGCCGGCTGCTGTGGGACATGTCCAGCGACGAGCTGTACAAGGACCCGGGCAGCTTCGTCTACCAGGTGCTGCCCAGCGGTGCCTACGCGGTGCGCATGGAGGGCGACGGCGTGTTCCTGCGCGGGCAGGGCGCCTCGCCGCAGGGCGACCGGCCGTTCCTGGACCGGCTGGACCTGGCCACGCTGAAGAGCGAGCGGCTGTTCCGCAGCGGCACGGACGACTACGACCAGTTCCTCGGTTTCAGCGCCGAACCCGGCAGGTTCCTGACCTGGCACCAGTCGCTGAGCGACCCGCCCAACGCCTTCGTGCGCACGCTCGGCGAGCGCAGGGCCGATGCCGGCGAAGGCGAGGCGCAGTACGCCTATACCGGCGCCCAGCTGACCCAGGTGCCCGATCCGACCCCGGAAGTGCGCCAGATCAAGAAGCGGCTGGTGACCTACAAGCGCGCCGACGGCCTGGACCTGTCCTTCACCCTGTACACCCCGCCGGGCTACAAGGAAGGCGAGCGCCTGCCGGCGGTGCTGTACGCCTATCCGGCCGACTACGCCAGCAGCGAGCAGGCCGGGCAGGTGTCGGGCAGCCAGAACACCTTCACCCGCCTGCCTTACTACCGGCTGCTGCTGCTGGCCGGCTACGCCATCATCGACAACGCCAGCTTCCCGATCGTCGGCGACCCCAAGACCGCCTACGACACCTACCTGGAGCAGCTGGAAGCCGACGCCCAGGCGGCGGTGGACAAGGCGGTCGAGCTGGGCGTGGTCGACCGCGACCGCATCGGCGTGACCGGCCACAGCCACGGTGCGCTGATGACCGCCAACCTGGTCACCCATACCGACCTGTTCAAGGCCGGCGTGGCCACCAGCGGCTCGTACAACAAGACCCTGACCCCGTTCGGCTTCCAGAACGAGCGCCGCTCGGTGTGGGAGGCGCCGGAGGTATACCGCAAGGCCTCGCCGTTCTTCTACGCCGATCAGGTCAAGCATCCGCTGCTGCTGATCCACGGCGACGACGACGCCAACCCGGGCACCCAGCCGATCCAGTCGGTCAAGCTGTTCCAGGCCATCCGCGGCAACGGCGGCGTCACCCGCCTGGTGATGCTGCCGCACGAGCCGCACTGGTATACCGCGCTGGAGTCCAACGAGCAGGTGGTCTACGAGATGCTCGACTGGTTCGACACCTACGTGAAGAACGCCCCGGCCAAGTAGGAACGCACCGCAGGGGCGCGATAGGGCGCCCCTGCGGTGCGCAGGCTATTTCAGGTCCGGATGCAGGGCGAAGCACTGCCGGCCGTTGCGGAAATCCAGCACGAAGTCCATGTCGCGCAGCGCGCCGGCGCCGAGCAGGATCGGCCAGGGGATGTCGGAGTCCACGTACACCGGGAACAGCACCTTGAACGGCTGCCCGGCGATGACCAGGTCGACCGTGGCCGCGCGCATGTTGGCCAGGCCCTGGCGGCCGCCGATGTCGCTGCTGGCCATGCGGCCGCGGCTGACCAGGGTGACGTCCTCGATCGCCGACTTGCTGCCGAGCAGGTAGCCGCTCAGGCCGGTATCGAGCAGGACGCTGCGCGGTTGCCCGCCGACCTGCAGCTCCGGCACCAGCTTGGGGCTATGGCCGAACAGGTCGCTGGACACGCGCATGCTCTGCTGGCAGGACGGTGGCGCCGAGTCGGCGCCGCCGACGTACATCATCGCGGCCATGGGGCCGCTTGTGTCTGCGCATCGAGCGGTGCGGAGGGGGTATGCAGCGGGTGAAACGATGGAGTCCGCCGGACCGGCGCGCTATAGTCGCCGCCCGCGCCAGCATGCTTCATCGCCAGCAAGACGTATGTTCCGATGAGGCCCATGTTCCTTGCGCACGCTTGTCTTTCCTCCTTCGCGCCCGCGTGCTGCGCCCGGCGCCGATCGCCTGTGCGGTGATCGCCGGCCTGGCCTGCTTCGCCGCCGCCGCGCGGCCGGCCGACGCCGCCGCCACCCTGGCAAGGGGGCGGTGATGGCCGAAAAACAGGTTCTTCTCCCGATTGAGGGAAATGGAAGTTCCAGGTCGTTCGGCGTACTGACTTCGGAAAGCGGCGCAGCCCCCGGCGGGGATGCTCCTCGGCTCGGTCAGACATCCTTGTCTGACTCGCCGCCGCAGGC
>JASGEB010000093.1:0-32046 GCA_047606785.1 Pseudoxanthomonas sp.
CGAAGGCGCCGACCTTTCCCTCAAGAGCCCGGCGCGTGCGCTGGACTCCAAGTGCAAGCTGGAGCAGAAGCCCGGCCAGCACGGCGCCGCCCGCAAGGGCAAGCTGTCCGACTACGCCACCCAGCTGCGCGAGAAGCAGAAGGTCAAGCGCATCTACGGCCTGCTGGAGCGCCAGTTCCGCAACTACTACAAGAAGGCCAGCACCAAGAAGGGCAATACCGGCGAGAACCTCCTGCAGCTGCTGGAGACCCGCCTGGACAACGTCATCTACCGCATGGGCTTCGCCGTCACCCGTCCGGCCGCGCGCCAGCTGGTGTCGCACCGCGGCGTGCTGGTCAACGGCAAGGCGGTGAACCTGCCTTCCTACCAAGTCAAGGCCGGCGACGCGATCGAGCTGTCCGAGAAGGCGCAGAAGCAGCTGCGCGTGCAGGAGGCGCTGACCGTGTCCGAGCAGCTGGATCTGAGCCCGGCATGGATCGAGGTCGACGCCAAGAAGTTCGCCGGCGTGTTCAAGTCCGTACCGGTGCGCTCCGACCTGCCGGCCGACATCAACGAAGCGTTGATCGTCGAGTTGTACTCGAAGTAATCACATTCGCACCCCCGCCGCGCGCGGGGGTCTGCAGGAGACAAAGCAACATGACGGGTATCACTCAGCAAGTGCTGCGCCCCCGCGGCCCGCAGATCGAGCGCCTGACCGAAAACCGCGCCAAGGTGGTCATCGAACCGCTGGAGCGCGGCTACGGCCATACCCTCGGCAACGCGCTGCGCCGGGTGCTGCTGTCGTCCATCCCCGGCTTCGCCATCACCGAGGTGGAAATCGACGGCGTGCTGCACGAGTACAGCACCATCGAGGGCCTGCAGGAGGACGTGCTGGAAGTCCTGCTCAACCTCAAGGACGTCGCCATCCGCATCCACACTGGCGACAACTCCAGCCTGAGCCTGTCCAAGCAGGGTCCGGGCACGGTCACCGCCGGCGACATCAAGACCGACCACAACGTCGAGATCCTCAATCCCGACCACGTGATCGCGCACCTGACCAAGGACACCGCGCTCAATATCCGCCTCAAGATCGAGCGCGGCTTCGGCTACCAGCCGGCCGCCGCCCGTCGCCGCCCGGAAGAGGAGAGCCGCGCGATCGGCCGGCTGGTGCTGGATGCCTCGTTCTCGCCGGTGCGCCGCGTGGCCTACGCGGTCGAGGCCGCCCGCGTCGAGCAGCGCACCGACCTGGACAAGCTGGTTCTGGACATCGAGACCAACGGCACCATCGACGCCGAGGAGGCCGTGCGCACCGCCGCCGACATCCTCAGCGACCAGCTGTCGGTGTTCGGCGACTTCACCCACCGCAAGTCGAGCGACGCCAAGCCGAGCACCGGCGGCGTCGACCCGATCCTGCTGCGTCCGATCGACGACCTCGAACTGACCGTGCGCTCGGCCAACTGCCTCAAGGCCGAGAGCATCTACTACATCGGCGACCTGATCCAGAAGACCGAGGTCGAGCTGCTCAAGACCCCGAACCTCGGCAAGAAGTCGCTGACCGAGATCAAGGAAGTGCTGGCCCAGCGCGGCCTGTCGCTCGGCATGAAGCTGGAGAACTGGCCGCCGGCCGGCGTCGCCGCCCACGGCATGCTGGGGTGAGCGCCCGCGCCTAGCCGATGCCCTATCGGCGGCTGCGGGCGCGAACGCCCGGCCAGGAGGGCCGGGCCGGGCTTTCCGGAGCCTGTGCAGCAGCGCCATGGATGGCAGCAGCAGAGTATTTGGTGTGAGGTCCGCGCAGCGACGAACGCCCGAGCGCCGTGCGCGAGGGTCGGGGGTGCAAACGCGGCGCAGCCGCGGCTCCCTGCTTGACGCCTCATGCTCCACCCGCCGACGAACCGAAGTTCACGGCGCGCCCGGTCAAGGACATCGGGCAAGGACCAACCGCAGTCCACGCAACAACGCCGGGATGGCGACAACGAAGTCCAAGGCTCCACTCTTCGACCCATAAGGAATCGCCCACATGCGCCACCAGAAAGCCGGCCGCAAGTTCAGCCGCACCAGCTCGCACCGCGACGCGATGTTCTCCAACATGGCCTCCTCGCTGATCAAGCATGGCCTGATCAAGACCACCCTGCCCAAGGCCAAGGAGCTGCGCCGCGTCGCCGAGCCGCTGATCACCCTAGCCAAGGTCGACGGCGTGGCCAACCGCCGCCTGGCCTTCTCGCGCCTGCGCGACAAGGAAGCGGTGGGTACCCTGTTCACCACCCTCGGTCCGCGCTACCAGGCCCGTCCGGGCGGCTACCTGCGCATCCTCAAGTGCGGTTTCCGCGCCGGCGACAATGCGCCGATGGCCTACGTCGAGCTGGTCGATCGTCCGCAGGCGGCTGAATAAGCCGGTACCCGCAGCCATCGCCTCTGCGGTGGCGTGATGATTTGCGCGAAAGCCCCGGCCTGCCGGGGCTTTCGCATTTGCGCTGGCCGCCGAGCCGCGCATGGCGCGATAATTGAGGTTCTGCGCCTTTTCCTCCTGTTCGCGCCGGCACCTGCATGAATCCATTCGCCTGGTCGTTCCGTGCCCAGTTCTTCGCCGGCCTGCTGGCCTGCGCGGGCCTGCTGGCTTGTGCGCTGTACCTGCAGTACCAGCGGCACCTGGTGCCGTGCCCGCTGTGCTCGTTCCAGCGCGGGGCCTTCGTCCTGCTCGGCGCGGTGTTCCTGCTGGGCGCCATGCACGCGCCGCGCAAGCCTGGCGGGCGCGGCGCCTACGGCGTGCTGGCGCTGCTGGCCGCGCTGCTGGGCGTGGCCGTCGCCGGTCGCCACGTGTGGCTGCAGCATTTGCCGCCGGACAAGGTGCCCGAGTGCGGCCCCGACCTGGCCTACATGATGCAGGCCTTCCCGTTCGCCGAGGTGCTGCGCAAGGTGTTCACCGGCTCGGGCGAATGCGCCAAGGTCGACTGGACCCTGCTCGGCCTGTCGATGCCCGAATGGAGCCTGGCCTGGTTCGTCCTGCTCGGCCTGTGGGCGCTGCAGGCCGGGTTGCGGGCGCGCAAGCGACCGTCGTTGTTCTGACCCGGCGCGCCCCGGCCGCTGGGGCCGGGGCGCGCGCGCTCAGAAGTCCTGCTGCAGGGTCAGGTAGGCGCCGCGGCGCGGCCCCCACTGCGGGGCGAACACGCCGATCCCGCCGCCGTCGCGCAGTTGGTAGCTGCGGTCCAGCGCGTTGACCACCGCCAGTTGCACATGCAGCGGGTGGCCTTCGATGTCGAAGTCGTGCGCGGCGCCCAGGTTGAGCTGGAAGTATGCCGGCAGCGAGGCACCGTTCGGCACGGTGTCGGTGTCGGTGCGCAGGCCGCTGCCGAACAGGTAGTCCAGGCTGAGCCGGTTGCTGCCGGCGAAGGAGTAGCTCAAGCCGCCCGACGAGGTCCACTTCTGGTCGTGGTCCAGATAGATCCAGTGGCTGTAGACGTAGGCCAGCGCATCGGCGTCGAAGTTGTAGTCGCCGGTGATCACCCGCTTGCCCATGGCCTTGCTGTAGGCGGCGTTGAGGTACGCCGAGAATGGGCCGTTGTTGTAGTCCAGGCTGAATTCGGTGCCGCGGATATGGCCGTAGCGGTAGTTGAAGGTGGAATAGATGTAGGCGGCGCCGAACTGGCCCTCGTCCTGCAGACGGTCCACGCGGCGGTCGTAGGTGTCCAGGCCCAGGGTCAGGTGGTCGCCGAAGTTGTGCGACAAGCCCAGGTCGTAGTAATCGCTGCGCTCGCTCAGCGGAGTGGTGGCGCCGGCGGAAACCTGCGCGTTGGTGGTGCCGGCGTAGAGTGCGATGTCGGTGGTGGAGATCAGTTCCGTCGCCGGTGGAGTGAAGTAGCGGGCATAGCCGGCGTGCACGGTGGTGCTGTCGCTGGCCTGCCAGACCGCGCCCAGGCGCGGGCTGACTTGGCCCTCGCTGCGACCGAACGCCTGGTAGCGGTCGCCGCGCAGGCCGTAGTTGACGGTCCAGTCCTCGCCGACCTTCCATTCGTCCTGCACGTACAGTGCGGTGGTGCTGGCGTGGAAGCGACTGGCGTCGGGGATCAGTTCCGGCACGTCGCTGGTCTGGTTGCCGTCACTGTCGACCGGGAACACCCAGGCGTCGTTGCGGGCGCTGGCGTGCTCGAAGCTGCCGTACAGACCGTAGCGCAGCGTGTGCGCGTCGCCGAGCGGGGTGGAGAAGTCGGCCTGGACGACGTTGGCACGGTTGCTGCGGTCCACCTGCGAGGCGACGCCGTCGAAGATCAGGTCGCCGGCGATGTCCGGGTCGAACTCGACGCTGCTGTAGCGCTGCCCGAGTGAGATTTGATAGGAGGTGGTGCCGATCAGGCCCTGCAGCACCAGGGTGGCGAAGCGGGTCACTTCGCGCTGGTTCTCGTCCAGCTTGGCCGAGTCGTAGTCGGTGGCGCCCAGGTAGTCGTAGGCGCCGGTCTGGCCGGGGTTGTCGGGGATCTGGAAGCGGTTGTCGGCGAAGCCGGCCATCAGGCTGATGCGGGTGTCGTCGTCGATCAGATAGCTCAGGTCGGCGAAACCCTTGCCCTGGTGGGTCTTGTCGTGGAGCGGCGTGCGGCTGTCGGTGGGGTTCTCCAGGCCGACCTTGTCCTGGTCGTAGTTGCCGGTGACGAACCAGCTCCAGCGGCCCGCGTTGCCCCACCACGAGACGAACGGGTTGACCTTGCCGAACGAACCGGTGGTGATGCCGACGCTGCCGCCGTTGCCGAGCTGGGCGCCGTTGCGGGTGGTGATGTCGACCACCGCCGCGGTGCGGTCGCCGAACTGCGCCGGCAGGGCGCCGTCGAGCAGGCGGATGCTTTCCACCATGCGCGGGTCCAGGCTCTGGCCGAAGCCGGAGATCGACTCGGGCAGGATCACCCCGTTGATGCGGTACTGCAGGTTGGCGTGGTCGCCGCGCACGTGGATGCCGCCGTAGGAATCCTGGACCACGCCGGGCGCCTGCAGCAGCACCTGGTTCATCGGCGTGGACGCGCCCAGCGGCAGTTTGTCGATGTCCTCGGCGGTGATCTTGAACTGGCTGCTGCCGATGTCCGGGGACAGGGCGTTGCGGGCCACGTCCAGCTTGGCGGTGACCTGGACCGCGTCCAGGTCGGTGGTGCGCTTGTTGGTGCTGTCGTCATCGTCGGCGGCCAGGGCGGGGGCGCAGAGCAGGCAGGAAGCAGCCATCGCCAGGCCGATGGCGACGGTGAGGGGACGCAGGTTCATAGTGGGATACGCGCAGGGGGAGGGGACGTTATCTAGTAACAATCCACCTGTCCGTACAGCCCCGCGTAGGCCGGAAGTAATGCCTGGCGGTGTCCGTTCGCTGGTGTTCATGCAAGGCCCGGCATCGACACTACGCCTGGGCGGCTGCGAAAATGCCCGCTACCCTCGCTGCCGGCCACCTCAATGGCGCCCCCGTCGTCCCTTGCCCCCGTCGATCTGCGTGCCGCTGCCTGGAGCGTGGACAGCTGGCAGTCGCGCACCGCACTGCAGATGCCCAGCTACGAGGATCCGGCGCAGCTGGCGCAGGCGTTGGCCGAGCTGCGCCGGCTGCCGCCGCTGGTGACTTCGTGGGAGATCCTCGCGCTCAAGCGCCAGCTGGCCGAGGCGCAGGAAGGCCGGCGCTTCCTGCTGCAAGGCGGCGACTGCGCGGAGAGCTTCAGCGACTGCGAGTCGGGGTTGATCTCCAATCGCCTCAAGGTGCTGCTGCAGATGAGTCTGGTGCTGGTGCATGGCCTGCAGCTGCCGGTGGTGCGGGTGGGCCGCTTCGCCGGCCAGTACGCCAAGCCGCGCTCGGCCGACCTGGAAACGCGCGCCGGGGTGTCGCTGCCCAGCTACCGCGGCGACGTGGTCAACGCGCCGGCGTTCACTGCCGAAGCGCGCCGGCCCGATCCGCAGCGCCTGATCCAGGCGCACGCGCGCTCGGCGATGACCATGAACTTCGTGCGCGCGCTGATCGACGGCGGCTTCGCCGACCTGCACCATCCCGAATACTGGAACCTGAGCTGGGTGCGCTATTCACCGCTGGCCAGCGAGTACCAGCAGATGGTCAGCGACATCGGCGGCGCGGTGCGCTTCATGGAAACCCTGGCCGGGGTCGAGGTGCACAATCTCAACCGCATCGACTTCTACACCTCGCACGAAGCGCTGCTGCTGCCCTACGAGGAAGCGCTCACCCGCGAGGTGCCGCGCCAGCACGGCTGGTTCAACCTGTCCACCCACTACCCGTGGATCGGCATGCGCACCGCCGCCGAGGACGGCGCCCACGTCGAATACCTGCGCGGGGTGCGCAACCCGATCGCGATCAAGGTCGGCCCGTCGGTCAGGCCCGAGCAACTGCTGCGCCTGATCGACATCCTCAACCCGGACGACGAGCCGGGCCGGCTGAGCTTCATCCACCGCATGGGCGCGGCGCAGATCGGCGAGAAGCTGCCGCCGCTGCTGGAGGCGGTGCGCCGCGACGGCCGCCGGGTGCTGTGGGTGTGCGACCCGATGCACGGCAACACCGAGTCGACCCGCAACGGCTTCAAGACCCGCCGCTTCGACAACATCCGCAGCGAGGTCGAGCAGAGCTTCGACCTGCACGCCGCCGCCGGCACGCGCCTGGGCGGCGTGCACCTGGAGCTGACCGGCGAGGACGTCACCGAGTGCACCGGCGGCGCGCGCGAGCTGACCGACGCCGACCTGGAGCGCTGCTACCGCTCCACCGTCGATCCACGCCTGAACTACGAGCAATCGCTGGAGATCGCCATGCTGATCGTGCGCAAGCAGCGCCAGGGCAGCAGCGGCCGCGCCTAGAGTGTGTTAGATCGCAGCCGTGAAACATGAAGTCTTCACTTCAACTTCCACGGGTATGTTGGCATTGGTGTGGTCACCCGACTCACGCTGTGAAAATGACCGCACCATTCTCTACTTGCATGGAGCTGGCGCATTCGGAACGGGAATGACCGGGTTGTTCGAGTATCCGGATCTGCCCAGTTTGTTGCGAGATGGCCTTGAAGTCGGTTGCCGAGTCGTCATTCCCAGTTGCCACATCGGCGAAGAATGGCAATCCCCTGTGATTTCCTCGTTCTTGCATGATCTCGAAACGGAATACGGCAAGCCTGCTCACGGATACGATTTGATCGGATATAGCCGTGGTGGGCGTGGCGCTTATCATTTCGCCGCCACTGATCCTGCCCGAATCAGGACTCTCGCGGTCATTTCCGCACGGGGTATGCCGGAGTTGATCCCTGAAATTCGCTTGATTCCTGTTTTCATATGTCATGGCATTGAAGATCGGAAAGTTCCGGTCATAGGGGTTCGGCGCATGTACGAGGGCCTTCGTGAGGGGGGCTGCAACTGCGAGCTCTTGCTGGTGCATGGCGATCATTTCATTGTCGCCAAGGTTCTGAAAGATGGAACCATCTTTGACTGGCAGGAAAGTGCAATTTGATAATCCACTCAAGCCGCTTCGCGGCGCGGCCGTCAGGCACTCCAAAATGCCCAGCACGCTCTAAGCCACGCTCAGCGCACCGGCGTGGTGGCCGCGGGCGGGTAGCGCGGCGGGGTGCGCGCGCCGGTGCGCTGTTCGTAGTCGTAGGCCAGTTCGATCAGCCGGCCCTCGCTCCAGGCGCGGCCGGTGAACAGGATGCCCAGCGGCAGGCCGTTGCCGGTGAAGCCCATCGGCACGGTCAGGCTCGGGTAGCCGGCCACCGCGGCAGCCGAATAGGAGGCGCCGGGGAACTTGTCGCCCAGCCTGGGATCGGTGCGCCAGGCCGGGCCGCTGGCCAGCGACACCAGTGCGTCCAGGTGCTGGGCCTTGAGTGCCGCGTCGATGCCCTGCGGGCCGGCGAGTTGGCGCGCGTGAGAGCGGGCCTGGATGTAGGCCGGGTCGTCCAGCCCCGGCGCGGCGTCGGCCTGCTCGAACAGATCCTGGCCGAACAGCGCCAGTTCGCTGTGGGCGTGCTGCTGGTTGAAGCCGATCAGCTGCGCGAGCGTCTGCAGCGGCGCACCACCCCGGCGCAGGTAGCGGGCCAGGCTGGCCTTGAACTCGGACTTGAGCAGCAGCTCCTCGTCCTGGTCCCACTGGCCGGCGGTCGGGATCCGCGCATCGACCACGGTCGCGCCGGCCTGGCGCAGCACGGTGATCGCGCCTTCCATCAGCTTGGCGCCTTCCGGGGCGTAGCCGAAGCTGTCGCGCAGCACGCCCAGGCGCGCGCCGCGCAGGCCGCCGGGGCGCAGGTGGCTGGTGTAGTCGAAGGTGGCGCCGAGGGCGTAGCCGGTGCTGGCGTCGTCCGGGTCGCGCCCGGCCATGGCCTGCAGCAGCACGGCCGCGTCGGCCACGCTGCGCGCGATCGGGCCGGCCGTGTCCTGGCTCCAGGAGATCGGCACGATGCCGTCGCGGCTGACCAGGCCGACGGTCGGCTTCAGCCCGACCACGCCGTTGACGGCCGCCGGGCAGATGATGCTGCCGTCGGTCTCGGTGCCGATCGTGGCGGCGGTCAGGTTGGCCGCGGCGGCCACCGCGCTGCCGGCGCTGGAGCCGCAGGGATTGCGGTCCAGCGCGTAGGGATTGCGGGTCTGGCCGCCGACCGCGCTCCAGCCGGAGATCGAGTCGTTGGAGCGGAAGTTGGCCCATTCGCTGAGGTTGGCCTTGCCCAGGATCACCGCGCCGGCCGCGCGCAGGCGCCGGACCAGGAAGGCGTCGTCCGGCGGCCGGTAGCCGGCCAGCGCCTCGGAGCCGGCGCTGGTGGCCATCGGGGTGGCGTCGATGTTGTCCTTGAGCAGCAGCGGGATGCCGTGCAGCGGCCCATGGACGATGCCGCGCTGGCGGTCGCGGTCGCGTTCGGCCGCCTCGGCCATGGCCTGCGGGTTGAGCGCGAGCACCGCGTGCAGCGCCGGCCCGGTCCGATCGATCCTGGCGATGCGCTCCAGGTAGGCGCGGGTGAGGGTGCGACTGTCCAGCTCGCCGCTGGCCATGCGCGCCTGCAGGTCGGCGATGGACTGTTCGGCGTAGAGGAATTCGGCCGGGTCGGAGGCTACCGCCTGCGCCGGGGTGGCGACGGGCGCGCCGGCCTGGCAGCCGGCCAGCGCCAGCAATCCGATGAGCAGAAAAGGTGCCCGCATTCGCCAAGGTTCCCCGCGGCCGCGCCGGCCACTGTCTCAGGCTACGGGCAGGCCGCGCCGGTGCGCAAGTTCAGCGCGGCCGGCTGCAGTGGCGACGGATCAGATCGCGGGCCAGCGCTGCGACGACCATCACGTTGATCGCCACGATCAGCGCGGTCGGCCAGGTCGGATGGCGGACCAGCGCGTAGACGTCGAAGGGCAGGTAGGCGGCGGTGCCGACCATGCCCAGCCACGAGGCCCAGGCCTTGGCCCGCCACAGGCCCCAGGCCTCGACCAGCCGCCACAGGCCGTAGCCGGCCGCGATGGCCACCGCCAAGTGCACGGCGTTGGGATCGATCTCGCGCAGCAGCGAGGGCAGAGCGCCGCGGTCCGGGTCGAGGTTGAAGCGCCGGATCAGCTCGGCGATGAACCTGCGGATGGGCTGCGGGCCCATCATCTCCAGGCTGGCCGCCGCGATCAGTGCCAGCAGGCCCTTGGCCAGTTCGAACAGGGCCAGCAGGTGCAGGCCCGGGTGCGCATGCGGGTCCGGGTTGTACGGGCGCTTGCCACTCATGCGTGCGCAGGCTCAGGCGGCGCGGCCGGCGCGCTTGCGCTCGTTCTCGGTGAGGAACTTCTTGCGCAGGCGGATCGCCTTGGGCGTGACCTCGACCAGTTCATCGTCGTCGATGAAGTCCAGCGCCTGTTCCAGCGACATGCGGATCGGCGGGGTCAGCTGGATGCCGTCGTCCTTGCCGGCGGCGCGGATGTTGGTCAGCTGCTTGGCGCGCAGGGCATTGACGGTCAAGTCGTTGTCCTTGGCGTGGATGCCGACCAGCTGGCCCTCGTAGACCTCGTCGCCGTCGCCGACCAGCAGGCGGCCGCGTTCCTGCAGCATGTTCAGCGCGTAGGCCGGGGTCGGGCCGGCGCCGTTGGAGATCATCACGCCGTTGGGGCGCTTGGCGATCTGGCCTTCCTCCTTCGGGCCGTAGTGGTCGAACACGTGGAACAGCAGGCCCGAGCCCTGGGTCAGGGTCTTGAACTGGTTCTGGAAGCCGATCAGGCCGCGCGCCGGAATCAGGTACTCCAGGCGCACGCGGCCCTTGCCGTCGGGCTCCATGTTCTTCAGCTGGCCCTTGCGGATGCCCAGGCGTTCCATCACCGGGCCCTGGTGCTCCTCCTCCACGTCGACCACCAACTGTTCGAACGGCTCCATCGACTGGCCGTCGATCTCCTTGATGATGACTTCCGGGCGCGAGACGGCCAGCTCGTAGCCCTCGCGGCGCATGTTCTCGATCAGCACCGACAGGTGCAGCTCGCCGCGGCCGGACACCAGGAACTTGTCCGCGTCCGAGCCGTCCTCCACCCGCAGCGCGACGTTGTGCACCTTCTCGCGGTCCAGGCGCTCGCGGATCTGGCGGCTGGTCAGGAACTTGCCGCCGGAGTGTTCCTTGTGCCCGGCGAACGGCGAGTTGTTCACCTGGAAGGTCATGCTGATGGTGGGTTCGTCCACGGTCAGCGCCGGCAGCGCCTCGGGCGTGTCGGGGGAGGCGAGGGTATCGGAAATGGTCAGTTCGGGGATGCCGGAGATGGCGACGATGTCGCCGGCCTCGGCCTGTTCCTGCTCGATGCGCTCCAGGCCGAGGAAGCCCAGCACCTGGCCGACGCGGCCGGAGCGGGTCTTGCCCTGGCGGTCGATCACCGTCACCGGCATGTTCTTGCGCAGCTTGCCGCGCTGGATGCGGCCGATGCCGATCACGCCGACGAAGTTGCTGTAGTCCAGCTGGCTGATGCGCATCTGGAACGGGCCGTCCAGGTCCACCGGCGGCGCCGGCGTGTGCCGCATGATCGCCTCGTACAGCGGGGTCATGTCGCCTTCACGCGCTTCCGGGTCGAGGCTGGCGTAGCCGTTCAGCGCCGAGGCGTAGACGATCGGGAAATCCATCTGCTCGGCGGTCGCGCCGAGGCGGTCGAACAGATCCCACACCTGTTCCACCACCCATTCCGGGCGGGCGCCGGGGCGGTCGATCTTGTTGACGACGACGATGGGCCTGAAGCCCATCGCGAACGCCTTCTGGGTGACGAAGCGGGTCTGCGGCATCGGCCCGTCCATCGCGTCCACCAGCAGCAGCACGGTGTCCACCATCGACAGCACGCGCTCGACCTCGCCGCCGAAATCGGCGTGGCCGGGGGTGTCGACGATGTTGATGCGGTTGCCGTTCCAGTTGATCGCAGTGTTCTTGGCCAGGATGGTGATGCCGCGTTCCTTTTCCTGGTCGTCGCTGTCCATCACGCGCTCGCCCACCTGGGCGCGCTCGCTGAACGTGCCGGACTGCTTGAGCAGCTGGTCGACCAGGGTGGTCTTGCCGTGGTCGACGTGGGCGACGATGGCGATGTTGCGCAGGGTTTCGATGGACATGCGGGAGGGCGCGCCGCGGGCGCGCTGGGGGCGTAGTGGGGAAGGGGCGTATTATAGCGGGTTGATGCCGGCCCCCGGCCGGCCCACTGCCATGGAGCTGAAATGTCCCTGACCGCCACTTTCACCACCGCCCGCGGCCCGATCAAGGTCGAACTGCTGGCCGACAAGGCCCCGCTGACCGTGGCCAATTTCGTCAACCTGGCCCGGCGCGGCTTCTACGACGGTCTGAACTTCCACCGCGTCATCCCCGACTTCATGATCCAGGGCGGCTGTCCGGAGGGCTCCGGCCGCGGTGGCCCGGGCTATCGTTTCGAGGACGAGACCTCCAACGGCGTGCGCCACGAGCGCGGCGTACTGTCGATGGCCAACGCCGGCCCCAACACCAACGGCAGCCAGTTCTTCATCACCCACGTGGCCACCCCGTGGCTGGACGGCAAGCACACTGTGTTCGGCAAGGTGGTTGAAGGCCTGGACGTGGTCGATGCGGTCAGGCAGGGCGACGCCATCGAGTCGGTGAAGATCGAAGGCGACGCCGATGCCGCCCTGGCCGCCAAGGCCGAGCGCGTGGCCGAGTGGAACAAGATTCTGGCGGCGTGAGTTCGGCTGCTGTTCCGCATACGACGAACCCGGCGCAGGCCGGGTTCGTCGTTATGGCGATCAGGGCGAAATTGCGAGTGAGGAAGCTCACTCCTTGTCCAACGTGTCCGGCAAATCCTGCGCGGCGTGCAGAATGCGCACGATCTGCACACTCTCGCTGATGACGGTGTAGAAGATCAGATAGCTGCCATGTGGCACGGAACGCAGGCCTTCGATCAATTCGGGTCGGGTTCGATAGCCCAATGGCGTGTCAGGGATCTTTTCGCAACGGACCTTCAGTTCCTTCACGAAGCTGCGCGCCCGGGCCGGGTTGCGGCGTGCGATGAAGCGGCCGATTCCGGCCAGATCCCGTTGCGCTTCCTTGCGATAGATCGGCTTCATGCGGAGGTCTTGCCTCCTTGTCCTTCCTCCATCGCCGCGAACTCGGCATCGATTTCGGCAAAGAAGGCATCCATTTCTTCTTCGGGAACGAGAGGGCTGTCCAACCCGGCCTGTATCTCCGCGCGCAAGGCTTCCAGCTTCAACTGGTATTGGGTCTGTGCGTCCTCTAGCAAGTGCAGCCCCGCGCGCACGACTTCGCTGGCGTTGTTGTAGCGGCCGCTCTTGACCTGCTCGCGGACGTAGTTTTCGAAGTGGGGGCCAAGGGCGACGCTGGTGGGCATGACGGCGGCTCCGGATGGGTTACTAACTGTTAGTTTCCGCCGCCCGAACAGGGGCGTCAACGGCCCGCTTCGTCTTTGGTCGGGGACGCTCGAGGCCCGGTCGGTCTGCAGGCACATGCTAAAATTTTCGGGCTTTGTTGCTGGCACGGGCTGCCCCGAGCCTTCGCCCCCACTGGAGAATCCTGATGTCCAAAGCCCCCGTTCGTGTCGCCGTCACCGGTGCCGCCGGCCAGATCGGCTACGCCCTGCTGTTCCGCATCGCTTCGGGCGAGATGCTCGGCAAGGATCAGCCGGTGATCCTGCAACTGCTGGAACTGCCCATCGACAAGGCCCAGGCCGCGCTGAGGGGCGTGATCATGGAGCTGGAGGACTGCGCCTTCCCGCTGCTGGCCGGCGTGGTCGGCACCGACGATCCGGAAGTGGCGTTCAAGGACGCCGACGTCGCCCTGCTGGTCGGCGCGCGCCCGCGCGGCCCGGGCATGGAGCGCAAGGACCTGCTGCTGGAGAACGCCAAGATCTTCACCGCCCAGGGCGCGGCGCTGAACAAGGTGGCCAAGCGCGAGGTCAAGGTGCTGGTGGTCGGCAACCCGGCCAACACCAACGCCTACATCGCCATGAAGTCGGCCCCGGACCTGGACCCGAAGAACTTCACCGCCATGCTGCGCCTGGACCACAACCGCGCGCTGAGCCAACTGGCCAACAAGGCCGGCGTGGCCGTGGGCGAGATCGAGAAGCTGGTGGTGTGGGGCAACCACAGCCCGACCATGTACCCGGACTACCGCTTCGCCACCGTCGGCGGCGCCTCGCTGAAGGACAGGATCGGCGACGCCGACTGGAACGCCAATACCTTCATCCCGCAGGTGGGCAAGCGCGGCGCGGCGATCATCGAGGCGCGCGGCCTGTCCTCGGCCGCCTCGGCCGCCAACGCCGCCATCGACCACGTCCACGACTGGGTGCTGGGCAGCGATGGCAAGTGGGTGACCATGGGCATCCCGTCGGACGGCTCCTACGGCATCCCGGAAGGGTTGATCTTCGGCTTCCCGGTGACCACCGAGAACGGCAAGTACACCCTGGTCAAGGACTTGCCGATCGACGCCTTCAGCCAGAAGGCCATCGACAAGACCCTGGCCGAGCTGGAGGAAGAGCGCGGCGGCGTGGCGCACCTGCTGGGCTGACGGCCGCTTGCCGTCGACCTGCGCGACGCCGGGGCAACCCGGCGTCGTCGTTTGTGTCCGCCGCGCACCCGTGCCGCCCGTCCGCTCCGGGCTTCGACCAAGGTCGGAAGGCGGGCCGTGCGGGCGCTGCCTATGCTGGCGCGGTGACTGCCCGGGAGGGCCGGCAATGCGCTACGAAGAACTGCACCGCCGCTCGGTGGAGGAGCCGGAGGCGTTCTGGGCGGAGGAGGCCAGACGGATCCACTGGCAGGTGCCGCCGGAGAAGATCCTCGACTACTCCAACCCGCCGTTCCGCAAGTGGTTCGTCGGCGGGCGGACCAACCTCTGCTACAACGCGGTCGACCGCCACCTGGACGAGCGCGGCGACCAGCTAGCGCTGGTGGCGGTGTCCACCGAAACCGGCGTCACCCGCGAGATCAGCTACCGGGAACTGCATCGCGAGGTCAACGCCTTCGCCGCGGTGCTGAAGAAGCTCGATGTCGGCCGCGGCGACCGGGTGGTGATCTACATGCCCAACATGGCCGAGGCGGTGTTCGCCATGCTCGCCTGCGCGCGCATCGGCGCCATCCACTCGGTGGTGTTCGGCGGCTTCGCCGCGCACAACCTGGCGTTGCGCATCGACGACGCCCAGCCCAAGCTGCTGATCGCCGCCGACGCCGGCAGCCGCGGCGGCAAGGTGATCCCGTACAAGCCGCTGGTCGATGCGGCCTGCGCGCAGGCGCAGTTCCCGCCGCCGCATGTGCTGATCGTCGCGCGCGGGCTGGACCCGGCCGAACCCAGGGTCGCAGGCCGCGACGTCGACTACGCCGGCCTGCGCGCCGAAGTGGGCGATGCGCAGGTGCCGGTGGAATGGCTGGAATCCAACGAGCCCAGCTACCTGCTCTATACCTCTGGCACCACCGGCAAGCCCAAGGGCGTGCAGCGCGACGTCGGCGGCTACGCGGTGGCGATGGCGCAGTCGATGGAAACCGTGTTCGACTGCAAGCCGGGGCAGGTGATGTTCTCCACCTCCGACGTCGGCTGGGCGGTGGGCCATTCCTACAATGTCTACGGCCCGCTGATCGGCGGCTGCACGTCTCTGCTGTACGAGGGCCTGCCGACCAGCCCGGACCCGGGCATCTGGTGGGCGCTGTGCGAGCAGTACGGCGTGCGCACGATGTTCTCCTCGCCGACCGCGATCCGGGTGCTGAAGAAGTCCGACGTGGACTTCATCCGCCGTCACGACCTGTCCGCGCTGCAGTACCTGTTCCTGGCCGGCGAGCCGCTGGACGAGCCGACCGCGCAGTGGATCAGCGACGCCCTGCGCAAGCCGGTGATCGACAACTACTGGCAGACCGAGACCGGCTGGCCGGCGCTGTGCGTGCTGCCGGGCGTGGACATGAAGCCGGTGCGCTTCGGCTCGCCCGGCTTCCCCAATCTCGGCTACCGGATGAAGGTGATCGACGAGCGCACCGGCGCGGAGGTCGGCGCCGGCGAGAAGGGCGTGCTGGTGATCCAGCCGCCGCTGCCGCCGGGCTGCATGAGCACCGTGTGGCGCGACGACCGGCGCTTCCTCGACAGCTATTTCGGACATTTCCAGGAACTGCTGTACAGCTCGCTGGACTGGGCGATCCGCGATCGCGACGGCTATACCTTCATCCTCGGCCGCACCGACGACGTGATCAACGTCGCCGGCCACCGCCTGGGCACGCGCGAGATCGAGGAGTCGGTGTCCGGCTTCCCGGCGGTGGCCGAGGCGGCGGTGATCGGCGTGGCCGACGAACTGAAGGGGCAGGTGCCGGTGGTGTTCGCCACCCTGCGCGAGGCCGGCGCCGGCGCGGATGCGCGCGTGCAGGCCGCCGACGGCATGCGCAGGCAGGTCGAGAGCAGCCTGGGCGCGGTGGCGCGGCCGGCGCGGGTGTACGTCGTCAACCAGTTGCCGAAGACGCGCTCGGGCAAGCTGCTGCGGCGCTCGCTGCAGGCACTGGCGCAAGGCGCCGACCCCGGCGACCTGTCGACCCTGGACGATCCCAGCGCGCTGGAGGAGATCAAGCGCGCCCTGCAGCGCGGGCCGGAAGTCGGCGGCTGACGCGAACCGCGCTGGCGCGGGGCTGCCGCTTCATGCGCGGCGCCGGGGCCGTTGCCTGTGCAGGTCCCGCAGGTGGCCGAACAGGCCGACGACGGCCAGCCAGGCGGTGCCGGCGAGCATCAGGCAGCCGCCCCAGAACAGCGGGCCGCCGGCCGAAGTGGGCGGAGGCGGCTGCGGTTGCCAGCCGTTGGCGACATGGCCGAACGCCAGCCAGTGCGGGCCGAACAGCAGGTGCATCAGGTCCCAGCTGGCCAGGGTCGCGCCGGTCACCCACGCCAGCAGCCCGATCCACGCCACCGGCCGGTCCAGCACGGCCAGCAGCCGGCGCAAGGGGCCTGGCCACTGGTCGATGCGCCAGTGCCGCTCGACGCAGTCCAGCGAATACAGGCAGGCGCCCAGCAGGAACACCAACGGGATCACGCAGATCATCGCCTTGAGCATCATCGCCCCCTTTGGGATCGTCGTATGAGCCGAGCGTCGCGCGGATGGGCCAGCGCCCGTGCCGATCATGCGCGCCTCGTCCGCGAATGCAAGGCACGGCCCGGCGACCGTGGGAGCGGGCTCAAGCCGCGGGCGCTTCGGGCTCGGTAGGGCGGCCGGTGTAGCGTGCGCGCGGGCGGATCAGCTTGCCCAGCGCCTGCTGTTCCAGCGCGTGCGCCAGCCAACCGGTCAGGCGGGCGCAGGCGAACATCGCCAGCGCATGCGCTGCCGGCAGTTCGTGGACGAAGCAGATCGCCGCCAGCATGCCGTCGATGTTGGGGTGCTGGCCGCTGCTTTCGGCGGCGGCGGCGATCACCGCCTCGACCTGGCGCATCCGCGGCTGCTCGCCATGGTGCTGGCGCAGCAACCGCAGCACCTCGGCGGCGCGCGGGTCGCCGTCTGGGTAGAGCGCATGGTCGAAGCCGGGCAGGTCGTCGCCGTGGCGCCAGCGCTCGCCGACGAAGTCGCGCGCCGAGCCGGCCTCGGCGGCGGCGCGCAGCAGCGCATGGGCGCGGGCGGTGGCGCCGCCATGGCGGGGTCCGGACAGCGCCGCCAGGCCGGCGCTGACGGTGGCGTGCAGCGCCGCGCCGGTGGAGGCGACCACCCGCGCGGCGAACGCCGAGGCGTTGAGTTCGTGGTCGGCGCAGACCACCAGCGCGGTGCGCACCAGCTCGACCAGCGCCGCGTCGCCCGGGCGCCAGCGATCGGCCAATTGCCGGTGCACCGGGGCGGTGGCGGGCTCGGCGGCCACCAGCAGGGCGGCGTTCTGGCGCAGCAGGGTGGCGGCGATCGTGCGCTGCACCGGCGCGGTGGAATTGAGCGACTGCGGGGCCTCCAGCGCCAGCAGCGGGATGCAGGCGCTGGCGCGGGCCAGCGGCGGCAGCGCCGTGTCGCCGGCCAGGGTCGCGACCCGCGCCGGCCAGGCCGGCAACGGCTGGTCGAAGGGGTCCTGGTCCTCGCAGTCCCACAGCAGCCGGGCCACGTCCTCCAGCCCGGCGCCGGCGCACGCCAGCGCCACCGACGAACGGCCGCGGTAGTAGGGCGCGTCCGGGCGGATCAGCGAAATCTGGGTCTCCAGCACCGGCAGGCCGCGGTCCAGGCTCTGCGCCGCGCCGCGCACGGCGCCGCGGCCGGCGCGCTTGCGCGCCAGCAGGCGCTCGACGTCGCGGCACGCGTACTGGCGGGTGCGATGATCGGCGCCCGGGCGCGACACGATCAGCCCGCGGCTGACGTAGGCGTACAGGGTGGCCTGGCTGATGCCCAGCAGCGCGCAGGCCTGGCGCGCGTCGATGAAGCCGGTGTCCATGCCGATATGTTGATCGATCTGGTCAAGATTGATCAATGCGGGAGGCGGTGCCAGAGTGCGCGCCGCGTCCCGCACAGGAACACCGCCATGAGCATGCACTCCGCCGGCGCCGCCTTCCGCGCCGCCCTGGCCGCCGAATCGCCGCTGCAGGTGGTCGGCGCGATCAACGCCAACCACGCGCTGCTGGCCCGGCGCGCCGGCTATCGCGCGGTCTACCTGTCCGGCGGCGGCGTCGCCGCCGGTTCGCTGGGGCTGCCGGATCTGGGCATCAATACCCTGGAGGACGTGCTGGTCGATGTGCGCCGGATCACCGACGTCTGCGCGCTGCCGCTGCTGGTGGACATCGACACCGGCTTCGGCCCGAGCGCGTTCAACATCGAGCGCACCGTCAAGTCGCTGATCAAGGCCGGCGCTGCGGCCTGCCACATCGAGGACCAGGTCGGCGCCAAGCGCTGCGGCCACCGCCCGGGCAAGGAGATCGTTACGCAGGGCGAGATGGCCGACCGGGTGAAAGCCGCGGCCGATGCGAAGACCGATCCAGACTTCTTCCTGATCGCGCGTACCGACGCGATCCAGGTGGAGGGCGTGGACGCGGCGATCGAGCGCGCGCTGGCCTGCGTCGAGGCCGGCGCCGACGGCATCTTCGCCGAGGCCGCCCACGACCTGGACACCTACCGCCGCTTCGTCGAGGCGATCAGGGTGCCGGTGCTGGCCAACATCACCGAATTCGGCGCGACCCCGCTGTTTTCGCGCGAGGAATTGGCCTCGGCCGGCGTGGCGATCCAGCTGTTCCCGCTGTCGGCGTTCCGCGCCGCCAACAAGGCCGCCGAGCAGGTCTACGCCGCGATCCGCCGCGACGGTCACCAGCGCAACGTGGTGGAGACCATGCAGACCCGCGAGGAACTGTACGAGCGCATCGGCTACCACGCCTTCGAGCAGCGGCTGGACGCGCTGTTCGAGCGGAACTGAGTTCCAGCCCGCTCCCGCTGGGAGCAGGGCTCATGGCACAACCAGAGGACATCCAGATGAGCGAGACCACCACCGCATTCAAGCCGAAGAAGTCGGTCGCGCTGAGCGGCACCGCCGCCGGCAACACCGCGCTGTGCACGGTCGGCCGCAGCGGCAACGACCTGCACTACCGCGGCTACGACATCCTCGACCTGGCCACCACCAGCGAATTCGAGGAGATCGCCTACCTGCTGGTGCACGGCAAGCTGCCCAACGCCGCCGAGCTGCGCGGCTACAAGGCCAAGCTGAAGTCGCTGCGCGGCCTGCCGGCGGCGGTCAAGGCGGCGCTGGAGGAGCTGCCGCCGTCGGCGCACCCGATGGACGTGATGCGCACCGGCGTGTCGGTGCTGGGCTGCGTGCAGCCGGAGAAGGACGACCACAACCACCCCGGCGCGCGCGACATCGCCGACAAGCTGATGGCCAGCCTCGGCTCGATGCTGCTGTACTGGTACCACTGGAGCCACAACGGCCGGATCATCGACGTCGAGACCGACGACGACTCGATTGGCGGGCATTTCCTGCACCTGCTGCACGGCGAGCCGCCGCGCCAGTCGTGGGTGCGGGCGATGCACACCTCGCTGATCCTCTACGCCGAGCACGAGTTCAACGCTTCCACCTTCGCCTGCCGGGTGATCGCCGGCACCGGCTCGGACATCTACAGCGCGATCGCCGGCGGCATCGGTGCGCTGCGCGGGCCCAAGCACGGCGGCGCCAACGAGGTCGCCTTCGAGATCCAGAAGCGCTACGACACACCGGACGAAGCCGAGGCCGACATCAAGGCCCGGGTCGAGCGCAGGGAAGTGGTGATCGGCTTCGGCCATCCGGTCTACACCGTGTCCGACCCGCGCAACAAGGTGATCAAGGAAGTGGCGCGGCAGCTCTCGGCCGAAGCGCAGAGCACGAAGATGTACGACATCGCCGAGCGCCTGGAATCGGTGATGTGGGAGATCAAGAAGATGTTCCCCAACCTGGACTGGTTCAGCGCGGTGAGCTACCACATGATGGGCGTGCCGACCGCGATGTTCACCCCGCTGTTCGTGATCGCGCGCACCGCCGGCTGGAGCGCGCACATCATCGAGCAGCGCATCGACGGCAAGATCATCCGCCCGAGCGCGAACTACACCGGCCCGGAGGACCGCGCGTTCGTGCCGATCGACCGGCGCGACTGATCCGGCGCCGGAGAGGCCGGCCCGAGAACCGCCATGGCCTCGTACATCAGTAACGTCCGTCCTGAGCCCGAGCGGGTGCTGAAGGACCTGCTGGCCGGGATGATCGAGGCGCACGAGATCCAGGGCCGCATCGCCCTGGAGTATGGCTTCGACCCGCGCTATGCGCGGCGGTCGCAGGCCTGCGGCTTGGTTGCGAGGGAAATCTTTCCCCGCAAGCGAACACAGCATGGCCCGGATCGTATTCCGGCACGTTGAGAAATACATGGCCGCCGGATAAAGTTCGCGCCAGCCAGCACCGTTCGCTGCCGCGACGCATCTTTCCGCGGCCCACGGGGAATCCGGTAGTCCAGCCAGCGCCCACCCTACACACATGCGGGCGGCTGTGTCGCTGCCCGCGAAAGGATGCCCACATGCTGCGCTTGCACCGTTTTGCCGTCCCGGCGGGCCCGGGAAGGAATTCGTTCGCCCCTGGGTCGCTCGCACTCGCCATCGGCCTGTTGCTGACTGCTGGCGTGCTCACGGCCAAGGCCGAGGAAGAAGACGCCTCCGCATCCACTTCCGGCGAGTCGCGCCGCGCCATCGACCTGGACGCCGTGAAGGTCCGCGCCGAGCGCATCCGCAACCGGAACGGAGCGCTCGGCGACCGGCCGGTGCTGGATACGCCGTTCTCGATCAGCACCGTGGACAGCAGCCAGATCGAGAGCCGGCAGATCGCTTCGTTGAATCAGATGTTCTTCTCGGATGCATCGGTTGCCGCGGCTGGCAGCACCTACGGCATGTGGGCTACGTCACCACCGACAACCGCTACGTGCAGGACGGAAAAATCCGCTATCAGGGGCTGGAGTTGGCGGGCAACGTGCATCCGGCTGAAGTGAAGGGCTCAGTTCTTGCCCCCTTGCTCGCGCAGCGAGCAGGGGGGAGGCTGGGGAGAGGGTGTTTTGGGGCTTGGCGGCACATCAAAAGCACCCCCGCGCCCCTCGGCAATGGCGCGCCGCAACAGCGGCCGCTGCCGCAATCGGGTAAGGTCGCAGGCTTTGTAATCGATTACGGAGTTTCCATGGGTCGGGGAATCACACGGCGCGGGCTGCTGGTCGGCTCGGGTGCGGCGGCACTGGCCGCGCAGGTCTCGTTCGGATGGGCATTGCCGGAGCCGCGCGGGCGCCGGCCGGCCTTCATCGACGACCTGCTGGCGCGGATGACGGTGGAGGAGAAGGCGGGCCAGCTAACCCTGATGGGCATGGCCAGGCAGTCCGACGCGGCGGCGGCAGCCAATCCGGCGGCCGGGGTGCAGGGCGCGGAAACCCAGCTGGCCGCGGCCGCCTCCGGTCGCCTGACCGGCGTGTTCAACGGCTCGGACGTGCACCGCCACCTGCAGCTGCAGCGGGCCGCGCTGAGCAGCCGGCTGAAGATCCCGCTGCTGTTCGCCGCCGACGTGATTCACGGCTTCACCACCGTATTCCCGGTGCCGCTGGGCGAGGCGGCCAGCTTCGATCCGGACCTGGCCCGGCGCACCGCGCGCGCGGCCGCTGAGGAGGCCAGCGCGGTGGGCATCGACTGGACCTTCGCGCCGATGGTGGACATCGCCCGCGACGCGCGCTGGGGCCGCGGCGTGGAAGGCGCCGGCGAGGACGTGCTGCTGGGCCGGCGCATGGCCGAAGCGCGGGTGCGCGGCTTCCAGGGCGAGGGCCTGGATCATCCCGACGCGGTGGCCGCCTGCGCCAAGCACTTCGCCGCCTACGGCGCGGCCGAGGCCGGCCTGGACTACAGCACCGTGGACATCTCCGAGCGTACCCTGCGCGAGGTCTACTTCCCGCCGTTCCAGGCCGCCTTCGGCGCCGGCGCGCCGACCACGATGGCGGCGTTCAACGAGATCGCCGGCATTCCCGCCACCGCCAACCCGTGGCTGCTGGACCAGGTGCTGCGTGGCGAATGGGGCTTCGAGGGCGTGGTGGTCTCCGACTACACCGGCGACGAGGAGCTGATCAAGCACGGCGTGGCCGCCGACGGCCGCGACGCCGCGCGGTTGGCGTTCCTGGCCGGCGTGGACATGAGCATGCAGAGCGGCCTGTACCTGCAGCACCTGCCGTCGCTGGTGGCCGACGGGCAGGTGCCGATGGCGCGCCTGGACCAGGCGGTCGGCCGGGTGCTGGCGCTGAAGGCCAGGCTGGGCCTGTTCGACGATCCGTTCCGCCGGCTCAAGCCGGCGCGCGCGCAGGTGCGCCAGCGCACTCCGGCCACGCTCGCACTGGCGCGCGAGGCGGCGCGCAAGTCCGTGGTGCTGCTGAAGAACGAAGGCGGCCTGCTGCCGCTGCCGCGCAGCGGCAAGCGCATCGCCCTGATCGGGCCGTGGGCGCGCGATACGGACAACAACGCGCACGGGCCGTGGGTGCTGTTCGGCGGCGACGATGCCAACCACGACCTGGCCGGCGCCGTGCGCGCGGTGCTGGGCCAGGACGCGGCGCTGGAGGTGGTGCAGGGCTGCGAGCCGGACCGCTCGACCCGCGACGGTGTGCAGGCGGCGGTGGACGCTGCGGCGCGCGCCGACGTGGCGGTACTGGCGGTGGGCGAGCCGCGCGGCTGGTCCGGCGAAGCGCAGTCGCGCACCGAACTGGGCATTCCCGCCGTGCAGGCCGGACTGGTCGCGGCGGTGGCGGCCACCGGTACGCCGCTGGTGGTGGTGCTGTGCAATGGCCGCGCGCTGGCGCTCGACGCAGCGGTGCTGAAGGCGCAGTCGATCCTGGTCGGCTGGTTCCTCGGCTCGATGTCCGGACCGGCGCTGGCCGACGTACTGTTCGGCGAGGTCTCGCCCTCGGGACGGCTGCCGGTCAGCTTCCCGCGTGAATCCGGGCAGGCGCCGTACCACTACGACCACAAGCCCAGCGGCCGCCCCGACCCGGAGCCGGACAGGCTCAGCGCCTTCAAGACCCACTACCGCACGGTGCCCGACTCGGCGCTGTTCGCATTCGGCCACGGCCTGACCTACGGCAACATCGAGTACCTAGGAGTGGACTTGGGCGACGGCCGGCTGCCCCGCGACGGCGTGCTGAAGGTCGCCGCCAGCGTGCGCAACAACGGCGCGCGCGCCGCCGAGGAAGTGGTGCAGCTGTACGTGCGCGATCGCGTGGCCAGCATCACCCGGCCGGTACGCGAGCTGAAGGATTTCCGGCGGGTGGCGCTGGCGCCGGGCGAAAGTGCCACGGTGCAGTTCGAACTGCACGCGCAGGACCTGCGCTTCGTCGGCCGCGAACTCAAGCCGGTGCTGGAGCCGGGCAGCTTCGACCTGTGGGTGGCGCCGTCGGCGCAGGCCGACGGCGCGCACGCGAGCTTCGAAGTGGTGTGAGCGCGCCGGAGAAGGGGTTGCGATCGACTATGGCGTCTACGTTGCCGGCGACGCGGCGCAAGCCGTGCCGGCACATGCTCACGAATGCGGCTTGAGCGACTGCACGCGGTAGAAAGTGTGGTCGCCGATCACCGCCACCTGCTGGGCGGCGCTCCATGCCGGATTGGCGATGGCGTGCGCGGCGAAGTGGCTGGCGCCGGGCACGATCTCGCGGCGCTGCCCGACCGGCAGCGCCCAGTTGCGCTCGGCGCCGACCGCCACCTTCACCGAATCCTGCCAGGCCGCTTCGTTGGACAGCCGCATCGACGGCGAGACGATGCCGGGCGCGAACTGGTGGCGCGCGGTCACGACAGCGCACAGCGAGTCGCCCCACAAGCCGCTGTCGCGGCGGCGCAGCGCGACTTCCGCCACCGCCTGTTGGCCGCGCACGGACTGGTCGCGCGCTTCCAGGTACACGGTGGTGGACAGGCACAGCGAATCGGCGGCGGGGGCTGGCAGCACGTGCGACAGCCACAGGATCCAGGCCAGTTTCATCGGACTCCTTGCTCCGTTGAGCCCTCGGTGCGCGGTGCATTCGCGGCAGGCGCGGATGCGAAGCTACACATCGGGTTTGGCGTCATGGGGAGGCAACCGCTACGGCGGGTTGCCCGCATTCCGGTCAACATGTCGAAGGACCGGAGCGGCCTGCCGAACTGGGGTCAGGCCAAAAAGTCGGCGCACGGTACGCATGCAAAAGCCAATGCGCCCTGAACAGGGGGTATCGATGTTCGTGGCGCCGCCGCTTGGCTTCATGTGCCGGCGGCGCATGCGAGCGGCGCAGGGTGCAGTGCGTCGCCCGGTGCCGCATGCGTGTGCGGCGTTGCGCACACAGCGTCAATGCCAGCCGCGCGGCATGGGCGAACGCGGCGATCTGCCGCTCCACAGCGTGCGCCGACAGTCGGCGTGGGCCGCCAGTTTGGAGAAACCCGGGCTCGATCCTCCAGGCCGGTATGCAGGAACTCATCGGGACCCGCTTGCGCAGGCAGCTGAAACCCAGGTCCAGGGGGACAGGGGGAGAACAAGTGTGGGTAGGCGTGCCGGTTGGCGCAGACCGGCAAGGGGGCGACGGCCCGTGGACTCGATCCTGAATGGAAGCCCCCGACCAACAGAGTGCTTACCGGCGCTATGCGCCGCCTTCACATCACCTAGGCCCGCCGATCCCGTATAAAAACTGCCGGCTGCGAAGCTTGGCGCGCGTGACTTGTTATGCTATCGTTAACGCACTCTTCACAATCGGCCGCCTACGCTGCGGCAGCCCGTGAAGCTGGTCTGGCGGTCATGATTGTGACGACCGTCGGCTGACCGAAAGCCTGGTGCCACGGTTTTTTTCAACACTGATCCCTTCCTTCCCAAGGAGCAGCAAATGAACAAGAAACTTCTCTGCGCCGCACTGCTGGCCGGACTGAGCGTGGCCCAGGCCGCTGCGGCTCAGGAGTTCGATGACCGTTGGTACCTGACCGGCTCGGTCGGCTACAACAAGCAGGATAGCGACCGCCTGACCGACGACACCACCTTCGGCAGCCTCGGCCTGGGCAAGTTCATCAGCCCGAACTGGTCGCTGGACGGCGAACTGAACTACCAGAACCCGCATTTCTCGGCCAACGACGATCTGAACTGGAGCCAGTACGGTATCTCGTTCGACCTGCGTCGCCACTTCATCCAGGAAGGCCGCGGCTGGAATCCGTACTTGCTGTTCGGCCTGGGCTACCAGCGTTCCGAGGAGGAGTACGACAACTCCCCGAGCGCGGATTCGCCGGGTGAGCGCGAGGACGGCAACTTCGCTGCCAAGGTCGGCGTGGGCCTGCAGGCCACCTTCGAGAACCGCGTTGCTGTGCGTGCCGAAGTGGCGTATCGCGCCGACTTCGACGATGCAAGCTATGTCGCGACCTCCAGCGGCAAGGATCAGAGCTACTTCGGCGACGCGCTGGCCTCGGTCGGCGTGGTGATCCCGCTGGGTCCCAAGCCCGCCGCGCCGGTCGCCCCGCCGCCGCCGCCGCCGGCCCAGACCTGCGCGGACCTGGACGACGACGGTGACGGCGTCAACAACTGCGACGACAAGTGCCCGGGTTCGCAGGCTGGCCAGACCATTGGTCCGGACGGCTGCCCGGTCAAGGTCACCATCGACCTGAAGGGTGTGAACTTCAACTTCGACAAGGCCACCCTGCGTCCGGATGCGATCGCCATCCTGAATGAGGCCGTGGAGATCCTGAAGCGCTACCCCGAACTGCGCGTCGAAGTGGCCGGTCATACCGATCTGTGCGGCAAGGACGGCTACAACCAAAAGCTGTCCGAGCGTCGTGCCAAGACGGTGTTCGACTACCTGGTCAGCAACGGCGTGGACGCCGGCCGTCTGGTGGGCCCGGTGGGCTACGGCGAGACCCGTCCGCTGGAGCCGACCCCGCAGACCTTCCCGGCCTGCAAGAGCGAGAAGAACCGTCGCACTGAGCTGAACGTCCAGTAATCCTGGGCAGGCCCGACGACGACAAGAGCCCGGCTCCATGCCGGGCTCTTTCTTTTTCTGGATCAAAACCGGGGTCAGAGTGCACTTTCCATCGGTTTGGATTCGTCCTCCGACCCGATCCCGATCGACCTGCGCAGGCGGGCCGCCGATGTGGAGCGTGCCGATACCGCCCCCGAGCAGGGAGCAGAACTCTTGCCAAGGCCGGGCGAAACCGCGGGGATGGTCCGGATTCTCCATGGTGACAAGGGCTTGGCGAAGAAAGTTCATGCCTGGCTTGATGCCGGTGGCTGCTTTTGCCTACACTCCGGGCAATTTCCGGCTTCCCTGGGGACACGCATGAACCGTATTGCCGCCGTGCTGGCGCTGTTCTCCGCCGTTGTGCCGCTTGCGGCCCATGCCGAGGTGGTCGGTTGCAGCGGAGTCTCGCCGCAGCCGTTGCCGAGCCGCGCCACCATCCTGCCGCCGGTGGCAGTGGAACTGTTCGCCAATACCACCCAGTTGGGCGCGCCCTCGGGCGTGCTGGCGCAGGGCTTCGACGAGACCCAGGCGGTGGATCGCGTGTTGTTGCGGTTGAAGCTGGACGGCTGCCGGGCCACCGCCCTGGCTTCGCCGGCGCCGAGCGTCGGCAATGCGGCCGGCTATGTGCCCAAGACCGAGTACGACAATTCGCCCTGGCGCTTCGACATGAGCCAGAACGGCAAGCGCATGACCGCCGACGAATTCGACGCCTGGATGAAGGCCAAGGGCGTGCGGGTGGTCAAGGCCAAGCCGGTACCGGAGTCTGCCGAGGTTCCCGCAGCTGTGCAGGCGCCTGCCGCGAAATAGGCGGTTGCGCGCCGTCGGGGTTGCCGGCATGGCCTCGCGGCATGAGCGTCGGTCCCGGTGCGATCCGGACAAGGCGACTCGCCACGGGCTGGCGCGTGCCATCTCCAAGGCGGGTGTCTGCTCGCGCAGCGAGGCCGCGCGGCGGGTGGCCGCCGGCCGCGTGCAGGTCGACGGCCGGGTCGTCACCGACCCGGAATTCCCCACCGTCACGGGCCGTTCGCAGGTCGTGCTGGACGGGCGAGCGCTGCCGTCGGTGCGGCGCATGTACCTGGCGCTCAACAAACCGCACGGACTGGTGACGAGCGCGCGCGACGAGCGTGGCCGCGAGACCGTGTATGCCTGCCTGCGCGAAGGCGGCCTGCCCTGGGTTGCGCCGGTCGGGCGCCTGGACAAGGCCAGCGAAGGCCTGTTGCTGCTCAGCAACGACCCGGAATGGGCCGCGCGCATCACCGATCCGGAGCTTGGCCCGGACAAGACCTACCACGTGCAGGTGGCAGCGCGGGTGGGTGCGCCGCTGCTGGCCGCGCTCGAGCGCGGCGTCGACGCGGGTGGCGAACGACTGGCGGCGCGGCATGTGCGCCTGCTGCGGCAGGGCGGGAAGAACGCCTGGCTGGAAATCGTGCTCGACGAAGGCCGCAACCGCCACATCCGGCGACTGCTCGCCGCGCACGATATCGATGTGCTGCGGCTGGTCCGCGTCGCCATCGGCGATCTGCGGTTGGGCGATCTGGCCAAGGGACAGTGGCGCGAATTGAGCGCGGCCGAGGTTGCCATGCTGGCTTGAGGGCCGGTTTTGCCGCCCACCCGCTTGTGCGGGGAGACGGCGAGCCGCAGTGGTCAGGCGTTCAGCACGCCCAGTTCACGACCGATGCGGGCGAAGGCGTCGAGCGCCCGGTCCAGGTGTTCGCGCGTGTGTGCGGCGCTGATCTGGGTGCGGATGCGCGCCTGACCCTGCGGCACCACCGGAAAAAAGAAGCCGATCGCGTAGATGCCTTCCTCCAGCAGGCGCTCGGCGAAGCGCTGCGCCAGCGGTGCGTCGTACAGCATCACCGGCACGATCGGGTGCACACCGGGCTTGAGCTCGAAGCCGGCGGCGGTCATTTCCCGGCGGAAATAGGCGGTATTCTCGCGCAGGCGCTGGCGCAGGTCGGCGGCGGCTTCGAGCATGCCGAAGGCCTTGATGCCGGCGGCTACCACGTGCGGCGGCAGCGAGTTGGAGAACAGGTAGGGGCGCGAGCGCTGGCGCAGCAGTTCCACGATCTCCCTGCGCGCGGTGGTGAAGCCGCCGAGCGCGCCGCCCATGGCCTTGCCGAGCGTGCCGGTGAAGATGTCGATCTGGCCGAGCACGCCCTTGACCTCGGCCGAGCCGCGCCCGGTTTCGCCGAGGAAGCCGGTGGCATGGCATTCGTCGATGTGCACCAGCGCGTCGTAGCGGCGCGCCAGCGCGACGATCTCGTCGAGCGGGGCGATGAAGCCGTCCATCGAGAACACCCCGTCGGTGGTGATCAGGACGGTGCCGGCGCCGTCGGCGCGCGCCTGCCGCAGCTGCCGCTCCAGGTCGGCCATGTCGCAGTTGGCGTAGCGGTAGCGGCGCGCCTTGCACAGGCGCACGCCGTCGATGATCGAGGCGTGGTTGAGCGCGTCGCTGACGATCGCGTCGTCCTCGCCCAGCAAGGGCTCGAACAGGCCGCCGTTGGCGTCGAAGCAGGCGGCGTAGAGGATCGCGTCCTCGTGGCCGAAGAAGCCGGCGATGGTCCGTTCCAGTTGCTTGTGCAGGTCCTGGGTGCCGCAGATGAAGCGCACCGAGGCCATGCCGAAGCCGTGGCTGTCCAGCGCGTCCTTGGCGGCGGCGACGATGTCCGGATGATCGGCCAGGCCCAGGTAGTTGTTGGCGCAGAAGTTCAGCACCGTGCGGCCGTCGGCCAGCGCGATCTGCGCCGACTGCGGCGAGATGATGATGCGCTCGGACTTGAACAGGCCCTGCGCGCGCAGGTCGTCGAGCTGCGCGGCATAGCGGGCGAGGGCGGCGGCCATGGGCGGCTCCGGTCGGGGGAAACGGCATTTTAGGGCGCGCGCCGGCCCGGCGGCCGGCCTTCATGCGCGCCGGCTATAAGCAATGCCCGGGTTTTCATTTCACCGTCGTCGCAGGGACCGTGACGATCCGCTTCACTCGAAGCTTGGGGAAACCGCAGATGAGACCCGACAGAATCGGATGGGGCGTGGCGCCGGCCCTGGACCGGACTCGCCGGCGCCGGCGCAGCGGGCCGACAGGCCGCTGTTTGCCAGCCTGGCCACATCCGCACTCTACGCCGACACCCGGCTGGTCGGCGGCAACTGGTACCTTAACCACCATCTCAAGCGGGTCTTGAACTGCCTGCGGACCTTCGAGGCCGCGCCGCTGGCCGCGAGGACGCAAAGACCGCACTCACCCGCCTGCAGGTCGCGTTCCGATCTGCCCCACGACGGAGACACCCACATGAAACTCCCCCGCATCCACCGCTCGTCCCTGCGCATCGCCATCTTCGGCCTCGGCCTGGTGCTGGCCCTGGGCGCGTCGGCCAAGGACCCGCAGCAGCTGCTCAACGTGTCCTACGACCCCACCCGCGAGCTGTACCGTGACATCAACGCCGCCTTCGCCGCCAAGTGGAAGAAGGACACCGGCCAGGACGTGCAGATCGAGGCCTCGCACGGCGGTTCGGGCAAGCAGGCGCGCGCGGTGATCGACGGCCTGGAGGCCGACGTGGTCACCCTGGCGCTGGCCTACGACATCGACTCGATCGCCGAGCAGGCCAAGCTGCTGCCGCCGGACTGGCAGAAGCGCCTGCCGGACAACAGTTCGCCGTACACCTCGACTATCGTGTTCCTGGTGCGCAAGGGCAACCCGAAGGGCATCAAGGACTGGCCGGACCTGCTGAAGTCGGGCGTGTCGGTGATCACGCCGAACCCGAAGACCTCCGGCGGCGCGCGCTGGAACTACCTGGCCGCCTGGGCCTACTTCGACCACATCTTCAAGGGCGACAAGGACAAGGTGGTCAACAGCCTGGTGGCGCTGTTCCGCAACGTGCCGGTGCTGGACACCGGCGCGCGCGGGGCGACCACCACCTTCGTCCAGCGCGGCATCGGCGACGTGCTGCTGGCCTGGGAGAACGAGGCGTTCCTGTCGCAGCAGGAGCTGGGTCCGGACAAGTTCGACATCGTGGTGCCGCGGCAGTCGATCCTGGCCGAGCCGCCGGTGGCGCTGGTGGACAAGAATGTCGACAAGCACGGCACCCGCAAGGTCGCCCAGGCCTACCTGGAGTTCCTGTACTCGCCGGAAGGCCAGAAGATCATCGCTCATAACTACTACCGACCGCTCAACCCGCAGGCGGCTGACCCGGCCGACGTGGCGCGCTTCCCGAAGATCAACCTGGTGACCGTCGACAAGGCCTTCGGCGGCTGGCAGAAGGCGCAGGCCGAGCACTTCGCCGACGGCGCGCTGTTCGACCAGATCCTGGCCAAGGCCCAGCAGCATTGAGCACTGCCGCGATCGCATGGCCCCGGCAGCGCCGCAGGCGGGTGCTGCCGGGTTTTGGCCTCAGCCTGGGTTGGACGTTGCTGTGGCTGGGGCTGATCGTGCTGCTGCCGCTGGCGGGCCTGTTCGTGCACGCCGCCGGCCTGGGCGCGCACGGCCTGTGGGAGGCCTGGACCAGTCCGCGCACGCTGGCCGCGCTGCGCCTGAGCTTCACCACGGCGCTGGTGGCCGCGGCGTTCAACGCGGTGGCAGGCACGCTGGTGGCGTGGGTGTTCGTGCGCTACGACTTCCCGGGCAAGCGGCTGTTCGACGCGATGGTGGACCTGCCGTTCGCGCTGCCGACCGCGGTGGCCGGCATCGCCCTGACCCAGCTGTACGGGCCCACCGGCTGGATCGGGCGCTGGCTGGAGGCGGCCGGGCTGAAGGTCGCCTACACGCCGCTGGGGATCGTGGTGGCGCTGGTGTTCATCGGCCTGCCGTTCGTGGTGCGGGTGGTCGAACCGGTGCTGGCCGAGGCCGAGCGCGAGGTCGAGGAAGCCGCGGCCACCCTCGGCGCCGGTCGCCTGCGCACGGTGTGGAGCGTGGTCCTGCCGGGGTTGTGGCCGGCGCTGCTGGCCGGCTTCGCGCTGGCGTTCGCGCGCGGGGTCGGCGAGTACGGCTCGGTGATCTTCATCGCTGGCAACCTGCCGGGCGTGTCGGAGATCGCGCCGCTGCTGATCACCATCCGTCTGGAGGAATTCGACTACGCCGGCGCCACCGCGATCGCGGTGGCGATGCTGCTGCTGTCCTTCGCGGTGCTGCTGGCGGTGAACAGCCTGCAGTCGCGGCTGGCGCGGCGCGGCTTGAGGACGCTGCGATGAGCGCGGTGGTGGCGATCCATGCGCCGCGCCGGCGCGCACCGACCGCCGAGCCGGCGACGGTGAAGTGGCTGTTGGTCGGCGGCGCGCTGGCGTTCCTGCTGGCGTTCCTGCTGCTGCCGCTGGTGCTGGTGTTCGCCGAGGCGTTGCGCAACGGCGCGGCGGCGTTCGCGCATGCGGTGTCCGACCCCGATGCGCTGGCGGCGATCCGGCTGACCCTGCTGGTCACGGCGATCGTGCTGCCGCTGAACCTGGTGTTCGGCATCGCCGCGGCCTGGGCGGTGACCCGCCACGAGTTCCCCGGCCGGCGCGTCCTGGTCAGCCTGATCGACCTGCCGTTCGCGGTCTCGCCGGTGGTGGCCGGACTGGTGTTCGTGCTGCTGTTCGGCGCGCAGGGCTGGCTGTGGCCGCTGATCGACCACGGCGTGGTACTGCACCTGCCGGTCGCGGGCGAGGTGCCGTTCAAGTTGCCGAAGATCGTGTTCGCGCTGCCGGGCATCGTGCTGGCCACGGTGTTCGTCACCTTCCCGTTCATCGCCCGCGAGCTGATGCCGCTGATGGAGCAGCAGGGCAGCGACGAGGAACTGGCCGCGCTCAGCCTGGGCGCGCGGCCGTGGCAGATGTTCGTGCGTGTGACCCTGCCCAACATCCGCTGGGCGCTGCTGTACGGCGTGCTGCTGTGCGGGGCGCGCTCGATGGGCGAGTTCGGCGCGGTGTCGGTGGTGTCCGGGCACATCCGCGGGCGCACCAACACTCTGCCGCTGCACGTGGAGATCCTCTACAACGAGTACGCCTACAGCGCCGCCTTCGCCTGCGCCTCGCTGCTGGCGCTGGGCGCGCTGGTGACACTGGCGCTCAAGACCTGGCTGGAATGGCGCCATGGCGAGGCGCTGGCGGCCAGCCGCCGACACTGAGAGATTGCGATGGCTATCACCACCGAGGGAAATCCTTTACAACGGATGCGCCTGCCGCGCGGCCTGCGCCGTGCCGCCGGCAGCGGGCGCGCCGGCGATGCCGGCGATGCAGACCTGGCCGCGGCGGCGCCGAGGAC
>JASGEB010000094.1:0-6216 GCA_047606785.1 Pseudoxanthomonas sp.
CGCACCGCAGGGGCGCGAGGGGCCTTTCCGGTAAAGCATCATCGCGCCCCTGCGGTGCGCTCCTACGGATTTTCCCCATGCCCCCTTGCGGTGTGCTCCTGCGCGAGGTTCCTGCGAGCATGTGCATGCGGCTTGCCCGGCCGTCCTCGATATGCTATCGTGCTAGCGCGTTAATACATTGGATCGCCATGAAGCGCCGCGCCGACATCGACGACAAGACCGCCAGCCTGGCCCTGCAGTCGCTTGCACGGGCCCTGGCCGGGCTGTCGAAGCCGGAGGAGGTGCGTGCGTTCCTGCAGGACCTGTGTACCCCGGCGGAGCTGGAGGCCATGGCCGACCGCTGGCGGGTGGTGCCGCTGATCCTCAAGGGCGTGCCCTACCGCGAGATCCACGAACTGACCGAGGTCAGCGTCACCACCATCGGCCGGGTCGCGCGCACGCTGGAAACCGGCACCGGCGGCTACGCCACCGCCCTGCGTCGCCAGCAGTCGCGCACCACCGCCCAGCACTGAAAGTCCAACGCCATGGCTCCCATCGTCGCCCATCCGACGCGCGACCGTCTGCGCATCGCCATCCAGAAATCCGGCCGCCTGGCCGAGCCGGCGCGCAGCCTGCTGGCCGCCTGCGGGCTGAGCTGGCGCGAGAGCCGCGACAAGCTGTTCTGCTACGGCGAATCGCTGCCGGTGGACCTGCTGCTGGTGCGCGACGACGACATCCCCGGGCTGATCGCCGACGGCGTGTGCGACTACGGTATCGTCGGCCGCAACGAGCTGGACGAGCAGGGCGCGGCGCGGCTGGAGATCGGCCTGCCGGCCGCCTACCGCGAGATGCGCGCGCTGGGCTTCGGCGGTTGCCGGCTGATGCTGGCGCTGCCGCAGGACTGGGACTGGCAGGGCCCGGCGCAGTTGCAGGGCCTGCGCATCGCCACCAGCTACCCGGCCATCCTGCGCCGCTGGCTGGGCGAGCAGGGCGTGCAGGCCGGCGTGGTCGAACTGAGCGGATCGGTGGAGATCGCCCCGCGCCTGGGCACCGCCGACCTGATCTGCGACCTGGTCTCCAGCGGCGCCACCCTGGCCGCGAACCAGCTCAAGCCGGTGCAGACGCTGCTGGACAGCGAGGCGGTGCTGGCCGGGCCGGTGCGTGGCTTCGACGATGCCCGCGCCGAACTGTCGGCCATGCTGCTGCGGCGCATGGACGGCGTGCTCAAGCTCAAGGACAGCAAGCTGCTGATGTTCCGCGCCACCGCCGACACCGTGCCGGCGCTGGAACGCTTGCTGGCCGACGCCGAGCCGCTGGTGCGCCTGCCCGGCGAGGGCGAGGAGATCCCGCTGCAGGCCATGTGCCACGGCGCGGTCAGCTGGCAGCGGCTGGAGGAACTGGAGCGCGCCGGCGCGCGCGGGCTGATGGTGCTGTCGGTGGAGAGGTCGCTGGCATGAGCGCGAATCCGAAGAACGCGGCGGTGGCCGTGCAACGGCTGGAGTGGGCCACGCTGAACGCCGGCGCGCGCGCGGCGGCGCTGCAGCGCCCGGCGCAGGCGGTGGCCGCGCAGACCCGGCAGGTGGTGGCCGACATCCTGCGGCAGGTGCGCGACGGCGGCGAGGACGCGCTGCGTACGATCACCGCGCGCCTGGACGGGGCCGCGCCGGCGTCGTTCGAGGTCGGCGAAGCCGCCTTCGCCGCCGCCGAGGCCGCCATCGACCCGGCGCTGAAGCGGGCCATGGCCGAAGCCGCCGCGCGCATCGAGGCCTTCCACCGCGCCGGCATGGCCCAGCCCTATGCGGTGGAGACCGCGCCGGGGGTGACCTGCGAGCGCATGATCCGGCCGATCGGCCGGGTCGGCCTGTACGTGCCGGCCGGCAGCGCGCCGCTGCCCTCGACCGCGCTGATGTTGGGCATCCCGGCGCGTCTGGCCGGTTGCCGCGAAGTGGTGCTGTGCACGCCGCCGCGCAAGGACGGCACGGCCGATCCGGCGGTGCTGGTGACGGCCCGGCTGACCGGCGTGCACCGCGTGTTCGTGCTCGGCGGTGCGCAGGCGATCGCGGCCATGGCCTTCGGCGCCGGCCCGGTGCCCAGGTGCGACAAGCTGTTCGGGCCCGGCAACAGCTACGTCACCGAGGCCAAGCAGCAGGTGGCGCAGAGCGGCGCGGCGGCCATCGACATGCCGGCCGGGCCGTCGGAAGTGCTGGTGATCGCCGACGCCGGCGCCGATGCCGCCTTCGTCGCCGCCGACCTGCTCTCGCAGGCCGAGCACGGGCCGGATTCGCAGGTGCTGCTGCTGGCCGACGACGACGGCCTGCTGGACCGGGTGCAGGCCGAGCTGGACGCGCAACTGCGCGCCCTGCCGCGTGCCGACATCGCCCGCCGCGCGCTGGCCGCCTCGCGGCTGGTGAAGGTAGCGGCGCTGGAGGACGCCTTCGCCATCAGCAACGCCTACGCGCCCGAGCACCTGATCCTGGCTCTGCGCGAACCGCGCCGCTGGCTGGGGCAGGTCGAGGCCGCCGGCTCGGTGTTCCTGGGCGACTACACGCCCGAGGCGTTGGGCGACTACTGCAGCGGCACCAACCACGTGCTGCCCACCAGCGGCGCGGCGCGGGCCTGGAGCGGGGTGTCGGTGGCCAGCTTCCAGAACTTCGTCAGCGTGCAGGCCGCCACCCGCGGCGGCATCGCCGCCATCGGCCCGTCGGCGCTCACGCTGGCCGAGGCGGAAGGGCTGGAAGCGCACGCCAACGCCGTGCGCCTGCGGCTGGCGGCCGGAGCGGTGGCATGAGCGCCGGCGACGATTCCCTGCTGGCGCTGGTGCGCCCGGACCTGCGCGGCTTCGCCGGCTATTCCTCGGCGCGCAGCGAGAAGATCACCGGCGAGGTCTGGCTCAACGCCAACGAGAACGCGCAGGCCAACGCCGCCGACCCGGCCGGCAGCGTGCGCCGCTATCCCGATCCGCAGCCGCCGGCGCTGCGTCAGGCGCTGGCCGGGCTGTACGGCTGCGCGCCGCAGGAGCTGCTGGTCGGCCGCGGCAGCGACGAGGCCATCGACCTGCTGGTGCGCGCGCTGTGCGAACCGGGCCGCGACGCGGTGGTGATCGCGCCGCCGGTGTTCGGCATGTACGCGGTCAGCGCGCGCCTGCAGAACGCGCCGCTGCTGCAGGTGCCGCTGGTGGACGGGGCGGACGGCTTCGCCCCGGACCTGCGGGCGATCGGCGACGCCGCGCTGGAGCGCGCGGCCAAGCTGGTGTTCCTGTGCTCGCCGGGCAACCCGACCGGCGCGGCCATCGCGCCGCAGGACATCGCTGCCCTGGCCACGCGGCTGCAGGGCCGAGCGCTGGTGGTGGTGGACGAGGCCTATGGCGAGTTCAGCGGCGTGCCGTCGGCGCTGTCGCTGCGCGCCGCGCATCCGAACCTGGTGGTGCTGCGCACGCTGTCCAAGGCGCACGCGCTGGCCGCCGCGCGCATCGGCGTGGCGATCGGCGCGGCCGAACTCATCGCGGTGCTGCGCGCCTGCCAGGCGCCGTATCCGGTCCCGGCGCCGTGCGCGCAGCTGGCGGTGCAGGCCCTGCAGCCGGCCGCGCTGGCGCGCACCGCCGAGGTGGTCGCGCAGACTGTCGCCGAGCGCGAACGCATGCGCGCTGCACTGGCAGCGCTGCCCGGCGTGCGTCGCGTGTACCGCTCCGACGCCAACTTCCTGCTGCTGCGCCTGGTCGATGCCGATGCCGCGTTCCGGCGGCTGCTGGCCGCGGGAGTGGTGGTGCGCGACCAGCGCGCCGCGCCGCAGCTGGGCGACGCGCTGCGCATCAGCATCGGCAGCCCGGCCGAGAACGAGCGCGTGCTGGCGGCCCTGCGCGCGCAGGCGGAGGCGGCATGAGCACGCCGATCCTGTTCGTCGACCGCGACGGCACCCTGATCGAGGAGCCGGCCGATTTCCAGATCGACGCCTACGACAAGCTGCGCTTCGTGCGCGGGGTGATCCCGGCGCTGCTGAAGCTGCGCGAGGCCGGCTTCCAGTTCGTGATCGTCAGCAACCAGGACGGGCTGGGCAGCGAAGCCTATCCGCGCGCCAGCTTCGACGGCCCCAACGAGCTGATGCTGCAGGTCTTCGAGAGCCAGGGGGTCACGTTCCGCGAGGTGCTGATCGACACCACCTGGCCGGCCGACAATGCGCCCACCCGCAAGCCGGGGCTGGGGCTGGTGATGCACTACCTGCGCGACCGCGGCATCGACCTGGACCGCTCGGCGATGGTCGGCGACCGCGAGACCGACATCCAGTTCGCCCGCAACCTGGGCATCCGCGGCTTCCAGCTCAGGACCGAGCAGTTCGGAGGCGAGTGGGACTGGGCCGGCATCGCCCACGCCCTGGCCGACGCACCGCGCACCGCACGGGTGCAGCGCAAGACCAAGGAGACCGACATCGTCGTCGAGCTGGACCTGGACCGCGCGGGCGAGCCGCAGGTGCACACCGGCCTGCCGTTCTTCGACCACATGCTCGAACAGATCGGCAAGCACGGCGGCATCTTCCTGCGCGTGCAGGCGCGCGGCGACCTGCACATCGATGAGCACCACACCATCGAGGACACCGCGCTGGCGCTGGGCCAGGCGCTGCGGCAGGCGCTGGGCGACAAGCGCGGCATCGGCCGCTACGGCTTCACCCTGCCGATGGACGAGGCGCTGGCCAGCGCGGCGCTGGACTTCTCCGGGCGGCCGTACCTGGTGTTCGACGCCACGTTCAAGCGCGAGCGGGTGGGCGACATGCCGACCGAACTGGTGCCGCATTTCTTCCGCTCGCTGTGCGATGCGGCCGGGCTGAACCTCAATTTGCAGGTGCGCGGCGACAACGACCACCACCAGGTCGAGGGGCTGTTCAAGGCCACCGCGCGCGCGCTGCGCCAGGCGGTGCGGCGCGAGGGCTCGGAACTGCCCAGCACCAAGGGAGCGCTGTGATGCGGGTGGCGCTGATCGACGGCGGCGGGGCCAACCTGGGCTCGGTGCTGTATGCGCTGGGCCGGCTGGGCATCGCCGCCGAGCTGACCACCGACGCGGCGGCCATCGCCGCCGCCGAGCGGGTGATCCTGCCGGGCGTGGGCGCCGCCGCGCAGGTGATGGCGCGGCTGCGCGAGCTGGACTTGATCGACACCCTGCGCGCGCTGGACAAGCCGCTGCTGGGTGTGTGCGTGGGCATGCAGGTGCTGTTCGAGCATTCCGAGGAGGACGACACGCCCTGCCTGGGCCTGCTGCCCGGGCAGGTGGAGAAACTGCGGCCTTGCGCGGGCATCCGCGTGCCGCACATGGGCTGGAACAGCCTGCAACCGCTGCGCGCCTGTTCCTTGCTCGACGGCATCGCCGCCGGCGACCAGGCCTACTTCGTGCACAGCTACGCCGCGCAGGTCGGGCCGGACTGCATCGCCAGCAGCGAGCACGGCCGGCCGCTGGCGGCCATCGTCCAGCGCGGCCGGGTGGCCGGCGCGCAGTTCCATCCCGAGCGCTCGGCCGCCACCGGCGCGCGGTTGCTGCGCAATTTCATCGAACAGGGCCTGGCATGATGTATGCGAATCCCTCGCAAGAGCCCGCACATCCATGTGCGGGGTTTCAAATAATCCCCGCCATCGACCTGCGCGGCGGCAAGGTGGTGCGCCTGTACCAGGGCGACTACGACCGCCAGACCGACTACGGCCTGGACCCGGTCGAGCTGGCGCGCGGCTACCGCGCCGCCGGCGCGCAGTGGATCCACCTGGTCGACCTGGACGGCGCGCGCCAAGGCGACAGCCCGCACCTGAAGATCATCGAGCGCATCGCCCGGCTCGGCCTGCGTGTGCAGGCCGGCGGCGGCGTGCGCGGCGGCGGCGACGTGCAGGCCTTCCGCGACGCCGGGGTGGAGCGGGTGGTGGTCGGCAGCCTGGCGGTGCGCGAGCCGCACACGGCGATCGGCTGGCTGCAGGAATTCGGCGCCGAGCACATCGTGCTGGCGCTGGACACGCGCTTCCGCGACGGCGGCTGGCAGCTGTCCAGCGCCGGCTGGACCCAGGGCGAGGGCGTCACCCTGGACCAGCTGGCGCCGCACTACGCCGCCGCCGGCGCGCGCCACGTGCTGTGCACCGACATCGACCGCGACGGCACCCTGCAAGGGCCCAACCTGGCGCTGTACGCGCACCTGCGCGCGCTCGCGCCGGCGCTGCAGGTGCAGGTGTCCGGCGGCGTGCGCGCGCTCGCGGACGTGGCCGCCGCGCAG
>JASGEB010000095.1:0-13658 GCA_047606785.1 Pseudoxanthomonas sp.
CTTCGACGGGGCGGGACGCGAGGACGCCTGGGCCGGCGACGCCGGCGCCTCGGGCCGGCTCGCGCAGGCGACCAGACCGAGCGTCAGCAGGCAGGCGGCGGCGCGGCGGATCATGGGCCGGCAGCCTAGCATGCAGATAAAGAAGTGTCTGCAACCCCGTGATTTGACGGGAGTTGTCTGAACGAAACCGGGGTCAAAGCGCACTTTCCGCGCATCCGCCCTTGCGCGGCACGCCCGGCCATCACCGCCCATGCACCGGCCGATACTCCTTCACCGCCATCACCAGCCCCAGGCTGGCCAGCAGCGACACCGCCGAGGTGCCGCCGTAGCTGATCAGCGGCATCGGCACGCCCACCACCGGCAGCAGGCCGGAGATCATGCCGCCGTTGACCAGCACGTAGACGAAGAACGACAGCCCCAACGAGCCGGCCAGCAGGCGCGAGTAGGCGTCGCGCGCTTGCATGGCGATCCACAGGCAGCGGCCCACCACCACCAGGTACAGGGTCATCACCAGCGCCACCCCGAGCCAGCCGAACTCCTCGCTCAGCACCGAGAAGGCGAAGTCGGTGCTCTGCTCGGGGATGAAGTTCAGGTGCGACTGGGTGCCCTGCCCCCAGCCCTTGCCGGTCAGGCCGCCCGAGCCGATGGCGATCTTGGACTGGATGATGTTCCAGCCCGCACCCAGGGCGTCGTTCTCAGGATTGAGGAACATCAGGATGCGGTCCTTCTGGTAGGGCCGCAGGTACCAGAACCACGCCACCGGCGCGGCCGCGGCCACCCCGGCCACGCCCAGCCCGACCCACCACCACGGCAGCCCGGCCAGCAGCAGGGCGAACACCCCCGAGGCCGCCACCAGCATGCCGGTGCCGAAGTCCGGCTGCAGCAGGATCAGGCCGGCGGCCAGGCCGATGATGACGAAGGACACCAGCACCGCGCCGATCCGCGGCGGCAGCGCCACCCGCGCCAGGTACCAGGCCATCATCATCGGCAGGCTGATCTTCAGCAGCTCGGCCGGCTGCAGGTAGAACAGCTTGAGGTTGAGCCACTGCCGCCCGTACTTGCCGGTGCCGACCACGAACACCGCCAGCATCGGCAGCATCGCCAGCGCGTACACCACCGGCGTCCAGCCGCGCAGGCGCGGCACCGGCACCCGCGACAGCGCCCACATCGCCGCCGCGCCCACCGCGAAGCGCGCGCCCTGGGCCAGCACCAGGTGGCCGCCGCCGGCGCTGTGCATGGTCGCCAGGCCGAGCGCGCCGATCCCGGCCAGGGCCAGGCACAGCACCCAGTCCAGGCTGCGCACGGCGCGCCCGCCGATGTCGCCCAGGTAGCGCAGCAGCGCCTTCACTGGTCCACCACCACCGGGGCGTCGTCGCCTTCCGGCTCGGGCCACTTGCCCAGCAGCCAGGCGTCCATGATCTTGCGCGCGATCGGCGCGGCGGTGGAGGCGCCGAAGCCACCGCCCTCGACCGCGACCGCGACCGCGATGGTCGGGTTGTCGGCCGGCGCGTAGCCGACGTATAGCGAGCGGTGGCGCTTCCACAGCGGCAGCGACTTCGGATCGACGGTGCGCTCCTGGCGGTTGACCACCTGCGCGGTGCCGGTCTTGCCCGCCGACGCGTACGGCGAGCCGCGGAACACCGCGGCCGCGGTGCCGATGGTGGTGGTCATCTGCATGCCTTCCTGGATCACCTTGATGTGTTCGGGCACGTCGGTGATGCGCACCGGCGCCGGTTGCGGCAGCGCCTGCCACGGTGCATCGAAGCCGCTGCGCTGTTCGGCCACCAGGTGCGGGCGGACCAGTCCGCCGCCGTTGGCGACCGCGCCGACCGCCCGCACCAGCTGCAGCGGGGTCACCTTCCACAGGCCCTGGCCGATCGCGGAATTGACCAGGTCGCCGGGATACCAGTGCTCCTTGCTGAGCTTGGCCTTGGCCGCCGGCGAGGGCAGGATTCCGTCGATCTCGCCGAGCAGGTCGACGCCGGTCTTGCGCCCGTAGCCGTACTTGCCCAGGTATTCGTCGTAGCGCTTCACGCCCATGTCCAGGGCCAGCATGTAGTAGTAGGTGTTGACCGACTCGTAGATCGACTTACGCATGTCGGTCCAGCCGTTGCCGCCCCTGTCCGCGTCGGCCCAGCCGCGGCCCTTCATGCCCGGCAGGCGGAACATGCCGGTGGACAGGATCCTGTCTGTCGGCTTGCGCACCCCGCTTTCCAGGCCGGCCAGCGCGGTCAGCGGCTTGACCGTCGAGCCCGGCGCGACGCCGCCCAGCACCAGCCGATTGAACTGCGGCCGCGAGGGGTTGTCGTTGAGCGCGGCGTAGTCGGCGCGCGAGATGCCGTTGACGAACAGGTTGGGGTCGTAGCTGGGCAGGCTGACCATGCCCAGGATCTCGCCGTTGCGCGGATCCATGGCGACGGCCGCGCCCTCGTGCTCGCCGAAGGCGGCCACCATCGCCTGCTGCAGGCGCAGGTCGAGGCCCAGCCTGAGGTCGGTGCCGGCGCGCGCGGGCACCCGCCCGACCGTGCGCAGCGCGCGGCCCTCGACGTTGGTCTCCACCTGCTCGTAGCCGACCTGGCCGCGCAGCTGCTCCTCGTAGTAGCGCTCCAGCCCGGTCTTGCCGATGTGGGTCAGCGCCGCGCCGTTCTCGCCCAGGGCCTCCAGGTCCTTCTCGTCGATCCGGCCGACGTAGCCGATCACGTGCGCCAGCAGCGGCCCGTAGGGATAGTGGCGGGTCAGGTAGGGCACTACTTCGACCCCGGGAAAGCGCCAGCGGTCCACCGCGAAGCGGGCGATCTCCTGCTCGTCCAGGCGCGGCTTGAGGGTGATCGGGCGCCAGCCGCGCCCGGCCTTGTAGCTGGCGCGGAAGCGCTGCACCTCCTCCGGGTCCAGCACGATCACCTTGCCCAGCGCGTCCAGCCACCGGTCCGGGTCGCCGGCCTGGTCGGGGGTCACGTCGAGGCGGAAGGCGGGCACGTTCTCGGCCAGCAGCACGCCGTTGCGGTCGTAGATGCTGCCGCGCGCCGGCACCAGCGGGCGCAGCTTGATGCGGTTGGCGTCGGACTGGGTGGCGTAGTCGTCGTGGTCGAGCACCTGCAGCTTGAAGTACCAGCCGCACAGCCCCAGCAGGCACAACCCGACCGCGACGAAGCCCAGTACCGCGCGGCGGCGGAACTGCTCGGCCGCGGCATGGGCGTTGAACGGCAGGCGCGGGCGCGGGCTCACGGCGCGCGGCTCAGCGGTTGCGGCCCAGGCGCAGGGCGTCGAGCAGCACGAACAGCGGCGGCCACAGCGCCATGCCCAGCAGCGGCGCCCACCAGTAGCTCCACGGCAGCAGCGGTTCGCCCACCGCCAGGTGCACGGCGGCGGCGACGATGCGGTCGTTGAGCAGCAACCCGCCGATCGCCAGCGCCTGCTGCCAGACCGGGAAGAAGCGCAGGCGCGCGCGGAAGCGCTGCAGGATGAAGGTCAGGATCACCAGCCGCAGCGCCTGTTCGCCCAGCAATCCACCGAAGGCCAGGTCGGCCACCAGGCCGGTGCCGAAGGCCAGGCCGGGGCCGGTGTAGTCCGGCTCCTCGATCACCCAGTAGGCCAGCACCAGCGCCAGCCAGTACGGCCGCAGCGGCGCGAGCAGCGGCGGCAGCGGCAGCAGCGCCGCCAGCACCGCCGCCAGCAGGCTGGCCGGCAGCACCCACAGGTTGCGGGAGCGGCTCAAGGTTGTTCCACCTGGGAGGCCGGGACCCGGGACCCGGGACCCGGGACCCGGGGAGAAGCAGAAGTCGGCTTGAGCCCCTCTCCCTTTGGAAGAGCTGGGCTTGAAGCGGGCGCTGCCGTCGCTTCGCCCGTTCCCGGACGCCTCTCAATGGCCACAGGCGGGTCTTCTTCATTCCCGGGTCCCGGGACCCGGGGAGAAGCCAAGTCAACGGCCACTGCAGCCGGGTTGCGATCCACCCCGTCCTGCTCTTGATCCTGCTTCTCCCGGGACCCGGGTCCCGGGTCCCGGGTCCCGGCTTGTGCGGATCCCGACTCCATCACCGGCAACACCGGATCCGGCGTCCCCGGTGCGCGCCCCTTGAGCAGCAACACGTAGCGGCCGCGGTCGAGCTGGGCGGCGGGCTTGAGTTCGCCGACGATGAAGGTGCGGTTGTCGTCGGCGTGCAGGTCGGCCACAGTGCCGACCGGGAAGCCGGCCGGGAAGCGCCCGCCCAGGCCGGAGGTGACCACCACGTCGCCCTCCTTGACGTCGCTGTTGAGCGGCACGTTGAGCAACTGCAGGCGGTCGGCGCGGCCGGTGCCGTAGGCGATCAGGCGCACGCCGTTGCGCTGGACCATCACCGGCACGGCATGGTCCGGATCGGTCAGCAGCAGCGCGGTGGAGTGGCTGGGGCCGACCTCGACGATCTGGCCGAGCAGGCCGCCGGCGTCGATCACCGGCTGGCCGACCTGCACGCCGTCGGCGCTGCCGGCGTCGAGCACCAGCCGCTGCCGGGTCGGGTCCAGGTCCACGTCCAGCACCGGCGCCAGCTGCACGTCCAGGCCATGGCTGCCGGCCGCGCCCAGCAGCGCGCGCAGCTGGGCGTTGTCGGCCACCGCATTGCCCAGCCGGGTCAGGCGCGCATTGGCCACCAGCAGCTCGCTGCGCAGGCGCCGGTTCTCGGCGGTGAGCGAGGCCAGGGTGCCGGCGTCGTCCTGCAGGCGCATGCCCAGCCGCGCGGGCGCGCCTGCCAGCCACCACAGCGGCTGCACCAGCTGCGAGGCCTGCTGGCGCAGCTGCGCCAGCCAGCCGCCGCGATGGTCGAGCACGATCAGCTCCACCGCCAGCGCCAGCCAGGCCAGCAGGCGCAGCGAACTGGTGATCTGGCCAGTGCGTGGGGCGACGGGCGGGCCGGCGTAGGAGGGCACGAGGTTGCGGCGGGAGGGGATGGAGAGAAGGGGTTGCTTGGGGAAGACCGGGACCCGGGACCCGGGACCCGGGAAAGGCTAACGGCTCTTGATCGTCATGACCGCAAAAGCAAACGCTGCACGCTTTTCCGGGTCCCGGGTCCCGGGTCCCGGGTCCCAGGTCCCGGGTCCCGCGGCCTGCATCCCGAACCCGGCTCTCCCGCCATCACTCCGGCGCGAAGAACTCGTTGCCGTGCATGTCCACCAGCTCCAGCGCGCGGCCGCCGCCGCGGGCCACGCAGGTCAGCGGGTCGTCGGCCACCTGCACGTGCAGGCCGGTCTCCTCGGAGATCAGCCGGTCCATGTCGCGCAGCAGGGCGCCGCCGCCGGTCAGCACGATGCCGCGCTCGGCCACGTCGGCGCACAGCTCCGGCGGGGTCTGCTCCAGCGCCAGCTTGACCGCACTGACGATGCCCGAGAGCGGCTCGTGCAGGGCCTCGAGCACCTCGTTGGAGGTGATGGTGATCATCTTCGGCACACCCTCGGCCAGGTTGCGGCCGGAGATCTCCATCTGCTGCACCTCGGCCTGCGGGTAGGCGCAGCCGATCTCCAGCTTGATGCGCTCGGCGGTGGCCTCACCGATCAGCATGCCGTGGTTGCGGCGCACGTAGTTGGTGATGGCCTCGTCGAAGCGGTCGCCGCCGATGCGCACCGACTGCGAATAGACGATGCCGTTGAGCGAGATCACCGCCACCTCGGTGGTGCCGCCGCCGATGTCGATGACCATCGAGCCGCGCGCCTCGGTCACCGGCAAGCCGGCGCCGATCGCCGCCGCCATCGGCTCCTCGATCAGGTACACGTCGCGCGCGCCGGCCTCCTCGGCCGACTCCTTGATGGCGCGGCGCTCGACCTGGGTCGAGCCGGCCGGCACGCACACCAGCACGCGCGGGGACGGGCGCAGGAAGCGCGAGCGGTGCACCTTCTTGATGAAGTACTTGAGCATCGCCTCGGTGTAGGTGAAGTCGGCGATCACCCCGTCCTTCATCGGCCGGATGGTGGTGATGTGGCCGGGGGTGCGGCCGAGCATCTGCTTGGCCTCGGCGCCGACCGCCGCCACCGAGCGGGTGCCGCCGATGGCGCGGTCCTGGCGCACGGCGACCACCGAGGGCTCGTTCAGCACGATGCCCTGGCCGCGCACGTAGATCAGGGTGTTGGCCGTGCCCAGGTCGATGGACAGGTCGTTGGAGAACATGCCGCGCAGCTTCTTGAACATCGGGGGAGAGGATTCCTGCGGAAGGGGCGCCCGGGCGCTCGCCGTGGATGGCGAAAAAATGGGCAAAAAAGAGGGCGGCTAGCCTAGCAAATGCGGCCCTGCCGCGCACCGGCCCGGGCGCGTTCGCCAGGGCCGCCGGTACAGGCCCCGTCTGGCCGCCGGCGGTGGCCCGGGCTAACCTGTGCGTCCTTGGCCGGCGCCCCATGCCGGTTCGTCTGCCCCCACCGTCCGGCCCCGGCCGGGCCCCAGCACCGCGCCAGGCCATGTCCGCACTGATCTGTGGTTCGCTCGCCTACGACACCATCATGGTGTTCCCGGACCAGTTCAAGAACCACATCCTGCCGGACAAGGTGCACATCCTGAACGTGTCCTTCCTGGTGCCGCGGATGCGCCGCGAGTTCGGCGGCTGTGCCGGCAACATCGCCTACAACCTGCACCTGCTGGGCGGCAAGCCGGTGCCGATGGGCACGGTCGGGCAGGACTTCGGCCCGTACCGGGCGCACTTCGAGGCCCTGGGCATCGACCTGTCGCAGGTCAAGGTACTGGACGACCTGTTCACCCCGCAGGCCTTCATCACCACCGACCACGACAACAACCAGATCACCGCCTTCCACCCCGGGGCGATGATGCGCAGCTACGAGAACCACGTGAAGGACGTGCCGGGGGTGACCATCGGCCTGGTCGGCCCGGACGGGCGCGAGGGCATGCTGCAGAACGCCGCCGAGTTCAGCGAGATGGGCGTGCCGTTCATCTTCGATCCCGGCCAGGCCATGCCGCTGTTCAACGGCCCGGAGCTGCGCGAGTTCATCGAGCAGGCCGACTACGTGGTGGTCAACGACTACGAGTCCAACCTGCTGCAGGAGCGCACCGGCTGGGGCGAGCAGCAGATCGTCGCGCGCGTGCAGGCCTACATCACCACCCAGGGTCCGCGCGGGGCGATCGTGCACACCCCCGAGCGCAGCTACCAGATCCCGCCGGCGCACGAGCGCCGGGTGGTCGACCCGACCGGCTGCGGCGACGCCTTCCGCGCCGGCCTGATCTTCGGCATCGAGGGCGGCTACGACTGGGTCACCATCGGCCGCATGGGCAACCTGATGGGCGCGCTCAAGGTCGAACACCCCGGCACCCAGAACCAGCGCTTCAACTTCGCCGAGTTCAACGACCAGTTCCGCCAGCAGTTCGGGTATTCGTTGTAACGGCGGGACTCGGGACTCGGGACTCGGGAAAAGCGTACGCCTCTGCTTTTGCCCGTCGTTCCCGCAGGCGGATCTGCGCCTCCGACCAAAGCATTCGAGGGCCCCAGGTATTCTCAAGTCGAGAGCATTGCCCGGATCTCGACCCTCTGGCCTCTCTGCCCCTTCACCACCCCGGCATCTGCGTCTTGTCCAGTCCACCGGTCTCGAATACCGCGGTGCGGGTGCCGCCGGCCTGCACCGGGAAGGTGATCGACAGCGTCTGCTTGGCCTGCCCGGCCAGCTTCCACAGCGCCTTGTCGTCGTCGATGAACATGGCGATGGCGTCCTTGGTATCCGGGCGGTTGGCGGCCATCGTCCTGTGCGCGGCGCCGTCGACGCTGACGTTCACGCTGCAGTGCCGGTAGCAGGCCTTGGCGAAGTCGCCCGCCTGCAGCACTAGGTAGGCGCTGCGGCCCCAGGCGGGGTGATCGCGGAACACCAGCTGCACGGTCTTCGGCCCTTTGCCGTCGGTGTCCACGCGCTGCTGGGCGTCGATCATCGCCGAGCGCTGGCTGCCCTTGCCGACCGGCACCTGGGCGTAGTTCCACAGCGCGGCCAGGCGGCGCTGCTCCTGCGCGGCCTGGGCGCGCTGGCGCACCCGTTCCATCTGCATCAACACGTGTCCGGCTGCCGGCGTGTCACGGTACTGGTCCAGCAGCGCGCTGCCGTGGACGCGCGCCATCTCCCAGTTCTGCGCGGTCACCGCCTGGTCGAACTGGTCGGCCAGCTGCTGCGCGGCCTGCTGCCGCTGCGCCTGCTCGGCCGCGGCCTGGGCCTGTTGCTGCGCGCCGTTGTCGCCGCAGGCGGCCAGCAGCAGCAAGCACAGCGCAGTGGTGGACAAGGATCTCATTGCTCACTCCGAAGGATCGCGGACGGGCCAGCCTAACCGTTTGCGGTGGCTCGGCCTCATCCGGCCACGCGTTCGCCCGGCGACCTGGCCTCGTCCTGCAGCCGCGCCAGTGCCGCCTCGATCTCCACCTGATGCTTGCGCCACTTGTCGGCGGCCGGCGGCGACAGGCTGTAGCGCGACAACGGCAACTCGGCCGCCAGCGGGCGGTCCCAGCGCCAGCCGGCCCAGGCGCAGATCCGTTCGACCTGCGCCTGCGGCGCGGCAACCAGTTCCTCGTAGTCCACCCGCAGCAACTGCGCAGACGGCAGCGCCTGCACGTCCTCGCGGATCTGGCTCACGCAGCGCTGCCATTGCCCGGCGACGATCTCGGCCAGCGGTCGGCCGGCGAGCCGTTGCCAGCCCGGCACCAGCAGGAACGACCACGGCGGGCCCGGCCAGCCGGGCAGGTCCGGGTAGGTCACGAAGTTCCCCGACTGCCAGCCCTCGATCATGCTGGCGAGCACCTGCCGCGGCTCCCGGTGCAGCCAGACGAATTGCGCGTCAGGAAACACCTTCAGCAGGAACGGCACGCGCAGCGAGTTCTTGGGTGTCTTCTCCAGCATCCGGACCGCCCCTGCGGCCGGGCTCCCGTCGCGGTCGCGCAGCGCCGCAGCGAAGCGCCCGCGCAGCAGTTCGGCCGTATGCGCATCAACCTGCCGCGCGTCCAGCCGGTTCGAGGCGAAGCCGCGCTCGGCCGGCGCCAGCCCCGGCACGCCCTCGATCAGCCGGTGGCTCTCGTCGCCGATCGTGAACACATCTGGCGCCTGCATCAGGGTCTCGAACAAGAGAGTCGAACCGGAACGCGGCGGGCTGATGATGAACACCGGCCGCTCGATCACCACCGCCCCGCCCGCCCGCGCACGCGTCGGCGCCGCGGGCGCAGCGGCTGCCGCCGGCACGGGCGCAGCGCGATGGCCGGCCTCCAGGCCCAGCGCCTGACCCTGGCGGCCCAGCAGGGCGTTGAACAGCCCTCGCCGCAACGCGATCGAAAGCTGCACGCCGTTGCGCAGTTCCATCCCCTCGGCGAGCGGGGCCACCTGCGCCCATATCGCGTCCAGCAACTGCCGATAGCGCTCCCGCCCGTCCTCGGCCTCGCCATGGGCCGCCCACACGGCCTGCCAGGAACGGCTGAAACGGGTCAACAGCTCGCCCAGTTCGCCCAGCCGCGGCGAAGGCAGCGTCTCGCGCAGGTAGAACATGACGTGCTCGCGCAGCTCCCATGGCGCCATCACGACCGGCACGTTGCAGCGCTCGTAGGCCAGCTCGACCCCGCCCTTGAGCGGATCGAACGCCACCGGCCGGGGCGCCCAGCCGCCGCCGGCACGCCGCTCCGGCGTCGCGCCGGCGGCCACGTGCATCCAGAACCCCTCGCCCCCGACCGTGTCGGCGACCAGGTGGACCCGCTCCCGGCCGGTCGGGTTGACCACGTTGTGCATCCGCCAGGTATCGAAGATCCAGCATTCGCCGGCCGCCATGTGCACCTTGGCGTCGCCGCACAGGAAGCTGACTTCGGGCTGGGTCGTGATCGGCACGTGGACCCGGAAGCGCTCGCGCCAGTAGTAGTCGACGTCGACATGCTCGCTGACCTCGGCGTTGCCGGACAGGCGCATCAGCCGGCTGCGTCCCCATACCGCGCCGATGCTGTCGAGCACCTGCAGCAGATAGGGGCAGCGCAGCAGCGACGGCGTCGGCCGCATCACCCCCGAGACCGCATCGCTGCCCGGATCGCCGTCGGCGGCCACCAGCGGCAACGCGCTGTTGCCGGGAAATCCCTGCGGATGCGGCCGCCAGACCGCCGCGCCGAGCGCGCCGACCTCCTCCTGCAGGCGGACCGCGTCGAACAGCAGCGGCAACTGCACGAACGGGACTTTCATCTTCATCGGCGGCACTTCCCATGCAGAACCGGTGCGGCCACGACCTGCCATTGCGCCGCAGGTCGATCTTACCCGCCTGCCTCTCTCCCGCCAGGCGGCGGTCGAACCGGCAGGCGCGGCCAGGAACCGGAGCGTACGCGGGCGGCATTCGCCGGCCCTCCCCCTTGGACATCCCGGGGAATTCCTGCGGCAGCAGGGCCCGGAGCATCGGCATGGCGGGAGGCTGTATGACAGAAAATGGCGGCCTGAGACAAATTTGTAATTTTTGCGCACTTATGGTGCGGATTTCAGTCAAATTCGCCCAATCAGCGTTAAGGCCTCTTTAATTTTTTGAAAAGAAGTTGCTAGAGTCGAGACAGAACAGTCACATTCCGACTTACAAAGACATGGGGCCGGCTGTTCTGTCGAAGCAAGGCAATTTCCGCCACATCTACCGAGATACCGCCATGAAAGTGCAGAGAACCAAGCTTCGCGACGCAATCGCACTGGCGCTTACCGTCGGTGCCACCAGCCTGCTCGCCACAGGCACGGCCAGCGCCCAGGAAACCACCACCACCACCGACACCACGCAGCAGAGCAGTACTCCCACCTCCCTGGACACCCTCACCGTCACCGGCAGCCGCCTCAAGAGCCAGACCATGACCGCTTCCAGCCCGGTGGCGGAGATCAGCAAGGAGGAATTCCAGTACAGCGGCGCGACCAAGGTCGAGGATCTGGTCAACCAGTACCCGCAGCTGTCGATGGACTTCGACAACTTCAACAACAACGGCGCCACCGGTTACTCCTCGATGGACCTGCGCGACCTGGGTGCCCAGCGCACCCTGACCCTGGTCAACGGCCGCCGCCTGCCCACCGGCAGCAGCGAGACCACCGACGTCAGCATCATCCCGACCTTCCTGGTCAAGCGGGTCGACGTGCTGACCGGCGGCGCCTCGGCCGTGTACGGTTCGGACGCGGTCGCCGGCGTGGTCAACTTCGTGCTGGACGACGAGTTCGAGGGCGTGATCGCCGACGTCGGCTACTCGGCTTACCAGCACGACAACGACAACAGCTACATCGAGGGGCTGATGGATGCGGCGGGATATGACTATCCCACCGGCAACTCCGGCTTCGACGGTATCTCCAGGAACATCGACCTGGCCATCGGCGGCAAGTTCGGCGAGAACGGCCACGCGGTGGCCTGGGCCACCTGGCGCAAGAACGAGCCGCTATCCCAGAGCCGGCGCGACTACTCCTCGTGCGCACTGAGCAACGCAGGCACCGCCTGCGGTGGTTCGGCGACCTCCGATCCGGCCAATTTCTACATCTACTCCGACGATTACGACGGCTATGCCCACCTGGCCAGCGATGGCAGCTGGGCCAGCGGGCTCGGCAGCCTGTACAACTACGCACCGGCCAACTACTACCAGCGTCCGGATACCCGCTTCACCGCCGGCACCTCGATCAAGTACGAGATCAACGAACACGCCCAGCCCTACCTGGAAGCGATGTTCCTGAACCGCAAGAGTTCAACCCAGCTGGCCCCCTCGGGCGCGTTCTTCACCCCGATCACGGTCAACTGCGACACGTCCTACATCGGCAGCCTGTGCAGCGACCTGGGCATCACCAGCACCGACGACTTCACCGTCTACGTCGCCAAGCGCAACGTCGAGGGCGGCGTGCGCGCCACCAAGACCGAGACCACCACCTACCGCATCGTCACCGGTGTGCAGGGCTCGATCAACGATTACTGGTCCTACGATGCCTCCGTGCTGTACGGCCGCAACCACTACACCTCGATCGGCACCGGCGACCTGCTCACCTCGCTGATCACCGATGCGCTGTCCACCTACTGCGAGTCGTCCTACAGCGGCGACGGCGTGTGCTACGACGTCTGGAACGACAACGTCACCGCCGCCGCGGTTTCCTCGCTGACCGGCACCAGCACCACCGACATCACCACCGAATTGAAAGTGCTGAGCGCCTACGTCACCGGCAGCCTGAACGCGGGCCTGCCCTGGGCCAATGGCGAGGGCATCAGCCTGGTGGGCGGTCTGGAGTGGCGCAACGAGTCCTACTCGCGGTACTCCGACTGGAACACCGTCACCGGCAACTTCTCCGGCTCGGGTGGTGAGTACCCCGACGTCAGCGGCAGCTATACCGTCAAGGAGCTGTATGCGGAAGCCGGCATCCCGATCATCACCGACGCCGATCTGCTCAAGCGGCTCGACGCCAGCGTGGGCTACCGTTATTCCGACTACAGCACTTCCGGCAGTGTGCAGAGCTACAAATTCGGCCTGAGCGCCCAGCTCACCGACTCCGTGCTGCTGCGCGCCAGCTGGAACCGCGCGATCCGCGCCCCCAACATCAGCGAGCTTTACTACTCCAACGCCGTCGGCCTGTACCTCACCGACGACCCCTGCGCCGGCAGCAGCCCGGAATACACCCAGGCGCAATGCGCCAACCTCGGGGTGAGCGCCAGCCAGTACGGCAACGTCACCGAGAATCCGGCCGCCCAGTACAACGCCACCGAAGGCGGCAACTCCTCACTGCAGCCGGAGAAGGCCACCACCTTCACCTTCGGCGTGGCGGTGACCCCGATCAAGAACCTCGACCTGAGCGTGGACTACTACGACATCAAGGTCGACGACGCCATCACCACGCTGGGCGGCGACGTGATCATGCAGATCTGCGCCAACACCGGCGACGAGGCCTACTGCAGCAAGGTCCACCGCAGCAGCGCCGGCAGCCTGTGGATGGGCGGTGGCTACGTCGACGACGACTACGACAACTACGGCTCCTTCAACTACAGCGGCATCGACGGCACCGCCCGCTACAGCTGGGATTTCGGGCCCGGGCGCTTCACCACCTCGTTCGTCGGCACCTACGTGCTGAAGAAGGAGAGCACGCCGGTGCCGACCGTCAACTACGACTGCGCCGGGCTGATCAACACCACCTGTGGGGTGAACCCGCACTGGCGCCACGTCGCCAACCTGCGCTACGCGTGGGACCGCTACAGCGTCGGCCTGCGCTGGCGCTACATCGGCGAGAGCCATTACCGCGACACCGACGGCAGCCTGCTGAGCACCGACCAACTGCTGGTCAACAACGGCAACAAGGTCGATGCCTTCAACTACTTCGACCTGTCCGGCACCATCGCCTTCGGCGAGTCGATGGAATGGACCGTCGGCGTGAACAACATCGCCGACAAGGAGCCGCCGATGGTCGGCGGAACCCTGGTCTCCAACGCCAACGCGCTCGGCGGCTATGACCAGGCCGGCCGCTACATCTTCACCAGCCTCAGCTTCAAGTTCTGATCCACCGCAAAGGCGTTGCAAAAAACGACGGGCGCAAGCCCGTCGTTTTTTTGGTTCTTCTCCCGATTGCGAATGGAAGTCCCAGACCGTTGCTGTGTGCCGGCTTCGGAAAGCCGCGCAGCCCCCGGTGGGGATGCTCCTCGGCTCGGTCAGACATCCTGTCTGACTCGCCGCCGCAGGCCATCCCTGGCCTGCTTTCCGCATCCCCGC
>JASGEB010000096.1:0-10633 GCA_047606785.1 Pseudoxanthomonas sp.
CAGCGCGCCGCCGTCGCGGCCGCCGTCCAGGCTGGCCTGCACGCGCGCGGCGTCGGCGCGGGCGCGCTCGGGCAGGACGCGGGTGAAGGCGCACAGCGCCGGGTTGGCGGCGGCGATGCGTTCGAGCGTGCGTTCGGTGTGGGCGTGGGCGTGGCCGGGCGTGGCGCGGGTGGCGTTGGCCAGCGCGGCGATCTGGCCGGGGCCTTGCGCGTTGGCCGGTTCGGTGAGGGTGGAGAAGTCGCGCAGCAGCCGGGCGTAGCCGTCGAGCAGGTCCGCGTTGCGCTGGATGCCGGCTTGGTATTCGACGGGGATCTGCATCATGGCTTCTCCGAGACCTGGGTTTCATTTTCCTTCGTAGGAGCGCACCGCAGGGGCGCGATGGGCTTTGCCGGGAAAGCTTCATCGCGCCCCTGCGGTGCGCTCCTACGGTAGCGGCGCGCCCACTGACGGCGGGTGCGCTGCGGTCAGGCGTTCGACCAGCAGCGTTTCCAGCGCCGCCACGTCCACCTCCAGTACCACGGTCTGCGCTTGTTCGCCCAGGCCCGGCGGGTAGCTCGGCGCCCACGACAGGGTGTCGCCGTAGCCGGCGCCGGGGTCGGTGTCGGTGTCGACGTAGAGCGTCTCGGCCACGGTCGCCAGTTCCGGCCGCAGCCACACCGCGGCGGCGATCTCGTCCCACATCGGGAAACCGGGCTCGCGCCGGCGCAGGGCGCGGCCCATCGTGGTGTCGGCCGCGCCGATCCGCGCCAGCAGGGCCGGTGTCAGCTCGGTGGCGGTGGACGGATCGATCGGCACCATGGTGATCTTGCGCCACGGCGCGCGCTGCACGATGCGTGCCGCTTCCGGGTCCCAGCGGATGTTGAATTCGCGCCGCGGCGAGTTGACGAACTCGCGCGCGAATTGCGCCGCCGACACGCTGTCCAGCCGCCGCCGCGGATTGAGGCTGCCGCCCATGTACACCAGCTCCTTGGCCAGCGCGGCGAAAGCTGGGTCCAGCGACTGCGCCAGGGCGAGGTTGGTCAGCGGGCCGGTGGCGACGATGCTGACCTGGCCCGGGTACTGGCGGACCATGCGCAGCATGAACAGTGCGGCGTGCTCGTCCGACGGCTTCACCACGCTCGGATTGCCCAGCGCCAGGTCCGGCACCACGTCGTGGGCGTGGTAGCGCGGCGCGCTCTGCACGGTGTCGGCCTCGACCCACTGTCGGGTCCACGCGCCCTTCCACACCAGCCTGCCGTGCAGCGCCTCCCAGCGCTCGGTCGCGGCCTCGGAGTTGAGCAGCGGCTGCACCGGGCCGGGCAGCACCGGGATGTCCGGACGGCCGGCCAGTTCGAGCAGGCGGCAGGTATGGGCGAGCGCCTCGTCGCGCCAGATGTTGCCGCTGACCGCGGAGATGCCGAGCACCTCGACTTCCGGCGATTGCAGCAACAGCAACTGCGCGGGGGTGAAGCCATCGATGTCGTCCTCGAGGATGACCAGGCGCTTGCCGGAGGTGGGGTGGTGCGGTTCGGACATTGCGTGCGGGAGCGGTCGGAGCCGGGCGGGACGCCGGTGGCGCCCCGTCCCGGAGGCAAGGGGAAGCAGGCCGGCCGCCCGCGCGCTGCGTGGACGGCCAGGGGGCGACGGGCTACAGCCCGATCGAGCCGCCGAAGGTGACCATCACCGTGCGGTCCTGGAGCAGCTGCCAGGTTGCACTCGCCGCGGTGGTGGTCAGCGAGGTGGTCGCCGAGTAGTTCAGTGCCTCGCGGTTGCCGAGGTTGAACACGTTGACCTTCACGTAAGGCTTCTTCAGCCCGCCGAAGTCCTGGAAGTTCCAACCGGCGTTGAGGTTCACCACGGCAAAGCCGCCGGCGTAGGAACCAGCGTAGTTCTGGAAGGTGCCCCAGATGCCGCTCTGCACGGTGGCGCTGACGCTGGCCCAGAACGGACCCTGGTCGAAGTTGATCGACGCGTAGCCCGAGTTCTTCGGCGCATTGACCAGCGTCTTGCCTTTGGTCGCGTAGGTGGTGCTGCCGAGGGTGACGTCGTCCTGCATCTCGTTGCTGGTGTGCGCGTAGGAGACATAAGCCGACCAATGGTCGTCGAACTTGTAGCTCAGCTCGGCGTTGAGGCCGCGCATCTTCACCTCGCCCAACGCGAAATAGACTGGCGCCGAGGTCACCGGGTCGGAGCCGCTGAACTGCTTGTTCTTGAAATCGGTCGCGTAGGCGTCGATCGAGGCGCTCAGCTTGTCGCCGTAGAAGCGCCAGCCCAGGTCGACGGTGGTCGCTTGCTCCGGCTCGGCGTCGCTGACCGACACGCTCTCGCCGACGGCCTGGGCATAGGCGGCGCCCCAGATGTCGTACAGGGCCGAGGTGTTGATCGGCGCGCGGTAGGTCTGGCCGAAGCCCAGGTAGAACTGGTTGGCGTCGTCGGCCTGGAACTTCAGGCCGGCGGTCGGGGTGAACTTCTTGTAGGTACGCGAGCCGGAGGCGAACAGTTCGCTGGCGGACGCGCTGCTGATGCCGTTGTCCGAGCCCGGCCAGGTCGAGTACCAGCCCTTGCGGGTGACCGAGGTGTAGGCACCACCGAGGGTGACGGTCCATTGGTCGTTCGGGGTCCAGGTGTCGGTGATGAAGGCACGGTAGGTCGGCGTGATCGAGTAGAACTTGTACTTGATCTTCGGCGTGCCGTTGCTGTTCGTGTAGTAGTAGGCGCTGTTGTGGCCCCAGATGTCGGCCGGATTGCCCTCGTCGTCGGCCGGGATGTAGACGTTGGAGCCCTGCTGGCGCGGGCGCTCGGCCAGGAGGCCGTACTCCAGGCTGTTGTCCATGCCGAGGTCTTGCTTGAACTTGAGGTGGATGCCCGGGCGGAACGTATCGGAAGTGTAGAACACGTAAGTGTTGGCGTAGCCGTAGCTGCCACCGCCGTAGCCGTAGACGAAGTACGGCACCACCGACAGGTGCAGGCTGTCGTTGAGGGTGAACTCGCCGTCCAGGCTGGTGATCCAGCTCGTAAACGGATTGACCTCGGTGCCGACCCAGTCGCCGGCGCTGCTGGACTGGTAGGACTTCACGTAGCCGTAGTGGTAGCCGTACTGGACGATCTGCGCCTTGGTCAGCGGACGGTAGTTGTTCTTGACCTCGCGGTTGTACTGCAGCGAGGCGGTGATCGAGTTGCCGTCGTCGATCGTCCATACCGACTTGCCGTCGATCTTGGTCACCTTCGACTGGCCGGCGCCGCGCCACAGGTCGGTCTGGTTGTTGGAGTAGGAGATCCACGAGCGCACCGGACCGGTGTCACCGGTGTTGTAGCGCACGAAGCTGCGCTTGTAGTTGTTGCTGCCGAAGCTCTGGCTGATGTCGACGTTGGCGTCGTGGGTCGGGTTGACCGTGACCCAGGCGATGTTGCCGCCGGCCGCGCCGATCACCGGCGAGGTCACGCTCGGATAACCCTGCTCGACGGTGATGTCGCCCATGTTCTCGGTGTCGCCGTATTCGGTGGCGTACATCTTGTAGTTGCCCGAATCGTTGATCGGCACGCCGTTGACGGTCACCCCGACCTCGTCGGCCGGGAAGCCGCGCACGGTGAAGGCGCCGTCGTTCAGGCCGGTGACGTCGTTGGTGGCCGAGATCGCGCCGGGGATGCTGCTCAGCATCTGGGTGAAGTTGGCGCCGGGCACGGCCTTGAGGATCGCTTCGCGGCCGATCGTCGAGACCGACTTCGGCGCGACCTGGACCTGCATGTTGCCGCCGCCGAGCGACAGCGACTGGCCGGTGACCGAGATGGCATCGAGCTGTTGCACCGAGCGCTGGGTGGCGTTGGAGGTGGTGCTGTTGGAGGTGGTGGTGACGCTGGAGCGGGTGGAGGCAGGGGTATCCTCGGTGGTGGACTGGGCGAAGGCGGCGGCCGGTGCGAGCGTGGCGGCGATGGCGAGGGACAGGACGTGGGGTTTCATCGGGGGTGTCCGTGGCGGAGGGAGGCGGTGCGGGTGCTGCGGCCATCCTGGCCAGTCAACTCCTTGAATCTCGGCATTCCCAATCCACGGGCATGCGCGCTGCGTGCAGAGCCGGCGAAGCCGGAAGCGGTCGTCACAGGTCCAGCACCAGTCGCGGCGAACGGCTGCGCGAGCAGCAGACCGTGATCTGGTCGTTGGCGGCGTGCTCGGCCTCGCTCATCACGCTGTCGCGATGGTCCGGCTCGCCGGCCAGCACCCCGGTCAGGCAGGCGCCGCACATGCCCATCTCGCAGGACAGCGTCACCGGCACGCCGGCCGCCTTCAAGACCTGGGCGATGCTGCAGCCGCCGGGGACCTGCAGCACCCGGCCGCTGGACGCCAGTTCCACCTCGAAACCTTGCTGGTCGGTGCCGGCCGTCTGCTCGTCCGCCGGCGCCGGCGCGAACGCCTCGCGGTGGATCCGTTCGGCCGGCCAGCCGTGCGCCCGCGCCGCCGCGGCCACGTGCTCCATGAAACCATGCGGTCCGCACAGGTACAGGCGCGCCTGCGGCTCCGGTGCCTGCAGTGCGGCCGGCAGGGCGGAGCGCGCGCCCTGGCCCTGGCGGCTGGCGTGGAGATGGACGCGGCCATGGGCGAAGCCGGCTTGAAGGCGTCGCTGGAACGCGGCCTGCTCCGGTTCGCGCACGTAGTAGTGGAGTTCGAACGGGGCGGCGCGCGCCTCCAGCGCTTGCGCCATCGACAGTAGCGGGGTGAGGCCGATGCCGCCCGCCATCAGCAGGTAGTACGAGGCCGGCTCCAGCGCGAACAGGTTGCGCGGCGCGCCGATGCGCAGCCGCTGGCCGAGGCGCAACTGCCCGTGCAGCCACGCCGAGCCGCCGCGCGAGGCGGCCTCGCGGCGCACGCACAGCACGTAGCGGTCGCGCCGGTCCTCGCCGCTGGCGATGGAGTACTGGCGCACCAGCCCGATGGGCAGGTGCAGGTCCACGTGCGCGCCGGCGGCGAAGGCGGGCAGCGGGCCGCCGTCGGCCCGCACCAGGCGCACGCCCAGGTTGCCGCTGCCCTGTGCGGTCAGCCCGTCCACCACCACCTCGATCAAGTCTTCGGCCATGACGGTGCTCAGGCCAGGAAGAAGTCGCCGAAGCCCATCCGCTTGAGTCCGCGCCGGTAGGCGATCGAACTGCGGTCGGCCGGGATGTGCGCTTCCAGCGCCGGGTCCAGCGGCAGGCGCTCGGGCTTCTGCGCCTCCACCATCGCCCGATCCTCCTCGAACACCCGCAGGTTGAAGGTGTGCACCTCCTCCACCGGCTGCTCCAGGTTGAAGTTGCGCGCGATCGGCACGAACAATCGGGTCTTGCGCGCCGACACCGGGCTGGCGCAGTTCATGATCACCAGCCGTCCGCCCTCGGGGAAATGGATGGTCAGGGTGGCGGTGAAGGGCAGGTGCACCTCGAAATGGCGCAGCCACGCGAAGTCGCTCGGCGCCAGATGGTGGAAGCCGACCGCGTAGTTGCTCACGCTGCTGACGTAGTCCACCTCGAACCCGTGCGGCGTCTCCACCAGGTTGTATGGCGGCACCGCCACGTTGTCCGGATCGGCGAAGGTGGCGGTGTGGATCCAGGCGAAATGGGCCACGTCGATGAAGCCCTCGACTTGGCGTCCGGCGAAGCCGGCGATGTCGAAGGGCGGGCACACGATCTGTTGGAAGCCGGCCTGGTCCCAGTGCGGCATGTGCGGGATCTCCGGTTCGGCGCCGTCCTGCGGCGCCAGGCAGGTCCAGACCAGGCCGTAGCGCTCCAGCGTCGGGTAGGCGATCAGGTTCAGCCGCGCCGGGACCACCTGCTGCGGGCTGGAGGGAATGCGGTTGCAGCGGCCGCCGGCGCCGAAGCGCAGGCCGTGGTAGGGACAGACCACGCCCAGGCCGTCGTTGCGACCCATGCTCAGCGGCACGCCGCGGTGCGGGCAGACGTCGCGCGCCGCCACCACTTCGCCGTCCACCCGGTACAGCACCAGGGTCTCGTCGAGCAGGGTGGCCTTGACCGGCTGTTCGCCCACCTCGGCGGCATTGGCCACCGGATACCAGTGCCGGGCCAGCAGCCGCCAGTCCTCGGCGGTGAAGCTGTTCTGCGGTGGCGGCTGCACGGCGGCGGGCACGCACTGGGGCAGGCTGGCGGCGGCTGGCACGAAGCGGTCTCCGGCGGGCGATCAGGTGACTCTAGGCACGCTTCCTGTTTCAATCCATCACAGAGATTTCAACGAGGCGTTCGAAAAAACATGACACAGAAGCAGGCCGTTTCCCGGCTGTTGCCGTTCTCGCGTTTCGCTGCCTATTTTTTGGAACTGGCCAGGTTGGGCAGCCTGCGCAAGGCGGCCGCCAGCCTGCACGTGTCTGCCTCGGCCATCGACCGCCAGGTCCTGCTGGCCGAGGCCGAACTGGGCACCGCGCTGTTCGAGCGCCTGCCCGCTGGACTCAAGCCGACCCTGGCCGGGGAAATGCTGCTGGCCGACCTGCGCCGCTGGCGCAAGGACTACGCCGGCACCCTGGAACGGTTGGATGAGCTGCGTGGGCTGCGCCGCGGCCACGTCACCCTGGCGGTGATCGAGGCCCTGGCCGAAGGTCTGCTGGTGCAGGCGCTGGCGGCGCTGGCCGAACGGGTGCCGGGCCTGACCTTCGACATCCAGGTGGCGGAAAGCGCGCGGGTGGCCGACCTGGTCGGACGCGCCGAGGTCGACCTGGGCCTGAGCCTTGATCCGGTCGAGCACGCCGGACTGGAAGTGCGGACGCTGATGGAGGTGCCGCTGGGCGTGGTCGTGCCGCCGGGGCATCCGCTGGCCGGAGAAGCGCAGCTGAGCCTGAGCCGGCTGGTGCCGTACCGGCAACTGGTGCCGGCGGCGCCGCTGATCGTGCACGCCAGCGTGCAGGCGATGTATGCGCGCCACCGCATCGAGAGCCGGCAGGTGGTCACCTGCAACAACGTGCGCCTGCTGCGCTCGCTGGTGCGCAGCGGCGTCGGCATCGGCGTGCTGGGCTCGATCGACGTGGCCGGCGACGTGGCCGACGGCAATCTGGTGTTCGTGCCGCTGCTGCGCCGGCAGGCGCGCCCGCTGCAGCTGGGGCTGTGCGTGGCGCGCCGCCGCCAGCTCTCGCGCGCCGCGCAACTGGTCCTGCAAGAGGTGGTGGCGCACATGCAGCAGACTTCGACCTAGGCTCGCCCCCTTCCATTTCCCGCAATCGGGAGAAGAACCAAAAGAAAACGGCCGGGGCATCGCGCGATAGCCCCGGCCGTTTTGTATTGGTGGAGGTGGGCGGAATCGAACCGCCGTCCGAAGGCACTCCATCCCCGGCACTACATGCTTAGCTCATCGTTGGATCTCGTCGCCGGACAGCACGATGCGCGAAGCGCATCCGGCAACCAGCCTGCTTGATTTGACCCTTGCCGACAGGCGGCGGCTTCGGGCGATTCCGTGATGATGACCCTACGCAGCGAGCACGGACACAAGCTGTTTCGGGGCTTAGGCCTTAAGCGGCCAGAGCGTAGTTGTCGTCGTTGGCAACTATGATTTTGCCGCTGGATTTACGAGGAAAGCTGCCCCCTCGGCATGCGCCAGGCAATTTCGCGACCCCCGTCGAAGCCAGTGCACCCCCGGAGACGTCGATCCTGCCGACCCGGCCAGTATGGGGCTGGCGGCCGCCCGGCTCAAGGATGCAGCCGCGCCGGGGTTCAGGCGTCGCGGTTGTGCGCGCGCATGGCGCGCTGCTTCTCGCGCGCCCAGTCGCGGTCGCGCTCGGCGGCGCGCTTGTCGTGGGCCTGCTTGCCCTTGGCCAGGGCCAGTTCGGCCTTGACCTTGTTGCCCTTCCAGTACAGGGCGGTGGGGATCAGGGTGTAGCCGTCGCGCTCGACCTTGCCGATCAGGGTGTCGATCTCGCGCCGGTGCAGCAGCAGGCGGCGGGTGCGGCGGTCGTCGGCCAGCACGTGGGTGGAGGCCTGGATCAGCGGGGTGATCTGGGCGCCGAACAGGAACAGTTCGCCCCACCGCACCACCGCGTAGCTCTCGCCGATGTTGGCGCGGCCGGCGCGGATGGCCTTGACCTCCCAGCCCTGCAGTTCCAGGCCGGCCTCCATGCGCTGCTCGAGGTGGTATTCGTGGCGCGCGCGCTTGTTCAGCGCGATCGTGCCGCCTGCTTTATCCTTGTCCGGTTTCTTCGCCATCGCGCGCATTGTCGCAGGTGGCCCCCGGGCAGGCGAGCCTGCCTCCGCGACCACAAGCCATCTTCCGCAATGCCCACCATTCGCCGCAGCGCCGTGGTCGAACGCCCGGCCGCGTACATGTTCGACCTGGTCAACGACGTGCAGGCCTATCCGCGCCGGTTCGACTGGTGCGACGGCGCCACGGTGCTGGAATCCGGCCCGCAGCGGCTGGTGGCGCGGCTGGACCTGGGACTGGGCGCGCTGCGCACCTGGTTCACCACCGACAACGCCCTGCAGCCGCCGCAGCGCATCGACATGCGGCTGGTGGACGGGCCGTTCCGCAAGCTGCACGGGATCTGGCAGTTCCAATCGCTGGGCCAGGACGGGCAGGCCTGCAAGGTCAGCCTGACGCTGGAGTTTGAGCCGGCCAGCCGGCTGTTGGCGCCGGCGTTCGCGCTGGGCTTCCAGGGCCTGGCCGACCGCATGGTCGACGACTTCGTGCGGGTCGCCAACCAGGGGCGCTGACGTGCGCGTGGAAGTGCTGATGGCGTGGTCGCGGCGGCACCGCAGCGTGGTGCTGGAACTGCCGGTCGGCGCCTGCGTGGCCGATGCGCTGGCCGCCGCCGCGCTGGACCCGGATGGGCAAGCCGGCGGCGTGGCGGTGTACGGCGTGCTGGCCACGCCGGCGACCCGGCTGGAAGAGGGCGACCGGGTGGAACTGCTGCGGCCGCTGCTGCTGGATCCGAAGGAGGCGCGCCGGCGCCGGGCGCGGCGCTGAAGCGGGCCCGCCTACTGGCCGCTGCTCTTCTTCTTGTCCTTGTCCTTGTCCTTGGCCAGGTTCGGGCCGAAGCTCTTGAACATGGTCTTGGACAGCTCGGTGTCGTCGACGTGGAAGTAGTCGCCTTCCCAGCGGCTGACCTGGTCGTTGTCGAAGTACACGGTGAAGTTCTTCCTCTGCACCCTGGCCAGGCGGCCGGTGCGCTGCTGGGAGGTGTAGTCCCAGCGCTGGGCGTGGAACGGATCGGCCACCGAAGGCGTGCCCAGCAGGGCGATCACCTGCTGCCGGCTCTGGCCGACGGCCAGCTTGTTGACGCTGGCTTCGTCGAGCAGGTTGCCCTGGTAGATCGGCTGCCGGTAGACGATGCCACATCCACTGACGGCGGCGGCGAGGAGGATCGGCAGCAGGAACTTGTTGGGCATCGGCAGGACGACGTCAGGACAGCCCGGAAGCGGGGCCGGGCGATGATACACTGCGGCCGCATCCCGCGGCCCGGTCACAGGCGGCTGGCGCTAAACCGCCAATGAATTGGAGCACCCCATGGAGTCCAGCGATCTCCGCAAGGTCGGCCTGAAGGTCACCCATCCGCGCACGCGCATCCTCGAGCTGCTCGAACACGCCAAACCCCGGCACATGACCGCCGAGGACATCTACCGGCAGCTGATCAACCACGGCGACGAGATCGGCCTGGCCACCGTGTACCGCGTGCTGACCCAGTTCGAGGCGGCCGGGCTGGTGCTCAAGCACAACTTCGAGGGCGGCCAGGCGGTGTACGAACTGGACCGCGGCGGGCACCACGACCACATGGTCGACATCGAGACCGGCAAGGTCATCGAGTTCTCCAACGAGGAGATCGAAGCCCTGCAGCGCAAGATCGCCGCCGAACACGGCTACGAGATCGAGGAGCACGCGCTGGTGCTGTACGTGCGCCGCAAGCGGGGGCGGTGACGGAAAGGCCGGGACTCGGGACTCGGCACTCGGGACCCGGAGAAAAGCAGGTTTTGCCGGTAATGCCGCGGGCTCTTGCAAGTCCATACATAGGACGAGCCGAATCGATAACGAAGCCGGCCTTTACGGGTCCCGGGTCCCGGGTCCCGGGTCCCGCATCCCAGGCCCCGAATCCCGTCCTTCCTGCAGCAAGCGCCGCGCCGCCGCGCGTGCTTCCTGGCTGACCTCCATCCCGCCGAGCATGCGCGCCACTTCCTCCTGGCGGCTGGCCGGGTCCAGCGCCTGCACCGAGGACTGGGTCATGCCGTCCACCGGCGCCTTGCTGACCCGGTAGTGGGCGTGGCCCTGGGCCGCCACCTGCGGCAGGTGGGTCACGCACAGCACCTGGCGCTGCCCGCCCAGCGCGCGCAGCCTGCGGCCGACGATGTCGGCCACTGCGCCGCCGATGCCCGAATCGACCTCGTCGAAGACCATGGTCGGCACCGCGTCCGCGCCCAGCGTGGCCACTTCGATGGCCAGCGAGATGCGCGAGAGTTCGCCGCCGGAAGCGACCTTGCGCAGCGGCCGCGGCGGCTGGCCGGCGTTGGCCGACACCAGCAGTTCGACCCGCTCGGCGCCCTGCGGATCGGGGCGGTCGCCGGCGACCGGCTCCAGCGCCACTTGCAGCCGTCCGCCGCCCATGCCCAGCTCGACGATCAGGGCGGAGGTCCGCTCGGCCAGCTCCCTGCCGGCGCGGGCGCGGGCGCGGGTCAGCGCGGCGGCGGCCTCGCGCCAGGCCAGGGC
>JASGEB010000097.1:0-3740 GCA_047606785.1 Pseudoxanthomonas sp.
CCCGGCGGCGATGCCGATGCGCTCGGGGTCGGCGCCGTCGCCGATCCGGCCGACGACTCCAGTGCGGCCGGCGGCGCTGGCGCCGCGACCGGCGCCGCCCGCACCCACACCGTGGCCCGCGGCGAATCGGCATGGTCGATCGGCAAGCGCTACGGCATCGCGCCCAAGGCCCTGCTGCAGGCCAACGGCCTGGGTCCGCGCGCGGTGATCAAGCCGGGGATGGTGCTGCGCCTGGACACGCCCTGAGCGCCCTCGCCCATACCCGGGCGTCCGGCGCGCCCGCGCGCGCATGGCAAAATGCTCCGGTTTCCCCACTGCGAGCACACCATGGGTTTCCTGCAAGGCAAGCGCGCCCTGATCACCGGCATCGCCAGCGACCGTTCCATCGCCTCGGGCATCGCCGAGGCCATGCACCGCGAAGGCGCGCAACTGGCCTTCACCTACCAGAACGACAAGCTCAAGAGCCGGGTGGAGAAGGCCGCGGCGGCGCTTCGCCATGAGCATCAGGGCAGCGACATCGTGCTGCCGCTGGACGTGAGCGACGACGCCCAGATCGCCGCCTGCTTCGAGCAGCTGGGCCAGCACTGGGACGGCTTGGACATCCTCGTCCACGCCATCGCCTTCGCCCCGCGCGAGGCGATCGCCGGCAATTTCCTCGACGGCCTGACCCGCGCCAACTTCGCTCTCGCCCACGACATCTCCGCCTATTCCTTCGCCGCCCTGGCCAAGGCCGCGCGGCCGCTGATGGCCGGCCGCAACGGCGCCCTGGTCACCCTGACCTACCTGGGCGCCGAGCGCGCGCTGGCCAACTACAACGTGATGGGCGTGGCCAAGGCCAGCCTGGAGGCGACCACCCGCTACCTGGCGCTGGACCTGGGGCGCGACGGCATCCGCGTCAACGCGGTCTCGGCCGGCCCGATCAAGACCCTGGCCGCCTCCGGCATCGCCGGCTTCAGGAAGATCCTCGGCCACGTCGAGCAGTACGCGCCGCTGCACCGCACGGTGACCATCGAGGACGTCGGCAACGTCGCCGCCTTCCTGTGCTCGGATCTGGCCGCCGGCGTCACCGGCGAAGTCACCTACGTCGACGCCGGCTACAACATCCTGGGCATGACCGGCATCGACACCGAACCGGCTGCCTGAACCGCACCCGGGCCGCCGCTTGCGGATGCGGCGGAGAAACGACAAGGCCCGGCATTGCCGGGCCTTGTGCATTGCGCAGCGTAATCAGGCGCGAGCCGGCTACAGCTTGTCCTCGTTCACGGTCACCTTGAACGACTTGCGGGTGTCGTCCATGAACTGGCCCAGGTCGGCATCGGCGTAGATGCGCTCGACCTGCGTCTTGAGCTGGTCGCGCTCGGCCGGGCTGGCCTTGCCCGGATCGCCGGCGCTGACCTTGTCGACGGTGAACACCACCCAGCCGCCGTCGTTGCCGGTGGTCGCGCCCGCCGCCACCTTGCCCGCCTCCGGGGCCGGCGTGGCGAAGATCGCCTGCGCGCCCTTCGGCGACGGAATCGGCATGCCGCGCTGCATGTTGGGGAAGCTGGCCACCTGCAGGTGGTCGGCCTCGGCCAGCTGCTTGAGCGAGCCACCCTTGCGCACTTTCTCCACCAGCGCGTCGACGGCGGCCTTGGCGGCCTTGGCGGTGCGGTCGGCGTGGATGGCGGCGACCACCGCGTCGCGCACCTTGTCCAGCGGCTGCTGCTGGGCCTCGCTGTGGTCGATCACCCGGATCACCACGCCGTGGGTGTCGCTGATCTTGATCAGCGGGCTGACGCTGCGGTCGTCGATCAGGCTGGTGGAGAAGGCCTGGCGCAGCACCGCCGGGTTGGCGGCGATGCCCGGCGCGTCGGCGCGTGAGAACGGGCCCAGCTTCTGTACCTGCAGCCCCAGGCCGGCGGCGGCCTGGGCCAGGCTGTCGGGGTTGTCCAGGGTGGCGCTGACCAGCTTGCCGGCCACTTCGTTGTAGGCATGGGCGCGGGCCTGGGCCTGCGCCTCGCTGGCCAGTTGCGCGCGCACCTCCTCGAACGGCTTGACCGCCTCGCCCTTGACCTCGCGCAGGTCGATCACGTGCCAGCCGAACTGGGTCTTGACCGGCGCGGAGATCTCGCCGGGCTTCATCGCGAACAGTGCCTGTTCGAACTCCGACACCATCGCGCCACGGCTGACCCAGCCCAGGTCACCGCCCTGCGCCTTGGAGCCGGGATCGTCGGAATTGGCCTTGGCCAGCGCGGCGAAGTCCGCGCCCGGCGCGCGCGCCTGCACGGCCAGCTTCTCGGCCTTGGCCTGGGCGGCCTTCTGCGCGGCCGCATCGGCGCCTTCCGGCACCGCCACCAGGATGTGCGAGGCCAGCCGCTGCTCGGTGTTGAAGCGCGAGGACTGCTCGGCGTAGGCCTTGCGCAGCGCCGCCTCGTCCGGCTCCGGCGGCGCCGGCAGCGTGGCCGCATCCATGTCCACCGCCTCGATGCTCACCTGCTCGGGCCGCTCGAAGCTCCTGCGGTGGCCGTCGTACCAGGACTTGATCTCCGCCTCGGACACCGCCGCCGCATCCAGCGTCGGCGCCGGCATCTGCGCCAGGGTCACATCGCGCGTCTCGCCCAGGATCTGCAGCAACTGGGTGACCTGCGCATCGGTGGCGAAGACCGAATCGCTCACCGCCTGCGGCACCAGCGCCAGCACCAGTTGGTCGCGCAGCTGGCGCTGGTAGCCGACCGGGCTCAACCCGCGCTGGGCCAGCGCGGCCGCGTAGGTGGTCGGGTCGAACTTGCCGTCGGACTGGAAGGTCGGGTCGTTGGCGATGGCCTCGCGCAGCGACTGGTCGGGCACGGTGATGCCCATCCGCCGCGCTGCCAGCTGCAGCGCCTTCTGGTTGACCAGCTGGTCGACGATGGCGCGCTTGTTCTCGGCCGAGTCGAACGCGCGCGCGTCGAAGGCGTCGCCCTGCTGCGCCTGCTGGCGCTGGCGCACCAGTTCCAGCGTGCGCCGGTATTCCTCCTGGTCCACGTTCTCCTGCTGCCAGAGCATCGACAACGGCCACCACGACGGCGCCGACGGCCACCAGGTCGGCGGCGCCTGCACGCGCGCCACCGTGGTGTCGTTGCCGCCGGACAGGTACTGGTTCACGCCGACGAAGGCGAACGGCACGATCAGCAGGCCCATCACCAGGGTGGCGATCCAGCCGGAAGTCTTTTCGCGGAGTGTCTGCAGCATCTTGGGAACGGTCGGGCTTCGAATAAGCCGCGCAGTTTAACCCGCCGGCCCGCCGCCGTGCCGGTGCCCGTCCGGCGCGACCGCCATTGTGGCGCTGGCTTCGGTGGGGATGCGGAAAGCAGGCCAAGGATGGCCTGCGGCGGCGAGTCAGACATGGATGTCTGACCGAGCCGAGGAGCATCCCCGCCGGGGGCTACGCTGCTTTCCGAAGCCGGTACGCGCAAGGGCTTGGAACTGCTATTCCCCGCAATCGGTAGAAGAACCGAAAAAAAGACGCCCCGGCGTACCGGGGCGTCTTCGGCAAGTGGCGGAGCGGACGGGACTCGAACCCGCGACCTCCGGCGTGACAGGCCAGCATTCTAACCAGCTGAACTACCGCTCCGCGTTTTCCGGGCGTCTGGCCGGGCGAAGCCCGACAAGACAAGGCCCCCAGTCGCCCGGGGGCCTCTTGAATGCAGATGGCGGAGCGGACGGGACTCGAACCCGCGACCTCCGGCGTGACAGGCCAGCATTCTAACCAGCTGAACTAC
>JASGEB010000098.1:0-27638 GCA_047606785.1 Pseudoxanthomonas sp.
CCGCGCAGGAGCGCACCGCTGGGGCGCGATGGGGCTTTCGCGCGCAAGCCCGATCGCCCCCCTGCGGTGCGCTCCTACGACGGCAGGTTGCTGCGCAGCAGGGCCTCGATGCGCTCGCCGCGGTCGACCGAGTCGTCGTAGTGGAAGTGCACCGCAGGGGCGCGATCGGGCTTGCGCGCGAAAGCCCCATCGCGCCCCTGCGGTGCGCTCCTGCGCGGCCGGGCGCGATAGGCGCGGCGACCGCGCCCGCCTACAATCGCGCCGATGATGCACAAGCCGGCCAAGCCCGCCTTTCGCCGCGTGGACGGCATCCTGCTGCTGGACAAGCCGCGCGGGCTCAGTTCGAACCAGGCCCTGCAGCAGGCGCGGCGGGTGTTCCTCGCCGAGAAGGGCGGCCACACCGGTGCGCTCGACCCGCTGGCCACCGGCCTGCTGCCGCTCTGCTTCGGCGAGGCGACCAAGATCGCCGGCGGCCTGCTGGGCGCCCACAAGGCCTACGACACCGTGGCCCGGCTCGGCCAGGTGACCGACACCGACGACGCCGAGGGCCAGGTGCTGCGCGAGCGGCCGGTGCAGGCGTATTCGGTCGAGCGCATCGACGCCGCCCTGCGCGGCCTGACCGGGACCATCCGCCAGCGCCCGCCGATCTATTCGGCGCTCAAGCGCGGCGGCGAACCGCTCTACGCCAAGGCCCGCCGCGGCGAGCCGGTGGAGGTGGAGGAGCGCGAGGTGGCGGTGCGCCGCTTCGAACTGCTCTCGGCCGCCGATCTGCTCGACGGCGGCCAGCCGCTGCTGCGCCTGCATGTGGAATGCGGCTCGGGCACCTACGTGCGCAGCCTGGTGCGCGACCTGGGCGAGGCGCTGGGCTGCGGCGCCCACGTGGCCGAACTGCGGCGGCTGTGGGTGGACCCGTTCCGCGAGCCGCGGATGTGGACGCTGGAGCAACTGCAGGCCCTGGCCGGGCGTGACCGCCACGGCCTGCACGCCTGCCTGCTGCCGCTGGAGGCCGCGCTGGTCGGGCTGCCGCGCATCGACCTGACCCTGGAGGCGGCGACCCGTCTGCGCCAGGGCCAGCGCCTGAACCGGGTGCCGGGCCCGGCCGGGACGGTGGCCGTGTTCAGCGCCGACGGCGCCGCCCTGGGCCTGGGCCAGCTCAGCGCCGACGGGTTGCTCTCGCCGCAGCGGCTGTTCAATCCGCCGCCGGTTCCCTCGGTAGTTCGCTAAGCCCTTGTCCGCAAAGGTCGGGGGGCCTAGAATGTCGCCGCCCGATTTACCCGGGCCCTTCGCGGCCGTTCCCGGCCATCCCAGCAGACGGCGAGCCCAGCGGTGCACGGACCGGACAGTTCCGCGTTCCTGCAGGCTCCGCATCACACAGGAAACCCCATGTCCATCGATACCCAGAAAGTCATCGCCGACCATGCGCGCGGCGCCAACGACACCGGCTCGCCGGAAGTCCAGGTCGCCCTGATCACCGCTCGCATCGAGCAGCTGTCCGAGCACTTCAAGACCCACAAGAAGGACCATCACAGCCGCCGCGGCCTGCTGCAGCTGGTCAATCGCCGCCGCAGCCTGCTCGACTACCTGCACCGCAAGGACGCCGTGCGCTACAAAGCGCTGATCGAGAAACTCGGCCTGCGCCGCTGACACCGACATACCCGCCGCGGCGCAGCGATGCGCCGCGGTTCGTTTTTCCGCCCGCGGAACAACGCCATCGCATCATCGACCGCGTGCGGCAGGGGCCGGGCGCGGAAAAACTTCAGACACAGGACGAACCCAACGTGGCAAAAATCACCAAAACCTTCCAGTACGGCAAGCACACCGTCACCCTTGAGACCGGCGAGATCGCCCGCCAGGCCAGCGGCGCCGTCATCGTCAACGTCGACGACACCGTACTGCTGGTCAGCGCCGTCGCCGCCAAGAGCGCGCGCGAGGGCCAGGACTTCTTCCCGCTGACAGTCGACTACGTTGAGAAGTTCTACGCCGGCGGCCGCATCCCCGGCGGCTTCTTCAAGCGTGAGGGGCGTCCGACCGAGAAGGAAACGCTGATCAGCCGCCTGATCGACCGTCCGATCCGTCCGCTGTTCCCCGAGGACTACAAGAACGAAGTGCAGATCATCGCCCAGGTGATCTCGCTGAACCCGGAAGTGGACGGCGACATCCCGGCGCTGATCGGCGCCTCGGCGGCACTGGCGCTGGCCGGCACCCCGTTCCAGGGCCCCATCGGCGCGGCCAAGGTCGGCTACAAGGACGGCCAGTACCTCCTCAACCCGACCGTTTCCGAACTGAAGGAATCGAAGCTGGAACTGGTCGTGGCCGGCACCGCTAACGCCGTGCTGATGGTCGAATCCGAAGCGCAGCTGCTGAGCGAGGAAGTGATGCTGGGCGCGGTCACCTTCGGCCACCGCGAGCTGCAGAAGGTCATCAATGCGATCAACGAACTGGTCGTCGAGGCCGGCACCAAGCCGTCCGACTGGGTGGCCCCGGCCAAGAACGAAGCCCTGATCGCCGCGCTGAAGGAAGCCGTCGGCGGCCAGCTGGCCGACGCCTTCAAGATCCACGACAAGCTGCAGCGCCGCGACGCCATCGCCGCGATCAAGAAGGACGTGACCGAGCAGCTGGCCGGCCGCGCCGAGGCCGAGGGCTGGGACAAGGCCGAGCTGTCGAAGGAATTCGGCGAGCTGGAGTACCGCACCCTGCGTGATTCGGTGCTGGACACCAAGGTCCGCATCGACGGCCGCGCGCTGGACACCGTGCGCCCGATCAGCGTGAAGGCCGGCGTGCTGCCGCGCACCCACGGCTCGGCGCTGTTCACCCGCGGCGAAACCCAGGCGATCGTGGTGGTCACCCTGGGCACCGCCCGCGACGGCCAGGTCATCGACGCCATCGCCGGCGAATACAAAGAGAATTTCCTTTTCCACTACAACTTCCCGCCGTTCTCGGTGGGCGAGTGCGGCCGCTTCGGCGCGCCCAAGCGCCGCGAGATCGGCCACGGCCGCCTAGCCAAGCGCGGCGTGCTGGCGGTGATGCCGAGCATCGAGGAGTTCCCGTACACCATCCGCGTGGTGTCGGAGATCACCGAGTCCAACGGCTCCTCGTCGATGGCCTCGGTGTGCGGCTCCTCGCTGGCGCTGATGGACGCCGGCGTGCCGGTCAAGGCGCCGGTGGCGGGCATCGCCATGGGCCTGGTCAAGGAAGGCGACCGCTACGTCGTGCTGTCCGACATCCTCGGCGACGAGGACCACCTGGGCGACATGGACTTCAAGGTCGCCGGTAGCGCCGAAGGCGTGTCCGCGCTGCAGATGGACATCAAGATTGACGGCATCACCGAGGAGATCATGAAGACCGCGCTGGCCCAGGCCAAGGCCGGCCGCCTGCACATCCTCGGCGAGATGGCCAAGGGCCTGACCGCGCCGCGGCCGGAGCTGAGCGAGTACGCTCCGCGCCTGCTGACCATCAAGATCCACCCGGACAAGATCCGCGAGGTGATCGGCAAGGGCGGCTCGGTGATCCAGGCCATCACCAAGGAAACCGGCACCCAGATCGACATCCAGGACGACGGCACCATCACCATCGCCTCGGTCAACGGCGCCGCCGCCCAGGCCGCCAAGGCGCGCATCGAGCAGATCACCAGCGACGTCGAGCCCGGCCGCATCTACGAGGGCAAGGTCGCCAAGCTGATGGACTTCGGCGCGTTCGTGACCATCGCCCCCGGCAAGGACGGCCTGGTGCACGTCTCGCAGATCTCCTCCGAGCGCGTGGAGAAGGTCTCCGACAAGCTCAAGGAAGGCGACGTGGTCAAGGTCAAGGTGCTGGAGGTCGACAAGCAGGGCCGCATCCGCCTGTCGATGAAGGCCGTCGAGGAAGGCGAGGGCATCGCGGGCTGATCCCCGCGCCAGCGCCGGCGTAACGAAAAAAGCGGGCTGCGGCCCGCTTTTTTCGTTTCACGATGACTCCAGCATCGCATTTCGCTGGACTACGCCACCACCCGATACAGCAGGTTTATCAAGGGTTCCCGAGCATATCTGGAAAAAGTGGGGGCGCAGAGAATAGATGCGCCAGCCCGTCGCTGATCTGGTCCAGGCCGATGTCGGTGCGCCGGCCGCTGCGGTCGTAGGCGGCGCAGGTGATGACGCTGTCGGGCAGCCCGGGCAGGCGGGCGGGAGCGGGAGGGGGTATCGATCATGCGGGCCATCCTGCGCCAGTACCGGTGACGGCGGCAACCGCACCGACCGGGCGGCACGTGACTAATGGCACAGTCACTATAGCGAAGTCATGGATAGAATCCACTCCGGCATAGGAAACAGAGTCCGGCCATGGCGGAAGACGAGCTGCAGCTGCGCAAATTCCAGAAGGAGCTCAGTGCCGGCACGGTCTCGCTGGCCCTGCTGGCGGTGCTGGCGCGCGCCGGCGAACCGCAATACGGCTACCTGATCGCCAAGCAGCTGGAGAAGGTCGGTGAGGGCGTGCTGGCGGGCAAGCAGAGCGCGCTGTACCCGGTACTGCGCAACCTGGAGGGCGCTGGCCTGCTGGAGAGCTTCGTCGAACCTTCCGTGGCCGGACCGCCGCGCCGCTACTACCGCATCACCCGCGCCGGCCGCGCGGCCCTGCAAGCCTGGGCCGCGGCCTGGAAAGCCACCCGAGATTCCGTCGATTCCGTCCTGGAAGGAGCCGTTGAATGAACGCCCAAGGCCTGCCCACCACCATCCCCGAGTACCTGGAGCAGCTGCGCGCGGCGTTGAAGGGCGCCGACCCGGCGATGATCCAGGACGCCCTGTACGACGCCGAGGAATACCTGCGTTCGGAACTGGCCGAACAATCCGCCCAGGGCGGGCCGGGCAGGTCCGAGGCCGAGGTGATCGCCGCGGTCGCCGGCAGCTACGGTGCGCCGGAGGAAGTGGCCGAGATCTACCGCGACACCGAGGTCAAGGTGGCTCGCGCGCTGCGCCCGCCGCCGCCGCCGCCGCGCGGATCGCTGCTCGGCAAGTTCTTCGGCGTGGCCGCCGACCCGCGCACCTACGGCGCGCTGTTCTACATGCTGCTGGCGCTGGCCACCGGCATCTTCTACTTCACCTGGGTGGCGGTCGGCGCCAGCCTGTCGGCGGGCCTGCTGGTCCTGATCGTTGGCATCCCGCTGCTGCTGCTGTTCCTGGCCTCGACCCGGCTGCTGTCGCTGGTGGAAGGGCGCATCGTCGAGACCCTGCTGGGCGAGCGCATGCCGCGCCGGCCGCCCTACAGCCAGCGCGACCGGCCCTGGATGGCCCGCATCGGCGAGCTGTTCACCGATGCGCGCACCTGGTCGACGATGCTGTACTTCCTGCTGATGCTGCCGCTGGGCATTGCATATTTCAGCGTGGCCACGACGCTGTTGTCGACGGCGGTCGCCTGCATCCTGTCGCCGTTGAGCCTGCTGGACAGCCATCTGTTCGGCTTCTGGTACGACGGTGACAACCTGTTGTGGACGATGCCGTGGTTGCTGTGGCTGACGCCGCTGTTCGGTATCGTGCTGCTGTTCGCCACCCTGCATCTGGCACGCGCCATCGGCAAGTTCCACGGCTGGCTGGCCAAGCACCTGCTGGTGCGCGAGCCGGCGGTGTGAGAGGTGGCGAAAACGAACAGGCCCACCGGATGGCGGGCTTGTTCGTGGCATGCGCGGCCTTGGATCACGGCAGCGCACAGGCGATCGCATAGTCGTCTGCGCGGGTCTCCATGAAATGGCGGCCAGTGGCCACGATCAACGGGTATTGCTTGCCGTCGGCCTCGTACACCATCGGCGTGGCCTGGCCGCCGGTTCAGGCCGCTGCCTTGCGCACCCGCGCCGGCGCCTTCCTTGCAGCCGGATCGGGGCGGTTGTAGCGGGCGAAGAAATCCCGGACCTGCGGATAGACCTTCTCGCGCCAGCGGCGGCCGCTGAAGATGCCGTAGTGGCCGGCGCCCTCCACGGTCAGGTGCCGGTGGCGGTCGGCGGGGATGCCGGTGCACAGGCCATGCGCGGCGGCGGTCTGGCCAGCGCCGGAGATGTCGTCCAGCTCGCCCTCGATGCTCATCAGCGCGGTGTCGTGGATGGCGGCCGGATCGACCTTCCTGCCCTTGATCTTCCACTGCCCGCGCGGCAGCAGGAAATCCTGAAACACGATGCGGATGGTGTCCAGATAGAACTCGGCCGGCATGTCCAGCACCGCGTTGTACTCGTCGTAGAAGCGGCGGTGCGCGTCGGCGTCGTCCAGATCGCCCTTGACCAGGTTGGTGTAGAAGTCCCAGTGCGACATGAAGTGGCGGCTGGGGTTCATGGCCAGGAAGCCGGCGTGCTGCAGGAAACCGGGATAGACGTGCCGGCCCTGGCCGGGGTAGGGCGGCGGCACGGTGTGGATGACGTTGTTCTCGAACCAGGCCAGCGGGTTGTGGGTGGCCAGGTCGTTGACCTGGGTGGGATTGCGGCGCGCGTCGATCGGCCCGCCCATCATCACCAGCGAGCGCGGGGTGGGCTCGCCGGCCGCGGCCATCAGCGACACTGCGGCCAGCACCGGCACGGTGGGCTGGCACACGCTCATCACGTGCACCTTGTCCGCGCCGATGTGGCGGATGAACTCCTGCACGTAGGCGACGTAGTCGTCCAGCCCGAACGGCCCGGCCGACTCGGGGATCATGCGCGCGTCGATCCACTCGGTGACGTAGACCTTGTGGTCCTGCAGCAGGGTGCGCACGGTGTCGCGCAGCAGGGTGGCGTGGTGGCCGGACAGCGGCGCCACCACCAGCACGGTGGGCTGCTCCTTCAGGCGCGCGATCAGTGCCGGATCGTCGGTGTAGCGCTTGAAGCGCAGCAGCCGGCAGAACGGCTTGACCACCGCTTCCTGCAGGATCACCGGCACGGCATGGCCGTCGATCCGCACCTCCGGGATGTCCCATTCGGGCTTTTCGTAGTCCTTGCCCAGCCTGTGCATCAGCTCGTTGGCCGCGGCCACGCGCTCGGCACCCGGCAGGGTGGACAGCCAGCTGTTGGGGTCGGAAAAGATGCGGGCGTTGGCGTCGGCCTGGTGCACCCAGGGGGACAACCACTGCCGGCCCAGTTCGTGCCAGTGATAGAGGAGCATCGACGGCGCCTTGTGGATCAGCGGGTTATTGCGCGGCGCAGCATAGCGCACCCGGCCGCAGCGGGCACGCGGCCGTTCAGCCGCAGGTCTCCAGCGCCGCGGCGTGGCCGGCCAGCGCCGGGCCGATCCAGCAGTGCGAGCCGGCCGGGACGAAGCCGGCCCCGGCCAACCGGCGCCGGTACCAGGCCGGCGTGCGGGCGACGAAACCGTCCAGGTCGCCCTCGATCTCATCGGCGGCGGTGAAGGTCTCCAGGAAGGCCACCCCGCCGCACAGTTCGGCCAGCCCCGGCAGGCCGCGTTCGAATTCGGCATCGGCCAGGTAGTGGAGGACGTCGGCGCACACCAGCAGGTCCGCCGGCGGACAGGGCCGCAGCCGGGCGAAGTCGGCGAATGCGGCCAGGTGCAGATCGCGATGGCGGCCGTAGCGGCGCACCGCCCACGGGCTGGCGTCGAAGGCCAGGTAGCGCAGGCGCGGGCGCAGCTTCAGCAGCGGCGCCCGCCAGGCCGCCTCGCCGGCACCGACGTCCAGCACCGTGCGGATCGGCCGTTCCAGCCAGTACTCGGCGCAGGCCACCGCCAGCGCGACCTTGCGCGCCAGCCGCGCCGCGCCGCCGATGTCGCGGCGGCCGCGGTACCAGTGCTGGAAGTAGGCGTGGTCGTAGTGCTTGGGCATGGGGATTGGGGAATCGGGAATCGGGAATCGGGAATCGGGAATCGGCAAGAGCGTAGCGGTTTCTCCTTCGAGGCTATCCTTGCGCTCCCGATAGCGCGCAGGCCCCGCCATGCTGTTCCTGTGGACCAAGAGCTTCCATCTGTTGTTCGTGATCGCCTGGATGGCGGCGGTGTTCTATCTGCCGCGGATCCTTGTCAACATCGCCGAAGCCGGCGACGAACCGGCGGCGCGTGCGCGGTTGGTGCTGATGGGGCGGCGCCTGTACCGCTTCGGCCACATCGTGTTCGGCATCGCCGTCCTGTTCGGCCTGGCGCTGTGGCTGGTCTTCCATATGAGCGGCGGCTGGCTGCACGCCAAGCTCGTGCTGGTCGCGCTGCTGCTGGCCCACTTCACCCTCGCCGGGCGCTGGCTCAAGGGCCTGGACAAGGGCCGCGCCCTGCCGTCCGCTCGCGCCCTGCGCATCTTCAACGAACTGCCGGTCGTGCTGCTGTTGGGCGTGCTGTACCTGGCGATCGCCAAGCCGTTCTGAGCGAGGGACCGCCCTTGGCAGAGGTTGTTGCCCATATTGTTGCCCATACAGGAGAACGTCATGCCGGCACACGAGAAGATCGACTACGTGGAATTCCCCGCACGTGACCTGGAGGCCACCCAGCGCTTCTTCCAGGCGGCGTTCGGATGGACATTTCAGGCCTATGGGCCGGACTATGCCGCCTTCGCGGATCAGGGCCTGGATGGCGGCTTCTTCAGGTCCGAGCTGGCCGCGCGCACCAGCCGGGGCAGTGCTCTGATCGTCTTCTACAGCCAGCATCTCGAGGACACGCTGGCCAAGGTCGAGGCCGCCGGCGGAGAGGTGGTGAAGCCGATCTTTTCGTTTCCCGGCGGCCGCAGGTTCCACTTCACCGAGCCGAGCGGCAACGAGTTCGCCGTCTGGTCGGACCGTGCGGGCTGACGATCCAACCATGAAAAGCCTTCGGCAGCAGTCCTGCAGGCCGGCGGGGATCTTCATGGCCTTGCTCGTCGCCCTGGCCGCTGCCGCCATGGCCATCGCGGCAGCGGTGTCGGCGCGGAAGCCGTGTAATGCCCTGGGACGACCCAGGGCGGTCGAGCAAATCTGATCGTTGCGATGGCGCCGTTTCGCCGCCGCAGCCGGTTGAGCTAAGGTTGCGATGCTTCCCGCATCTGGAACCGCCGCGATGAAACTGGTCCGGGCCTGGCTGGCCATCCCCTTCTGGCAGCGCGTGCTGGCCGGCTTCGTGCTCGGCGCACTGGCCGGCTGGCTGCTGGGGCCGCGCGCGGAGACCTGGTTCGGCCCGCTCGGCGACCTGTACGTCACCCTGATCAAGATGATCGCCATCCCCCTGGTGTTCTTCGCGGTGATCAACGCGATCTCGGCGCTGCACGGGCAGAAGTCGGTGGCGGCGCTGGGCGGGCGCACCTTCCTGTGGTTCGTCGTCACCGCCGCGCTGGCGGTGTGCGTGGGCCTGGCGGTGGGCACGCTGCTGCAGCCGGGCGCGGGCAAGGCCGGGCTGCAACTGGCCGCGAACTGGAAGCCGCGCGACGTGCCCAGCGTGGCGCAGGTGCTGCTGGACGTGGTGCCGTCCAACGTGGTGTTCGCGCTGGCCGGCATCGGCACCCGCAGCAACGCCGCCGGCGAAACCGTGCTGGCCGCCGGGCGCGGCTCGATCCTGCCGGTGATCTTCGTGGCCGCGCTGATCGGCTTCGCCATGGTCAGGCTGGGCGAAAAGGTGGCCCAGGCGCGCAGGCTGAGCGAGCAGCTGGGCCAGGTGGCGATCCAGGTCACCCGCTTCGTGCTGGAGGTCACGCCGATCGGCACCTTCGGCCTGATCGCGGCGCTGGTGGGCGGCTACGGCTTCGGCAAGCTGCTGCCGCTGGGCAACTTCGTCGTCGCCCTGTACCTGGCCTGCGCGATCCAGATCGTGGTGGTGTACGGCGGGCTGCTGCTGGCACACGGGCTGAACCCGTGGAAGTTCCTGCGCGGCGCCTCGCCGGGCATGCAGGTGGCCTTCGTCAGCTCGTCCAGCTTCGCCGCCATGCCGGTGGCGCTGCGTTCGATCACCCACAACCTGGGCGTCGACAAGGACTACGCCGCCTTCGCCGTGCCGCTGGGCGCGAGCATCAAGATGGACGGCTGCGGGGCGATCTACCCGGCGCTGTGCGCGCTGTTCATCGCCCAGTACACCGGCGTGCCGCTGACCGCCGACCAGTATTTCATCGTGCTGATCGCCTCGGTGCTGGGCAGCTTCGGCACCGCCGGCGTGCCTGGCACGGCGGTGGTGATGGCCACCGTGGTGCTCAGCGCCGCCGGCCTGCCGCTGACGGTGATCGGCTACCTGTACGCGATCGACCGCGTGCTGGACATGATGCGCACCATGACCAACGTCACCGGGCAGATGCTGGTGCCGGTGCTGGTCGCGCGCGAGACCGGTCTGCTGGAGCGGCAGGTGTACGAGGCGGCGCCGACCAATGTCGGTGTCGAGCAGGCCGGAAGCGAATAGCTCCACATGGTCGCAGCGCGGCTCAGCGGCAAGCCTGACGCCGGCTTCGCCGATAAGCCGTTGGCATAAGGATATTGTCCGCCGCCATTAGTGCGGCGGCGCAAGCGCGCAATTCCGAGCATGTGCACCGCATTATGCGGAAACAGGCCATGCAATGCCGGTATTTTTGCTTTGGATGACGATGGCGGGTCGTTAGGTTGCAGCTTCTGCGTGTGGCCTTGGGACTTGGTGGAGTGCGTGCGAGCCTGGCAGCTCAATTCATCCATGTTGCGCCGCCTGCTCTCGCTGGGCAGCGGACTGTATGGCCTGATCGTGCCGGTCGCGGCGTTGCTGCTGTGGACGCTGGCATCGCGCCAGCAGTGGCTGTCGGAACAGACTTTGCCCGGCCCTGGAGCGGTATGGGACGCGCTGTCGTCCAGTGTAGGCAGCGGAGAGCTCGGGGCCGCCTTGTCGATCAGCTTGCGACGGGTTTTCTACGGCTTCGCTCTTGGTGCCGGACTGGGCCTGCTATTGGGCGCGGCGATGGGCCTCTCCCGCACTTTCCGGGAATACTTCGATCCTTCATTCTGCGCCGCCGTGTATCTGCCGCTGCTCGGCTGGGTGCCGCTGCTGGTGATGCTGCTGGGAGTGGGTGAAGCGTTGAAGATCGTGCTGATAGCCAAGGCCGCACTGGTGCCGGTGGCGCTGAACACCTACGGTGGTGTCCGTAGCGTGCCTCGTCACTATTTCGAACTGTCGGGTGTGTACCGCTTCAGTGCCGGCCAGCGGTTGCTGCGGGTGGTGCTGCCCGCGGCGTTGCCGCAGATATGGAGCGGCCTGCGCCTGGGCCTGAGCGTCTCGTTCTTCGTCCTGGTGGCAGTCGAATTCATGGCGGCCTCTGAGGGCTTGGGCTACCTGATGGTCAGCGGCCAGCAGCTTTTCCAGATGAATCTGGTGCTGGCGATGGCGCTGGTGATAGGCCTGATCGGTCTGCTGCAGGACCGCATTCTCGCCGGCATGGAGGCCAGGCTGCTGCGCTGGCGCCGGCCGGCCTTTGGAGGCCGATCGTGAGCGCATGGCGTGACGGCCTGCGGGCGGGCGCGCTGCAACGCGATCGTGGGCAACGAGCCGGCGTCACGGCATCCAGGTATCGCCGGCTGCGTCGCGCGCTGGCGTTGCCGCTGGTGCTGGTGCTGATCTGGTGGGCAGCCTTCGCTCTGGGCGACGGTGGCGCCAGTCTCTATGTATCGCTGGGACGGGTGCTGGAAACTGGCTGGCACCTGGCCGGCACCGCGCTCCTGTGGAGTTCGATCGGGGGCAGCCTGGCGCGTACCGCGGCGGGCTTCTTCATCGGTGGCGCCGCCGGTGTGCTGGTCGGTGTGCTGGCAGGCGCGTTGCCGCTGGCACAGCGCCTGCTCGGGCCAAGTCTGCACGCGTTGCGGCAGGTGTCTCTGTTCGCCTGGGTGCTGCTGATCATGGTCTGGTTCGGTCTTGGCGAAGCCAGCAAGGTCGTGTTCGTGTCTATCGCCGCGTTCTTCCCGATCATGCTCAATACCGCCGGGGGGGTGGCCGGAATAGGTCGCGACCTGCTGGAAGTGGTTCGAGTCTTGCGGTTCACGCGCGCACAAACATTCTTCCGCCTGATCCTGCCCTCGGCGGCGGCGGTCGATCCTCAGCGGCGCGCACATCGCGCTGATCAGCGCCTGGGGAGCGACCCTGGGTGCGGAATACCTGATGACCAGCAGTCCCGGCATAGGCAAATTGCTGATCGAGGGCCAGGAGACATCGGCAATGGACATCACCCTGGTCGGCATGCTGGTGGCCGGGGTGATCGGTTACGGGCTGCATTTGCTGGCCACACATACGGAAACGCGCCTTTTGCGTTGGCGTCCGCCGGCATCGTTGGCGATGGACTGAACGAGTCCGCCGTTCCGGCGAACGGGCGGCGCCCAGAATGATTTCACTGCAGGCGGCCGCCTCCGTCCATTCCACGAGGGTCGACATGAGCAAGAACGGAAAGAGACAACTGAAGCTGGCGATTGGTCTACAGGGCGGCGGCGGCCACTGGCGCAATCCCGACGTGCGCGCAAACGGCAGCGTCAGCATTGATGCCTATACCGAATATGCACAGATCGGAGAGGAGGGCAAGTTCGACTTCGGTTTCATTGCCGACTCGGCCTACATCACCAAGGATTCCACCGACCACTTCCTGAGCCGGTTAGAGCCGTTGTCGGCGTTGTCGGCGATTTCGGCCAGGACCACCCACATCGGTCTGCTGGGCACGTTCAGCACGTCGTACAGCGAGCCGTTCACCACCGCCCGACAACTGGCGTCGCTGGACATCATCAGCGGCGGCCGCGCCGGCTGGAATGCCGTTACTTCGGCGCTTGAAGGCGTGGCCCGCAACCACGGCCACGACAAGCTGCACGAGCATTCCCTGCGCTACCGCATCGCCCGCGAGTACATCGAAGTGGTCAAGGGCCTGTGGGAATCGTGGGAGGACGATGCCTTCGTCCGCGACAAGGCAAGCGGCGTCTACGTCGACCGCGACAAGATGCATACGCTGGACCACGTCGGCGAGTTCTTCAGGGTGCAGGGACCGTTGAACATGGAGCGTTCGCCGCAAGGGCGGCCGATCGTGTTCCAGGCCGGCGCTTCCGAGGTAGGCCGCGATCTGGCCGCGGCCCATGCCGATGGCGTGTTTTCAGATTCTGTTGCCACAGGCGAACTGCCGCGCGCCAAGGATATCTACAACGATCTGAAAACCCGCGCCAAGGGCTACGGCCGCAACCCCGATCATCTGCTGATATTCCCGTCGATCCGCCCAATTCTTGGCGATACCGAAGACGAAGCGCGCGACAATTATCGGGCGTTGATCGAAGAGGTCGATGTCGATTATGCAGTGAAGTTCCTGAGCCGCTATTTCAGCTTCTTCGACTTCAGTCAGTTCCCGCTGGACGAGCCATTGCCGGATCTGGGGGACATCGGCAACAACAGTTTCAAATCCACCGCCGAGCATTACAAGAAGATCGCCAAGGAACAGAAATTGACTCTGCGGCAATTGGCATTCGTTGCTACCGCACCTTCGGACGATTTCGTCGGTACGCCGCTACAGATTGCCGACAAGATCCAGACGTTCTTTTCGGAGCGCGCGGTCGATGGCTTCATCGTCGGCGGCGGCTCGCACAAGTCCGCGCGCGAGTTCGTCGCCAAGGTGGTGCCGCTATTGCAGGAGCGTGGAATTTTCCGCCACGAATACGAACACGACACATTGCGCGGCAATCTGGGCCTGCCGTTTCCCGAGAACCGCCATGTGCTGGCGCGCCGTCAAGTGCAACAGGTTCCGGTCAACAAGCATTTCCGCTCGAAAATTCATCTCGATACTTCGTGAAATGGGTTATTCGAGGTGCCCTTTAGCAATAAGGCGGTGACATAAGGAAATTGTCCATTGTCATTAGTCAGACTGAGGAATCCCGTGATTCTGTGATTGTGCGCTGCATTATGCGTAAACAGGTCATGTTATGCCGATATTTTTGGTTTGTAGGTTACGCGTGTCTGCCTATGCTGTCGTAACGATTGAAATCCGGTTGCGAGCAAGAGAATGAGTCTAAACGACACTGCATCGATACGAACGATCACGTTCGAGGAATCGGCAAAATTGCCAAGGCCGACTCCTCCGCTCTTCCATGACTTTCATGAGGATCGTCTCCAGCGCAAGCAGAAGCTGGCAGCAGCATTTCGACTGTTTGCCAAGCTGGGATATGACGAAGGCGTGATGGGACACATCTCGGTGCGGGATCCGGAATTTTCAGATCAGTTCTGGATGAACCCGTTCGCGCTCAGTTTCGATCTTATCAAGGCTAGTGACCTGATCAAGGTGAACTATCGCGGAGAATTGCTGGAAGGCAATGGCTACGTCCATCCGGGGGGTGTGCCACTGCATGCTGCGGTGCTGGCCGGACGACCGAACGTGGTCGCGGCAATACATACCCACTCGCCGTTCGGAAAACTGTGGTCGGTGACTGGCAAGCTGGTGGCGCCGATCACCAACGAGGCGGCGGTTTTTTACGAACGGCATGCGATCTACGACAGCTTTGCCTTGGGCGAAGGTGCCAACGTCGCGCTTGCGCTCGGCGAGAACGGTCGTGCATTGGTGATGCGCAACCACGGAATATTGACGGTCGGGCATTCCATCGATGAGGCCGCCTATCTTTTCATCTCGCTGGAAAAGATTTGTCGCGAGCAGATCTATGCGCAATCGCTGGGGATATCGCAAACCATCGACGAAGCGCGTGCACGGCAAATTGCATCCCGTTTCGACGGTGGCGGTGCGGGATGGCTGAATTTCCAGCCGCTGTACCAAAGCATTGTCGCGGAACAGCCGGATTTATTGCAGTGAGCATGCGCTCCTTCGAGAAGAAGCGCATCTCGTATTTTTCACAGTTTTCCTTGCATCTGAGTGGAGATGCAGGGCATTGAACAAGGTCAAGGGCATCATGCGTCGATATGTAACGAAATCAAGCCTTGAAGCAGGTCACGCTTCGGTAGTTGAACGACGGACCGTGCCCGATGGCATTGGGCGAATCGAAGGATTGGCGTTAGTAATTTGCATTGTGTTGCAGACGTCCGCATTTGGAGCCGAAGCCAAAGGGCAAGGAGAGGATGCGAACGATGGCGTGAACAGCCTGCCGGAAGTCAAGGTTTCCGCGGAACGGCGTGAAACCAAGCTGCAGAAAACTCCGGTTACGGTCAATGCGGTGCAGTCCGAGGAATTGCAACGTCGAGGTGTCGCCAAGCTGCAGGATTTGGCCGGATTGGCTGCCGGCGTCAACTTTCCCGGCCAATGGGCAAATACTCAAAGCGTGTTTATTCGCGGCATCGGTTCCTCACGGCCGATTGGCAATCCATCGGTGGGGTGGTACGTGGATGATGTTTACATCCCCCGTTCGTTTGGCAGCAGTTACATAGGCAATCTTCCTGACATTGATCGCATCGAGATTCTGCATGGCCCGCAAGGCACGCTGTATGGTCAAAACACCAGTTCCGGCGCACTCAGATTGATCTCCAGACAGCCGACCGAGAAATTCAATGCCTGGGCAAGCATTGGGGCCGGCAACCAAGGGCAAATCGAGACGCGCGGCTATGCCAACGGGACGCTCTCACCGGGTCTGCTGGTCGGCAGTTTGGCGGTGGCAACCAGCCATGTTGACGGGGATGTGGATGACCTGACTACTGGAAAGTCGGTTGACGGGTACGAGAACCAGCAGTTCCGAGGCATTCTGCGCCTGACCCCCGAAAACGGGTTGGTTGCCACGCTGACACTGGATGGTCTGCATGGAACGGCGACCAGCGGCTCCACGCCGTTGAATTGGTCGGGAACCGGCGTGCGCAAGAATTTTTCCGATTACGGCAAGCATCAGCAGTACAACAGTGGCGGCGTCTCGCTGAAACTGGAACATGGGTTGACCGATACCTTGTCGTGGAAGTCGGTCACGGCTGTGCGAGGGTTCAATGTGCACATGCCATCGGATGATCCGTATCCGACATTAGTATTGGGTTTCGATCAGGATCTGTATCAACGCCAAATTTCGCAGGAATTCCAGTTGTTTGGCGACTATGAACGATTTAATTTCATTACGGGTTTGATGCTGTGGCACGAAGTATTCAAAATGGACCGGTTGAGCTGGACAAGCAACAACTACAGCATCATCGACAGCAAGAGCACCACCAGCACGGCGGGCCTCTATGGACAAGGCACCTACCACGTGACGGACAGGCTTGGCCTGACTGCCGGACTGCGCTTGAGCAAGGAATGGCGCGATCTCGATGCTGCCGGATATTCAAGCGATGAGGTATGGGATAGACTCAGTCAGACCTATCAAGTCAATGGTTTGAGTAAAACCTACCAATCGGCTACGCCTAAGGTGAGTTTAGATTACCAGTGGACACCGAATTTATTGGTGTACGCCAGTTGGGCCATCGGCCAGACATCTGGTGGATGGAACGCGGCACCCGCCACCAAGGCGATCGCCGAGATTCCGGTGGATCCGGAGAAGGTGACCGCTTCCGAGTTGGGATTGAAGACATCCGCCTTTGATGGGCGGTTTCATGGAAATCTGTCGCTGTTCTACAACGACTATCGAGATTATCAAGCTTCGATCAACAATCCGGTGATCGATGGCGTGTCGGTACCCGGAGCGGTGATCGTTAATGCCGGCAAGGCCCATACCTATGGTGCCGAATGGGAATCGGCATTACAGGCGGCCAACGATCTGCGCCTGACCTTCAACCTCGCTTACTTGCGCACCCGTTTCGACGAGTTCGTCAACCCGACCGGGGCGGCCAATACCGACTTTACAGGGTACGAATTGCCGTATGCGCCGAGGTGGAGCGGCAGCTTCGGGGCTCTCTACACGCATGTGCTGGCCGCTGGTGCGCGCCTGCAGATCGGCGGCGATGTGCGTGCGGAGGCGAGTTCCTATTCGGCAGTAAGCGCATACAGCGAATACACCAAGTTTCCTGCCACGCACTATCTGGATGCAAGTGTGGCCTACACCGGTGCCGATGGAAAGTGGACCTTCTCGTTGACCGCGAAGAACCTGCTGGGCAAGACCTATGTCTTGCCGGGCTACTACGTCCCGACATTGGACTACTACTCGGTCAATTACAACCGTGCGCGGCAATGGTTGCTGAGTGTGCGCCGGGATTTCCAGTAACTCTCTGCACAGGAGACCATAGACATGGCACGATCCGAACAACGCAAACTGCATTTTGCGGCATTTCTCTCCGGCATCGGTGCACACGTCCAAGCTTGGCGGCATCCCGAAGCCAGGAGCAACAGTGCGGTGGACATCGCCTCGTTCATCGAGGCGGCGCAAATCGCTGAAGCGGGCAAGTTCGACTTCGGTTTCATCGCCGATTCGACCTTCATCACCAAGGATTCCACACCGTATTTTCTCAGCCGTCTGGAGCCGATCACGGCGCTGGCCGCCGTATCGTCCGCGACCAAACATCTTGGCTTGGCGGCGACCGTGACCACGTCGTACACCGAGCCATTCGACGTGGCCCGGCAATTGGCTTCGCTGGACATCATCAGCGGAGGGCGCGCGGCATGGAATGCGGTAACCGGCGCACTTGAAGGACATGCGCTGAACCACGGCGGCGAGAAGTTGCATGAGCACGCACTGCGTTATCGCATCGCTGGCGAATACATCGACGTGGTCAAAGGATTATGGGATTCGTGGGAGGACGATGCCTTTGTACGCAACAAGGAAACCGGCCAGTACGTTGATTTCGACAAAATGCACTCACTCAACCACAACGGCGAGTTCTTCAAGGTGCAAGGGCCGTTGAATCTCGAACGCTCCCCGCAGGGTCGGCCGGTGCTGTTTCAGGCGGGGGCGTCAGAACCGGGTCGTGATCTTGCCGCACGCGAGGCGGATGCGATCTTTTCCGGGGGCGTGGAAAACGTCGCCGAATCGAAGAAATACTACGATGATGTCAAGCGTCGTGCTGCCGTTTACGGCCGCAGGCCCGACGAGCTTCTGGTGTTCCCGTCCATCACGCCGGTTCTCGGTGCCACGGAGCAGGAAGCGCAGCGCCGATACCAGGAAGTTGCGGAGTTGTTGGATATCAATATCGCGGTGAAATATCTGAGCCGATATTTCAGTTTCTTCGATTTCAGCCAATTCCCGTTGGATGAGCCGTTGCCCGATTTGGGTGACGTTGGCGCGAACAGTTTCAAGTCCACTGCCGAGGCTTATCTTCGTATTGCACGCGAGGAGAAGCTCACCCTGCGGCAATTGGCGCTGCATGCGGCCAATCCAGGACGGCAGTTTGTCGGCACGCCGGAACAGGTGGCCGACAGGTTGCAGAAACTGTTCGAGGATAGGGTGGTGGATGGCTTCATCCTGCATGCCTATCTGCAGCCTCAGGGATTGCGCGAGTTCGTCAATCAGGTAGTGCCGATCCTGCAAGCTCGTGGTGTTTTCCGCCGGGAATACGAAGCCGTTACCTTGCGCGGCAACTTGGGGCTGGATTATCCAGAGAACCGTTATGTAGCGCGATTGCATGAAAAGAGTGCGCCACGCTTGGCGCAAGCGGGAGCATGAGATGGTTTTCCGTATCGGCTCTTTGTTGTTGGTTGTAGCGGCCTTGGTGTTCGGCAATGGCGCGGCCACTGCACAAGAGAAGCCCACGGTGATCCGGGTGGGGGCTCCGACCCTCCCCGGACATCCGTATTTGCTCTGGGGCGCTCCGGGCATCGCCCAGTTCAAGGGTTGGTTCGACGAGGAGTTTGCCAAGGACGGCATCCATGTCCAATTCATTGGCTTCAATGGCGGCGGGCCGATGGTGGGGCAGGCGTTGGCCAACGGCCAGATAGATTTTGCCGGCAACGGCGACATGATTTCGTTGATCGGGAAAAGCGCCGGCATCAAGAGCAAGTTGATTCTGCCTTCTGGTCGTCTGGAAAACGCCTATCTACTCGTTCGACCGGACTCCAAGATCCATTCAATCCAGGATTTGCGTGGCAAGAAGGTCGCGTATTTCAAGGGTAATTACATCCAGTTGCAAGTCATCCGCATCCTTGCCAGTCAAGGCATGAACGAGAAGGACATTCGCAACGTCAGCATGTTCGGAGCACCGGCAATCAATGCCTTGCGCAATGGCGACGTCGACGCAGTATTCGGAAATTCGGATTCTCTGCTGGCAGTAGAAAAAGGGTTGGCCAAGGTCGTCTACAATACCCAACAGGGGTCGGTTCGGTTCACTGCGCAGGCGGGTTTGCTGGTCAACGAGGATTTTGCGCGTCGTTATCCCCAGATCACCGAAAGATTCGTGAAAGTGATCGTGAATGCATCACGTTGGGCATCCGAAGAAGCCAACCGAGACAAGGTGTTTTCTATCTGGGCGAATTCGGGGATAGGCAACGTTCCCACGTTTCGCAGGGATTATGCGGGACGCCCGGTGGCTGATCGCCTCAGTCCTCTGCTTGATCCTTTTTTCGTTGCCCAATACAAAGACACACAGAATCTTCTGATCAAACTGGGATTGCTCAGAGGACAGCCTGTGGACATAGATCAGTGGTTCGATCGCAGCTATCTGAATGCGGCGTTGAAAGATCTGCATCTCGAAAATTACTGGGTTCCGCTGGACGCGGATGGTCGCAGGACACACTGATGTCCGCGATCCGTCCCTTGCAGGTGAGCAGGCGTGACTCGAGAGCGGGGCCCGCCATGATTGGAATGCCTTCGGCGCTGGCGCACCTGTTGTCAGGAGCAACTATCTGGCTGGTGCCGTTGATTTTGATCGCGATTTGGTGGCTGGGAAGTGCGCATGGTTGGATCAATGCGCAGACGTTGCCGCCGCCCAAGCAGGTATTGGGCACATTGATTGAGATGATCCGAGACGGTGAAGCTTGGGACAACTTGTCGATCAGCTTGCGGCGTGTATTTTCGGGATTTCTCTTGGGGACCATAGTAGGCGGCGCGCTGGGTTTGGCGATGGGACTCTCCCGCACGATTCGCGAGTTGTTGTACCCGTCCTTCAAGGCCATTGCTTGCGTACCGGTGTTGGGCTGGCTTCCGTTGTTCATGCTGTTTCTGGGCATCGGCGAGGCGTTGAAGGTTGTGTTGATCGCGAAGGCGGCTTTGGTTCCGGTGGCGATCAATACCTGCCAAGGCATCAAGGGAGTTCCTTCGGCTTATCTGGAAGTCGGAAAGGTGTATCGACTCGGATACCGGCAGACTCTTGTTCGCGTGATGTTGCCCGCAGCCCTGCCATCGATCTGGAGTGGAATCCGTTACGGCTTGACCAGTTGCTGGTTGGTGCTGGTGATGGTGGAACTGCTGGGCGCTTCGGAAGGGTTGGGTTATTTGATGTCGAACGGCCAGCAACTGATGCAGATGGATGTCTTGCTGGCGGCAGTGATCATCGCGGGCTTGATCGGGTTTGTGCTGGACCGTGGATTGCAGGCAGTCGAGAACCATTTGTTGCGTTGGCGTCAAGCCGGAGGAGGTAGGGCATGAATGCACGCGGATTCTGGTTGGGTTGGTTGTTGCCGTTGACGGGACTGCTGGCATGGAGTGTGCTGTCGTTCCGGCATGGCGGAGATGCAGGAACGGGAGCAGTGACACCTTGGGGTGTGATTGCCAAGACAAGGGAGATGTTGATCGATGGTCGCATTGGCGTTGCGCTACGCGGCAGCCTGTTGCGTTATGCCGTTGGCTTGGGCATTGGCGCATTGGCTGGTGCGGCGATTGGATTGTCGCTGGGGATGTCACCCTTGGGCAGGCGTCTGTTCGGGCCGACTCTGCGCGCATTGCAGCAGGTCTCGTTGTTCGCGTGGGTGCCTCTCGTCATGGCGTGGTTCGGTCTGGCGGAGACCAGCAAAATCGTGTTCATTGCGCTGGCTGCGCTTTTCCCGATGCTGATCAATGCGTTCGAGGGCGTGGGCAGTGTTCCCGGAACTTTGGTCGAGGTGACGCACGTGTTTGGTTTCACCCGCTGGCAGTCGCTGTGGCGTCTGGTGTTGCCCTCGGCGCTGCCATCCCTTTTCACTGGTTTGCAGTTGGCGCTGATTTACGCGTGGTTGGCGACGCTGGGAGCCGAATATTTGCTTACCGCAGGTGAAGGGCTCGGCAACTTGCTGGTCGATGGACAAGAACAGTTTCAGACAGATCAAGTGTTGGTCGGAATTGTGCTGGTAGCTGCACTGGGGTTCGCGATTAGCTGGCTTGCCGAGTGGTTGGGGGCGCACTTGTTGCGCTGGAAGGAATCCGCATAAGTCCAGATCCAAGCTGAGGTTAACGAATGAGATTGGTAATGAACGATGTTCCTGTGCTTATGCGCTCTGGAAATATGGCGATGGCCGTGGCGATGCCCGGAACGTCCGGGGTCTCTTGGCCGAGCATGGCCTTTTGCGGTTCGGGGCGAAGGGCCAATGCCGCTGGACTCGGATCCATTCCCGATTTTGTAGTTTCCGCTTGCATGCATGGCCCCGTACCGTCACTGGCCGTGATGAATGCCGCAGGATTCCCGCAGTGAACGCAGTCGCCGCTCTCGGTCAACGTTCGGCCCCGACCGATGTTCGGGCGGTTCCCGCCGCTTTCCGTAACCGCATCTACGCCAGCATCCTCGACACCGTCGGCGCCACGCCGCTGGTGCGTTTCGACCGCATCGCCGCAGCGCATGGGGTGCGGGCGCGGATCGTCGGCAAGCTGGAGTTCTTCAATCCGCTGGCGTCGGTCAAGGATCGGCTGGGCCTGGCCCTGATCGAGGATGCCGAGCGCAGCGGGCGGATCGCGCCGGGCAGGTCGGTGCTGATCGAGCCGACCTCCGGCAACACCGGCATCGGCCTGGCTTTCGTGGCTGCGGCCAAGGGCTACGAACTGATCCTGTGCATGCCCGAGAGCATGTCGGTGGAGCGGCGCAAGATGGTGCAGTACCTCGGCGCCAGGATCGAGCTGACGCCCGCCGCCGAGCGCATGAGCGGTGCGATCCGGCGGGCCAGGGAGCTCAATGCGCAGATTCCCGGCTCGGTGCTGCTGCAGCAGTTCGAGAACCCGGCCAACCCCGCCGCCCACCGCGCGACCACCGCCGAGGAAATCTGGCGCGACAGCGGCGGCGAGGTCGACGTGTTCGTCGCCGGCGTCGGCACCGGCGGCACCCTGACCGGGGTCGGCTCGGTGCTCAAGCGCTACAGGCCGGAAGTGAAGGTGGTGGCGGTGGAACCGGCCGGCAGCGCCACGCTTTCCGGCGGCAAGGCCGGCCACCACGAGATCCAGGGCATCGGTTCGGGGCATCTGTCCAGCTTCCTCGACCGCAGCCTGATCGACGAGATTTCCACCGTGTCTGACGCGGACGCGCTGCGCACCGCGCGCGAGCTGGCACGGATCGAGGGCGTGCCGGCCGGGGTCAGCGCCGGCGCCGCGCTGTGGAGCGCGCTGCAGATCGGCCGGCGCCCGGAGAACGAAGGCCGGACCATCGTCGTGGTGATCCCCGACTTCGCCGAGCGCTACCTGTCCACGGTGCTGTTCGACGAGGCGGATGTCGCCGCCAATCCACAACAAGGAGAAACCCCCGCATGACTTCGACCACGCGCGTCCTGATCCTGCCCGGCCGCGGCGATTCGGGCGAGAAGCACTGGCAGAGCGTCTGGGAGCGCCGCGACCCGTCGCTGCTGCGCGTGCGCCAGCGCGAATGGGAAAACCCGGACCGCGACGAATGGGTGGCCACGCTCGACGCCGCGATCCGCGCGGTCAACGCGCCGGTGATCCTGGTCGCGCATTCGCTGGCGGTGCCGCTGGTGGCGCATTGGGCCAGCCGCCATCGCGGCCCGGTGCGCGGCGCGCTGCTGGTGTCGCCGACCGACGTCGAGCGCGCCGACTATCCGCCCGGCGCCACCGGCTTCGCGCCGATCCCGCTGCAGCGGCTGCCGTTCGAGAGCATCGTCGTGGCCAGCGACGACGACCCGCGGGTCACGCCGGAGCGGGCCGCGTTGTTCGCCGAGGCCTGGGGCGCGCAGCTGCAGCGGCCGGGGGCGTTCGGCCACCTGGGCACGGCCGCCGACCTGGGCGAATGGGAATACGGCGCGCGCCTGCTGGCGCGGCTGCGCCAGGACCGGGCGGCGTGAGGAGCGGGGCATGACGGTGGATTCGATTCGGGATCTGGGCAGGGGGGCGACCGAACGGGTGCGCCTGGACAGCGCGCAGGCGCGCCCGGGAGGGACGCGGGTGACTTCGGACAAGCTGCTGGTAGTCGGCATCGGCGGCACCACCCGCGCCGGTTCCGGTACCGAACGCGCGCTGGCGCTGGCGCTGCGCAGTTGCAGCGAACGCGGCGCGGCGACGATCAGCCTGGGCGGCGAGTTCCTGGCCGCGCTGCCGCACTACCGCCCCGGCGCCGGCTTGACTGAGGTGCAGCAGGGGCTGCTCGAGGTGGTGGCCCGGGCCGACGCGGTGATCCTGGCCACGCCGGGCTACCACGGCGGTATTTCCGGCCTGCTCAAGAACGCGCTGGACACGCTGGAGGAACTGCGCGACGGCGCGCGGCCGTACCTGGACGGCCGCGCGGTCGGCTGCGTCGTCACCGCCTACGGCTGGCAGGCCGGTGGCACCGTCCTGACCGGCCTGCGTGCGACTGTGCATGCCCTGCGCGGCTGGCCCACGCCCTACGGCGCGGTGGTCAACACGCTGGAGACGCCGCTCGACGGCCGGCCGTTGCCCGCCGAGGTCGCGCAGGGGCTGGAACGAGTCGGGCAGCAGGTGGTGCGGTTCGCCGCGGCTTTTGCCGATGCGCGAGGCGCCGAGGCCGCCGGCGAGCTGGCGCGCGCGGTGGGAGCTTGAGATGGCCGTGGTCGGCATCCACAACGAACTCAAGGTGGTGGTGGCCGGCGCAGCGCCGCAGGCGTCGTTGTTGCGCCTGCGCGGGGTGGGCAAGTCCTACCCGCGCCAGGGCGGCGGCGTACTGGAGGTGCTGCAGGACATCGACCTGGACGTGGCCGCGGGCGAGTTCGTCAGCATCGTCGGCAGCAGCGGCTGCGGCAAGTCGACCCTGCTGCGCCTGATCGTCGGCCTGGACACCGACCATGCCGGCAGCCTGCAGTTCGGCGGGCAAGCGGTCACCGGCACCGGCCTGGAGCGCGGCATCGTGTTCCAGGAACACCGCCTGCTGCCGTGGCTGACCGTGGAGCGCAACATCGAGCTGAGCCTGCTCAATGCCGGTCTGTCGAAACAGGCGCGGCGCGAGGCAGTGCGCGAGCACATCGCGCTGGTGCGGCTGGAGGGCTTCGAGAAGGCCTATCCGCACCAGCTTTCCGGCGGCATGGCCCAGCGCGTGGCGATCGCCCGTGCGCTGGCCAACCGGCCGCGGGTGCTGCTGCTGGACGAGCCCTTCGGCGCCCTGGACGCGATCACCCGCGCGCACCTGCAGCGCGAACTGCAGCGGATCTGGCGGCAGCAGGGCATCACCATGATCATGGTTACCCATGATCTGGAGGAAGCACTGTACCTGGGCCAGCGGGTGGTGGTGATGCAGTCCTCGCCGGGGCGGATCAAGGAGGTCCTGCCGGTGCCGCTGGACTATCCGCGCGACCGCGTCGGCGAGGAGTTCGTGCGTGCCAAGCGCCGCCTGCAGGAGGTGTTCGGCGAGGAATCGGCCTAGCCCGGGCGAGCCGGTTCGCCTTGAGTTGAGTCGAAATCGCGGGTGCTGCTCGCCGGCCGGGACCCGTCCGGCGTCAAGCGGCGATCGGCGCGCCGGCCGGTGCTTCGACCTGTTCGCGGATGTCCTCGGCCGACAGCCCCGGCACCAGGCTGCGGATGAAGGCCAGGGCGTAGCTGCGCAGGTAGGTCCCGCGGCGAACGGCGATGCTGGTGGTGATCGGCCTGATGAAGCGCGCGGTGTTCAGCGCCACCAGCCGCTGGTCGATGTCCGGGTCGAACGATTTCTCGGCGATGATGCCCACCCCCAGGCCCAGGGCCACGTAGGTCTTGATCACGTCCGAGTCGGCGGCCGAGATGATGATGTCCGGCACCAGCCCGTGGCTCTGGAACGCCTGGTCGATGCGCTGGCGGCCGACCATGCCCTCTTCGAAGGTGATGATCGGATAGCGCGCGATCTCGTCCAGGCTGGGCAGCGGGATGTCCAGCAGCGGGTGGCCCTTGGGCACGACGAACCGGTGGGTCCACGAGTAGGCCTTGAACGTGACCAGGTCGGCGGGCCGCGGCAGGTCGTCGGGCAGCAGGCCCAGGTCGGCCTGGCCGGACTTGACCAGTTCGGCGATCTGCGTGGGCGCGGTCTGGTGCAGGGCCAGGTGCACCTGCGGATAGGCGCTGCGGAAGGCCATGATCGCCTCGGGCAGGCGGTAGCGGACCTGCGCGTTGGTCGCCGCCAGGGTAAGGCTGCCGCCGTCGATGCGGCGGAATTCGTCGGAGGCCTTCTTCAGGCTGTCGCGGTCCTTGAGCATGCGTTCGATGATCTGCGCGATCTCGTGGCCCGGCTCGGTCAGGCCGATCAGGCGCTTGCCGTGGCGCTGGAAAATGTCCACGCCCAGTTCCTCCTCCAGTTCGCGGATCTGGCGCGAGACCGCCGACTGCGAGGCGTGCAGGATTTCCGCGGTTTCGGTGAGGTTGAAACGGCGATGGATGGCTTCGTGCACCGCGCGCAATTGCTGGAAATTCATCTGGTTGCCTTGAGTGGAGGCCGATGGCCGATGCCTCTGCCACATCGGCATCCGCGTGGTCCTCCCGTCCGGATCATGTCACAGCATTCTCGTGCGTACGGCCGCCGGGCCTTATGGAAAATTCCGGCGGCCGCTGCACCAGCGGGTTATATGGGCGCGCGCCGTCGATGGCGATGGCACGGACCGAGGCTGCGGCGGGGCTGCACGCCCATGCATCGGCGAGGCTGGATATGGGCCAGGCGATAGCCCGGTGCCGAGGCCGCGATGCGGCCGGTCGACGCGGCAGCGCGCGGAGGCCATGCCGATGTGGCCGGATTCGGGTCCCGGTCCTGGCTTGAGCGGGGAGGCGGGTTGCTTATACTCCGGGAGCCGCGTCTTTTCCGGATCAGGCCACGCGCCCCTGCGCTGCGGATCCGGGTACGGCCGCGGCGGCGGCAAGGCTGCACGCTTTCGTGGCATCGAGGACCAGCCCCGTGTTTTCTGCAGTTCCAGCGACAACAAGGCGGCTTCGCGTGCCGCAACCGGCCCCGTCCCAGATCGGCCGGGCATGATCGCCGCCCCGGCAGCGAAGGCTCCCGCCGTCGATCCGCGCTTGCGCTCCTTCGCGTTCGCATCGCTGTGCTTGCTCGCGTTCCTGGCGATGACCGACCTGGGAGGGCACCTCAAGCCCGAACAGGGCGCAATGCTGGCGACCCTGCTGATACTGCCGGTCTGGCGCATCGCCTGGTCGGAACTGCGGCGGCAGCCGGTGGTGCGGTGGCTGGCGGTGCTGGTGGCGTTCGTGGTCGCGCACGCGGCCTATGCTGCCGGCGTCTTTCCAGCACTCGGTTTTTCCAAGCAGTTGAGCGCGGCGGCCGAACCGGTGCGCCTGGCCGCCTTCAGCTGCGTGGTGGGCTGGTGGTTGTCGCTGATGCCGCGCAAGATGCCGGTGCTGTTCGCCCTGATGATCGCCGGGCTGCTGCTGGCCGTGGGGATCTACATGCCCTGGCAGGACCTGCCGCAGATCTGGGACGGCCGCATCCGCCCGCGTTTCGGCATGCCCGAGAACCTGGGCGGCCTGCTCGCCGCGCTGAGCGGCTGGCTGGCGCTGTGCCTGGCGCTCAGGCCGTGGAACGCGCACGGCCGCTTCGGCCGCCGGCACGGACGGATCGCGCTGTGCCTGGCCGCCTATGCGTGCAGCTTTGCGGCGCTGCTGTTCTCGCAGTCGCGCGGCGCCTGGCTGGCGTTCGCCGCGACCTTGCCGGTCGCCGGCGCCGGCCTGTGGTACGGGTGCCGGCACGGGCGCGCGGCCGTGCCTTGGCTGCCGCTGGCGTGTGTGGCGGCGCTCTCGCTGCTGGTCCTGGCGGGCGCGAGCGACATCGTCGCCAGGCGCCTGGCGGGCGCGCAGGAGCTGCTGTTCGACACTTCGGCCGCAGTTGCGGACACGGCAGCGGTTGGGCCGCCGACTCGCGACGTGGGGAGCGCCGTGCCCGCCGCAGGTCCGGCGAAGCCGGGACCGGCGGACGTCGCCGAGAGCGGCGAGGGCAGGGTCAACAACGAGGCGATCGGGGTGCGGGTGACGCTGTACCGGTTCGGCCTCCAGCGCTGGCGCGAGCGACCGTGGCTGGGCTGGGGCCTGGGCACCACGCCGCGCTTGATCGCCGCCGCCGGCCTGGCCCTCGACGGCCAGCGCCACGCCCACCTGCACAACGCCTACCTGGATGCGCTGGTGGGCCTGGGCCTGGTGGGGGCCTTGCTGCTGGGTGGGTTCGCGCTGCTGGCGGTGCGCGAACTGTGGCTGGCCTGGCGCAGCGGGGTGGTGGCCCCGCCGGTCGCCTTCGCCCTGCTGGCCGGCTCGCTGCTCATCGTGGCGGTCGCCAACGGCTTCGACTCGCTGGTATGGCGCTACGACTATACGCGCGCGCTGCTCGAGATCCTGCTCGGATGCTGCATCGCCTATGGCCTGATCAGGCGGCGCGAACGGCGATAGGCGGGTCCCGGCCGGCGATCCGGACTCAGGTTTCTGTGGGGGGCGTGGCCAGGCGAATCCCGCCCAGGCCCAGCGGCAGCGGCGAGGCCAGGCAGGCCACGATCAGCCAGGCCGGGAAGGGCAACCACGCGGCCAGCGCGATCGCCGCCAGCGAAGCCAGGGCCGCCACCGTCAGCGCCGCGCCGGCGCGGTGGCCGCGTGCCAGCCAGGCGGCGGTGCCGCCGCCGGCCAG
>JASGEB010000099.1:0-5231 GCA_047606785.1 Pseudoxanthomonas sp.
CGGACGCCTGCGCGGCGGCGGCGCGCTGCTGGCTGCGCAGCGCGAACGCGTCCTGGTCCTCGCGCGAGACCGCGTACCGTTCGGCCACGTTCTCGGCGGTCTCGCCCATCAACTCGACGCCGTACAGGCGTTCCATTTCCGGGTTGACGAAGCGCCAGCCCATCGTGGTGTCCTCGATGCGCTGATCGCGTCCAAACGGCGCGCTCGCCTTGCCCATCACGTAGGGCGCGCGCGACATCGACTCCACCCCGCCGGCGATCGCCAGCCCCAGCTCGCCGGCGCGGATCGCGCGCGCCACCGTGCCGATCGCGTCCAGTCCCGAACCGCACAGGCGGTTGACCGTGCTGCCCGGAACCGACACCGGCAGACCGGCCAGCAGCAGACTCATGCGCGCGACGTTGCGGTTGTCCTCGCCGGCCTGGTTGGCGCAGCCGAGGCAGACGTCCTCGACCAGCGCCGGGTCCAGCTGCGGGTGGCGCGCCAGCAGCGCCCTGATCGGCAGCGCGCCGAGGTCGTCGGCGCGCACACCCGCCAGCGCGCCGCCGTAGCGGCCGATCGGGGTGCGGATGCCGTCGATGATCCAGGCCTCGCCCATCGGTATCTCCTCAGCCGGCCATCGCCAGCGGCAGGTCGGTCAGGTCCTGCAGGTCGCCCAGCGACATCCCGTCCACGGTCTCGATCACCTGCGCGCCGCCCGCGCCGACCGCGAACACGCCCAGGTCGGTGTAGACCCGCGAGACGCAGCCCAGGCCGGTCAGCGGATAGCGGCACGCGCCCACCAGCTTGCTTTCGCCCGACTTGCTCAGCAGGTCCATCATCACGTACACGTTCTTCGCCCCGATCGCCAGATCCATGGCGCCACCGACCGCGGGGATCGCACCGGGTTCGCCGGTGCTCCAGTTGGCCAGGTCGCCGTGCACCGAGACCTGGAACGCGCCGAGCACGCACACGTCCAAGCGGCCGCTGCGCATCATCGCGAACGAGTCGGCGTGGTGGAAGTAGCAGCCACCGGTCAGCAGCGTCACCGGCTGCTTGCCGGCGTTGATCAGGTCGGGGTCCTCCTGCCCGGGCGCCGGCGCCGGGCCCATGCCGAGCACGCCGTTTTCCGAATGCAGGAAGATTTCCTTGTCGGCCGGCAGGAAGTTGGCCACCGTGGTCGGCAGGCCGATGCCGAGGTTGACGTAGGCGCCGTCGGGGATGTCGCGGGCCACGCGCGCGGCCATCTGCGCGCGGCTCAGGCGGTTCATGCGACCTCCTGCGCGGCGACCACGCGCTGCACGAAGATGCCCGGGGTGACCACCGCCTCCGGGTCCAGTTCGCCCAGCGCGACCACTTGCTCGACCTGGGCGATCGTGCACGCGGCCGCCATCGCCATGATCGGGCCGAAGTTGCGCGCGGTCTTGCGGTAGACCAGGTTGCCCCAGCGGTCGCCCCGGTGCGCCTTGATCAGGGCGAAGTCGGCGCGGATCGGGTATTCGAGCACGTAGTGGCGGCCGTCGATCTCGCGGGTCTCCTTGCCCCGGGCCAGTTCGGTGCCGTAGCCGGTCGGGGTAAAGATCGCGCCCAGGCCATTGCCGGCGGCATGGATGCGCGCGGCCAGGTTGCCCTGCGGCACCAGTTCCAGCTCGATCTCGCCGGCGCGGTAGGCGGCGTCGAAGTGCTGCGAATCGACCTGGCGCGGGAACGAGCAGATGATCCTGCGCACGCGCTTGTGCTTGATCAGCGCGGCCAGCCCGGTCTCGCCGTTGCCGGCGTTGTTGTTGACGATGGTCAGCCCGCGCGCGCCCTGCGCGATCAGCGCGTCGATCAGCGCGTCGGGCATCCCGGCGGTGCCGAAGCCGCCGATCATCACCGTGACGCCGTCGCGGATGTCCGCGACGGCGGCGGCGGCGGATTCGGCGACCTTGTCAACCATCGCGGCACTGGCGGGGCAGGCCTTGCATGCGTTCGCTACGCATCTTCAAAGCGGCCGCACGTCCAGGACCGCCTTGCCTTGGTAGGTCGCGCCGGGCTTGATCGCGGTCGGCTTGCCGTCGACCGTGAAGCTCAGGCGGTAGCCTTCCGGCGCCCGCACCTTGCTGCCGCGGTCCAGCGACAACTTGGTCAGGTAGGACGTCTTGGTGACCGTCCACTGCGCGCCGTTGGTCAGCGCCACCGTGGCCCCATGTTCGCCCGGGGTTGGCTCGCGGGTGACGGTGACTTCGCCGATCTGCCAGAAGTTGGCGCGCACCAGCGGCATCTCGGTGATCGGCTTCTGCACGCCGGTGGAGATCGCGCCATGCAGGGTGGTGGCGTCCAGGTTGACGACCAGGCCGCCTTCCTCGGTGCGGGTGTTGAGCAGGTCGCCGTCGAGCTTGGCGTTCTTCAGGTTGACCGTCACGTCCGGGCTCTGGTCGTAGCCCATCGGCCGGGAATTGCGCTCGCCGACGATCGGCGCCGGGGCGGGCGCCGCCGCGCCCTGCTTGGCCGCCGCCAGCTTCTGCGCGACCTTGCGCGGGTTGTCCTCGACCATCGCATGCACCAGGATGCCGTTGCCGGCGTTGATGGTGGCGTTGTCCAGGTTCAGGCGGCCACCGCGGCCCTTGAACAGCACGCCGGTCAGGCGGGTGTTGAACACGGTGCCCTTGTCGATGTTCAGGTCGCCGCCGCCGTCGTGGTCGAACAGCATCACGCCGAAGCGGCGCGAATTGACCACGCTGCCGTTGGTGAATACGCCCCCGCCCTGGCCGGCGATGATCAAGCCGTAGTCGGCCACGTTCAGCGTCGAGTGGTCGAAGGTGTCCACCGAGTCGCCGATCGAATAGGCGCCGTAGCCGCTGTCGAGGGTCTCGATCAGGCTGTCCTTGACGAACATGCGGGTGACGGCGGCGTCGTCGACCGACAGCACGCCCCAGCCGGACGAGCGGATGTGGCTGTTGGTGTAGTAGACGGTGGCGTGGTCGACCAGGTTGGTCGAGCGCACGTTGCCGCTCAGCGACAGCTGCCAGGGCACTTCCTTCATCTCGCCGACCCGCAGGTTCTCCTCGTAGCCCGGCGGCAGCGGGCCGCTCTCGGTGTAGATGTCGGCGTTGTTGACGTGGACGGTGCTGTGGCCGCCGACGAACACGGCCGTGCGCACGGCGCCCTTGGTGTGGATCTTGGGATTGTTGACGGTCAGTTCGGCCTTGCCGCTGGCCATGATCGCCGCGCCCCAGCCGGCGAAGTCGTTGCCGCCGTAACCGACCAGCTCGATCACCGGATCGTCGAGGGTGTACTTGGAGTCGCCGGTGACGATGATGCCGTTGAGCAGGTTCTCGTGGGAAGTGATGGCCACGCCCTTGGCGGCGTTGCCGTCGTAGCTGCCGCCCACCAGGGCGGAAGTGACCGACTTGTCCTCAACCACCTTGTTGTCCTCGACGTACAGCGCTGAGCGGAAGCCGGCCTCGGGCAGCTCGCGGTACTTGACCAGGATCGGATCGGTGACGGCGAGCACCACTTTGCCCCGGTAGGTGCCCGGCGCGATCTCGGTGCTGATGCCGTCGACGGTCAGGGTCAGGGCCTTGCCGGCGGGCGCGGTCGGCACCTGCCCCGGGCGGATGGTCAGCTCGTCGTAGCGGGTGGTGCCGGCGATCACCGGCTTGTCGCCTTGCAGGGTGACTGCCGATGCCTGGGCGATCAAGCCGCCGATGGCCAGCGCCACCAGGGCGCGTGCAAACGTCTTGTGCCGGCTGCGGGTATTCAACATCGTCATGGATCCTCTTGGGTCAGTATCGAACGCGCCGTGCGCGCCATCTCGGTATTCCCGGACAAGCAGTGCGATCCCCATGCCGGTGCCGCTCTCATTCCAAGTGCCCTTGGCGTCGCCTCCGACTGCCGCCGGCATAAACTCTCTTCAAAGGGAATTTTTGGATTGATAGCCCAGTTCGGCGAAGAGCGTAAAGCTGCACCGCAGCATCACACCGGCCGCGCACCTCGCGCCGCGGCTCGGTCATGGCGCACCCCATTCAGCGGTCGAACACGGCTTCGGCCGGCCGCGGCGGCGGGGTGCCGGCGACGTTCAGCAGCATCGCCAGCATGGCGTAGTAGCCGCACAGCGCGCACAGTTCGACCACGCCCTCCCGGCCCAGCACCGCCCTGGCGGCCTCGAAGACGGCATCGTCCACACCATGCTTACGGTGCAGTTGCCGGCAGAAATCCAGCACCGCCCGTTGCTCGCGCCGCAGCCCGCGCGGGCGCCTGCCGGCGCGCACGGCCTCCACCACCGCTGCCTCCACCCCGCTGGCGACGGCCAGCGGCGCGTGCACCTGCCATTCGTACTCCTGGCGCCAATGCCTGGCCGCGGCCAGGATCGCCAGCTCGCGCAGGTCGACCGGGATGCTGCACTGCAGGCGCAGGTATTCGCCTAGGTGCTGGGCGCGGTCGAGCAGTTCGGGCACCCACAGCATCACCCCGAACGGACCGCGCATGGCGCCGCCGCGGCTGGACAGCACGCGCGCGGCCGCCGCCTTCTGCGCATCGCTCCACTGCGCCGCGACCGGCGGCGGGATCCTTGGACCATCGTGTTCGGCATTCATGCAAGCCCTTCCGCGCTGCGTCTTGATTTATTCTTCTATGGGTGAATATAGTCCGGCGCCGCCCGCCTCCGCCAATTCCCCGTGATCCCGACGATCCATGTCGTCCGAGTTCCTGTTGCTGACCCAGTATGAACCCGCCGCACCCGGCCCCGATGCGGACGCGGGGCTGCGGCAATTGTCGCGCGCGCACGGCCAGGGCGCGGACCGGCACTACTACCGCGGCGGCGACGCGCTGACCGGGGGCATCGCCTTGTGCCAGGACTTCTCCGGCGCCGACGACCTTGCCGCGGCGCTGGCCGACCCGGTCGCCGCGATTCCCGGCTGGACCGTTTCCCGGCACGCCGGCCGCCGCCGCAGCCTCGACGGTCCGCGCGCCGCCGCGCCAGCCGGCTGGGCGGCGCCGCTGCTGATGATCGTGGCCTTCGACGTGCCGGCGCGCACGCGCGAAGAGGTCGACGCCTGGTATGCACAGGAGCACATCCCGATGCTGCTGCGCGCGCCCGGCTGGGAACGCGCGTGCTGCTACGACGGCCTGCGCAGCCAGGGGCCGACGCACTGGACCCACATCGCCCTGCACGACCTGCGCGACCTGGACGCGCTGGCCTCGCCCGAGCGCGCCGCCGCGCGTTCGACCGCATGGCGCGCGCGCCTGCAGCACGGCGACACCTGGTTCGACCG
>JASGEB010000100.1:0-3313 GCA_047606785.1 Pseudoxanthomonas sp.
ACGAGGCGCGCTTCGTCGTCGAACGCATCCGCCAGTGGGTGCGCGACGGCGGCAGCCACGGTGAATGCGCGATCCTCTATCGCAGCAACGCGCAGTCGCGCGCGTTCGAAGAGGCGCTGCTGTCCGAGCAGATCCCGTACCGCGTCTACGGCGGCATGCGCTTCTTCGAGCGCGCCGAGGTCAAGGACGCGCTGGCCTACCTGCGGCTGCTGGCCAACCGCGGCGACGACGCGGCCTTCGAGCGCGCGGTCAACACGCCGCCGCGCGGGATCGGCGAGCGCACCCTGGACGAGGTGCGCCGGCTGGCGCGCGCGCAGGCGCTGTCGCTGTGGGACGCGGCGATGCTGGCCACCGCCGACACCGCCTTGGCCGCGCGCGCGCGCAACGCGCTGGCGTCCTTCCTCAACCTGGTCAACACGCTGGCCGGCGAGACCGACCGGCTGGAACTGCCCGAACGCATCGACCACGTGCTGGCGCGCGCGGGCCTGCGCGAGCACTGGTCGAAGGAACAGCGCGGCGGGCTGGATTCGGAATCGCGCATCGAGAACCTGGACGAGCTGGTGTCGGTGGCCAGCCGCTTCGCCCGCGGCGGCCTCGAGGCGTTGCTGGCGGACGAGCTGTCGCCGCAGGCCGGCGAGGCGATGGCCGAGTTGGTCGCGTTCCTGGCCTACGCCGCGCTGGAGGCCGGCGAGGGCCAGGCCCAGGCCGGCGAGGACGGCGTGCAGCTGATGACCCTGCACGCGGCCAAGGGCCTGGAGTTCCCGCTGGTGTTCCTGGCCGGGCTGGAGGAAGGGCTGTTCCCGAGCGTGCGCTCGGTCGAGGAGAGCGGCAAGCTGGAGGAGGAGCGCCGGCTGGCCTACGTGGGCATCACCCGCGCGCGCCAGAAGCTGGTGCTCAGCTACGCCGAGTCGCGCCGCATCCACGGCATGGACAACTACAACCTGCCCTCGCGCTTCCTGCGCGAGATCCCGGCCGCGCTGCTGCACGAGGTGCGGCCGAAGGTGCAGGTGGCGCGCGCGGCCTCGCTGGGCCCGGCGCGGCCGGTGCACGCCGCGCTGGAGCCAGCCTCGGCCGGCTTCAAGCTGGGCCAGAGCGTGGAGCACCCCAAGTTCGGCGCCGGGGTAATCGTGGACTTCGAGGGCAGCGGCGCGCATACCCTGGTCCACGTCAACTTCGCCCAGGTCGGGCAGAAGATCCTGGTGCTGGCCTATGCCAACCTGCGCGCGGCCTGAAACCGGAACCGGGGTCAGAGTGCCCTTCTCTATTTCATGGTCTCGCAGGAGCTCGGGTTCGCATGGTGTCCAGAAAGGGCACTCTGACCCCGGGTTCCGGCCTGATCCGGTCCCCTGATTGATCATTGATTGATCGCGATCAACGCCGGCTCACGCCGCGCGTGCTCAGATGCCGGCAGCGTGCATGCACGCCCTCCTCATCCCCGGAGCCTTCCGCCATGTACAAGCGCATCCTGATCGCCGTCGATGGTTCCAACCTGGCCGCTTCCGCCCTAGCCCACGGCCTGGGCCTGGCCAAGATCCTCGGCGCCAGCATCGACATCGTCACCGTATCCGAGCCCTGGGCCAACGGCATAGCCGACGTGCAGGGCTGGAGCGTGGGCTACGAGGCCGGGCCGGAATACCGCGCCGAGCGCGAGCAGGAGGCCAGGACCATCCTCGACCCGGCGCTCAAGCAGGCTGCCGACGCCGGCGTGGCGGCCGCGCCGGTGCACGTGCTGGACAAGTACGCCGCCGACGGCATCCTCGACACCGCCAAGGAGAAGGGCAGCGAGCTGATCGTGATGGCCTCGCACGGCCGCCGCGGGCTGGCGCGGGTGCTGGTCGGCAGCCAGACCGCCGAAGTGCTGACCCGCACGACCCTGCCGGTGCTGGTGGTGCGCTGAGCTCCGGCCTGCATTCCGGAGCGCGCCGCGCAGCCAGGATCGCAGGATGGGTGGTGCGCCGCGATACCCGTGGTTGGATGGGGGAGCGGCGCCCATCCTGGCTATACCGATTCGCGCGGCTCGATGGGCATCGCTGTGCTCCACCCATGCCTACTTGCGCAGCGGCAGCTGCGCCGGCGTCGGCCGGGCGCGCATCCGCGCGTCGCCGTGCGCGCCCTGGCGGCGCTCCCGGCCCTTGCGTTCCCCGCCAGCGCGCGGGGCGCCGGGTCGGTCCTCGTCGCTCACCAGCTGAGCAGCTTCCAGTACACCGGCGAAACCGCGTTCTTCGCCGTGCTGCTGCTGTCCAGCTGGCCGTCGCCGTTCTTGTCGTACAGGTAGTAGGCCGGGCCGCGCAGCGGCTTGACCTTGATCATGCGCAGGCCGCCGGCGACGCGGTATTCCTCCACCGTGTCGCCGTTGGACTCGGTGTGCACGGCCGTCTGCGCGCCGCTGACGTCGATCGGCGGCGGGTCGTCGGAAGCCGAAGGGGTCGTGGCGCAGGCTGTCAGCAGGATCGGCAGCAGCAGGGACAGGGCGCGTTTCATCGGGTTGTTCCAGGAGCGGGGGCGACGCGGCAAGTATGCGCGTGCCCTCGTTTTCCCGCGAGCCGCAGCGTGGCGGCGGCTACAATCCGGCCGCCGGGCGCTGCAGGCCACCCGCGGCCGCACGCCGGCGTCCACTGTCCGGAGCCCGCCATGGAATGCCCGCAACTCCTCCGCGTCCTGTTCGCCAGTGCCTGCCTGCTGTGCGCCGGCACGCTCGCCGCGCAGCCGGCGGGCGACGAGTGGACGCTGACCTCCACCACCCTGGCGGCCGACGAGGCCGGCATGCCTTACGTGGGCAACGGCTACTTCAGCCAGCGCATCCCGCCGGCCGGCGCCGGCTATCTGGCCGACGTCGGCCATTCGTACTGGCCGCTCGGCCACGCCCGCGGCGTGCAGGCGATGCTGGCCGGGCTGTACGCGTCGGGGACCTTCTCCACGCTCTATCCCGGCCAGGCCAAGCGCGCGCCGGCGCTGCTGCCGACCTGGAGCACGCTGGATTTCGCCGCGCCGTCCGGCGCCTACACCGCGGCCGGCCTGCGCGCGGCCGACGTGGCCGGCTACCGCCAGCGCCTGGACCTGCGCAGCGGCGAAGTGACCACCTCGGGCATCTGGACCGCGCCGGGCGGCGAGCGCACCGGCTTCGAGTACCGCGTGTTCACCGACCGCGCGCGCAAGCACGTGGGCGTGGTCAGCCTGCGGCTGGTGCCGCAGTGGGACGGCCCGCTGCAGGTGACCGCGCTGCTGGACGGCGCCGGCGCGCAGCGGCTGCAGCCGCGCGCCGCGCAGGTGGACGTGCGCGCGCACCGCCAGCGGGGGGGCGCGCGCACCGCCG
>JASGEB010000101.1:0-2662 GCA_047606785.1 Pseudoxanthomonas sp.
GCCTGCGGCGGCGAGTCAGACAAGGATGTCTGACCGAGCCGAGGAGCATCCCCGCCGGGGGCTGCGCCGCTTTCCGAAGTCAGTACGCCGAACGACCTGGAACTTCCATTTCCCTCAATCGGGAGAACAACCAATAAATGGCCAACCCGCCCATTTTCGACCGCACCGATCTGCGCCTGCTGGTGCTGCTGCAGAAGCAGGGCCGCGCCAGCAATGCCGAGCTGGCCGCGCAGGTCAGGCTCTCGCCCTCGGCCTGCCTGCGCCGGATCCAGCGGCTGGAGGCGTCCGGCGTGATCGCCGGCTACGGCGCGCGCCTGGACGCGCGCGTGCTCGGGCTGGGCCTGGCCGCGTTCGTGCGCGTACAGCTCGAGCGCCATGGCGCCGCCGACATCGAGGCCTTCGCCCGCGCCATCGCCGGCTGGGACGAGGTGGTGGCCTGCCACGCCCTGAGCGGCGACATGGACTACCTGCTGCACGTGCAGGTGCGCGACCTGGAGCACTTCTCGCGCTTCCTGCTCGACCGCCTGCTGGCGCAGGCGGGCGTGGCCGACGTCAATTCCAGCTTCGTGCTGCGCACCATCAAGGCCGATACGGGGCTGCCGCTGGGGTGAGCATGGTTCAGCCGCCGTGGCGTGCCCAGAATTGGGCCGGCGTGACGATCGGATAGCGCTCGGCCAGTGCCAGCAGGTCCTTGTCGCCGGTGACCAGGCAGTGCGCGCCGCTGGCCTGCAACGTGCGCAGCACCGGCTGGTCGGCCGGGTCGCGCAACTGCTCGTCCCCTGCGCCGGCGGGCTCGACCACATCGGCCAGGAAAATGAGGCTGTCGACCAGGTCTCGGATCTCCGCGGCGCCCAGCGTCACCCGCGACAATCGCGGCAATACCCGTGCCAGTTCGTTCAGGATGTAATGCGAGAGCACCACTTCCACTCCGCCCTGGCGCCAGGCGGTGACGATGCGTCCCGGCACGCTGGCCGGGTAGGCCAGGCCCGACACCAGTACGTTGGTGTCGAGGACGACGCGCAACCCCGGCATCAGCGCCGGTGCCGTTCCGCGGCCACGGTGGCGTCGATCTCGGTCAGGCCCTGCTCGGCCGGCACGCCGGCATGGGCCGCGGCGATCCGCTCGCCCAGGGCGTCGAAGCGCTCGCGCATGCGCCGGATGCGGGCGAAGGTCTCGGCATCGACGAGTGCCGCGACCGGCTTGCCGTCCTTGTTGATGACGATGCTGTCGTTGCGGTACTGGACCTGGTTGAGCATGTCTCCCAGGTTCTGGCGGAAATTGACGGCGCTGACTTCGGTGATCATGGCGGCCACCCAATCATTATGATCGATATGGTCATTATGACCCCGGGATCGCCCGTTGTCAGCTCCCGGCCTGTGCCAGAGCCGACACCGGTCATCCGGCGGTTCAGCGCAGGCCGGCCAGCGCGGCGTTGAAGGTCGCGCTCGGGCGCATCGCCGCCGCCACCTTGGCCGGGTCGGGGCGGTAGTAGCCGCCGATGTCCACCGGCTTGCCCTGGGTGCCGTTGAGCTCGGCGACGATCCTGGCTTCGTCGGCGGACAGGGCCCGGGCGAGCGGGGCGAACCGGGCCTTGAGCTCGGCGTCGGCGTCCTGCGCGGCCAGCGCCTGCGTCCAGTACAGGGCCAGGTAGAAATGGCTGCCGCGGTTGTCCAGGCCGCCGACCTTGCGCGCCGGCGAGCGGTCGTGGTCGAGGATGCCGCCGTTGGCCGCGTCCAGCGCGTCGGCCAGCACCCGCGCCCTGGCGTTGCCGGTGCTGTCGGCGATGAATTCCAGCGAGGCCTGCAGGGCCAGGAATTCGCCCAGCGAGTCCCAGCGCAGGTAGTCCTCCTCGACGAACTGCTGCACGTGCTTGGGTGCGCTGCCGCCGGCGCCGGTCTCGAACAGGCCGCCGCCGGCCATCAGCGGCACGATCGACAGCATCTTGGCGCTGGTACCCAGCTCCATGATCGGGAACAGGTCGGTCAGGTAGTCGCGCAGCACGTTGCCGGTGACCGAGATGGTGTCCTGGCCGCGGCGGATGCGCTCCAGCGAGAACTTCATCGCCTCCACCGGCGGCAGGATCCTGATGTCCAGGCCGGCGGTGTCGAAGTCGGGCAGGTAGGCCTCGACCTTGGCGATCACCTGCGCGTCGTGGGCGCGCTGCGGGTCCAGCCAGAAGATCGCCGGGGTGTGGCTCAGGCGCGCGCGGTTGACCGCCAGCTTGACCCAGTCGCGCACCGGCGCGTCCTTGGTCTGGCACATGCGCCAGATGTCGCCGGCCTGCACGGCATGCTCGAACACCGTCGCGCCGGCCTCGTCGATCACCCGCACGATGCCGTCGCGCGGAATCTGGAAGGTCTTGTCGTGGCTGCCGTATTCCTCAGCCGCCTGCGCCATCAGGCCGACGTTGGGCACGCTGCCCATGGTGGCCGGGTCGAACGCGCCGTTGGCCTTGCAGTCCTCGATCACCGCCTGGTAGATGGTCGCGTAGCAGCGGTCGGGGATGATCGCCAGGGTGTCCTGCAGCTGGCCCTGCGCGTTCCACATCTTGCCGCCGTCGCGGATCATCGCCGGCATCGAGGCGTCGACGATCACGTCGCTGGGCACGTGCAGGTTGGTGATGCCCTTGTCGGAATTGACCATCGCCAGCGCCGGGCGGCGC
>JASGEB010000102.1:0-13569 GCA_047606785.1 Pseudoxanthomonas sp.
GCTGCTGGCGTCCTCGGCCTTCGACAGCCCCGACCTGAAGGCCGGTGGCCCCGGCATCGCCGGTACCGGGCCGTTCGTGATCAAGCGCTACCAGCCCGGCCAGCAGATCGAGTTCGAGCGCAATCCGAACTACCGCTGGGCGCCGGCCAATGCCGCCCACCAGGGGCCGGCGTACCTGGATCGGGTGGTGTACCGCTTCCTGCCCGAATCGTCGGTGCGGGTCGGCGCACTGCTGTCCGGCCAGGTCGACGTGATCGAGGGGGTGCCCGGCCAGGAGGCGGCGGTGCTGCGGGACAATCCCCAATTCCAGTACCAGCGCGCGCTCAATCCCGGCACCCCGTTCTCGCTGTTCTTCAACGTCGAGCGCGCGCCGACCGATGATGCGCAGGTACGCCAGGCGCTGGTCGAAGGGCTGGACATCGACACCCTGGTGCAGTCGATCTACCGCGGCCAGCGTACCCACGCCTGGGGCATCACCTCACCGGTCGATCCGTTCTACGACGCGGCGATCGAGAAGAGCTACGGCAACCATCCCGAGCAGGCCAACGCGCTGCTCGACGCGGCCGGCTGGCGCGCGCGCGATGCCGAGGGCTTCCGGGTGCGCGACGGCAAGCGCCTGTCGATCGCGCTGCTGGATACCCCGTTCCTGCTGCGCGACCAGCGCGACGTGCTGCTGCTGGCGGTGCAGGCGCAGGCCCGCCAGCGCCTGGGCGTGGAGCTGCGCTTCGAGCAGATCGACGCCGGCAGCTATCTGAACCGGCTGCTGGGCGGCGACTACGGCGCGCTGTCCAACTCCAATGCCTCGCCCGACGGGCTGGACATCGAGAACCACTACCTGCCGCAGGGTCAGGGCGGTTTCCTCAACTTCAGCCGCAGCAACGCCCCGCCATTGCGGCAGTGGCTGTCCGCGGCGGCGGCCACCGGCGATGTCGCCGAGCGCAAGCGCCTGTACGCGCAGCTGCAGAAGTTCGCGCTGCGCCAGCAGTACCTGGCGCTGCCGCTGTACCAGCCGGAGGACCAGATCGTGGCCGCACGGCGTGTGCACGGTACCGGCTTCCGGCCGTTCTACCGGCTGCCGGAGAACGCCTACGACGTATGGGTGGCGAGGTAGGCGACGATGGCCGCGATCGATTCCCTGCCGCTGCGCCGCGCCCGCCGCCGCGCCCTGCCGTCCGGCCTGCGGGCGGTGGCCACCCGCCTGGGCAGCGGCCTGCTGGTGCTGTGGGCGGTGATCACCCTGGCCTTCCTCGGCGTGTACGCCGTGCCCGGCGACACCGTGCAGATGCTGATCGGGGAGAACCCCGCCACGCCCGAGCTGGTGGCGGCGGTGCGCGCCGAATGGGGTCTGGACCGGCCCTTGTCGGTGCAGTACCTGCACTACCTGTGGCGGGTGCTGCACGGCGACTTCGGCCGTTCCTACGTGCTCAAGACCGACGTCGCCGCGCTGATCCGCTCGCAGTTGCCGGCGACGCTGGAACTGACCGCCGCCGCCGCGGTGGTGGCGCTGCTGCTGGCGGTGGCGGTGGCGGTGGGCGCCGCCGGCTCGCGCCGGGGCGGGCGCATCGCCACCCAGGTCGAACTGGTGGTCGCGGCGATCCCGACGTTCTGGCTCGGGATCGTGCTGCTGTTCGTCTTCAGCTTCACCCTGCGCTGGTTCCCGGTGTCCGGCGCGGACGGGCTGTCGGCGCTGGTGCTGCCGGCGTTCGCGCTCGGCCTGCCGCTGGCGGCGGTGATCGGACAGGTGCTGCGCAAGGAACTCGAACGCGCGCTGGAACAGCCGTTCGCGCTGAGCGTGCGCGCCTGGGGCGTGGGTGGCCTGCAGCTGCGCCTGCGCCACGGCCTGCGCCACGCCGCGCTGCCGGCGGTCAGCCTCGGCGGCTGGATGATCGGCGGCCTGATCGGCATGGCGGTGATCACCGAGCAGGTGTTCGGCCGGCCCGGGCTGGGCCGGATCCTGGTCAGCGCGGTGCAGCAGAAGGACCTGCCGGTGGTGCTGGCGGTGGCGGTGATCTCGGCGCTGGTCTACGTCGTCACCAGCACCCTGGCCGACCTGGCCTATCTGTGGATCGATCCGCGCCTGCGCGACCGCCAGACGCGGCGATGAGGGCCGTCCGATGAACACCGCCGTCCCGACCTTCGCTCCCGCCCGCGGCCGCCGCGCCCTGGGCTGGATCGGCGCCCATCCCGGCCTGGTCCTGGCCGCCGCCTGGCTGGCGCTGGTCGCGCTGGCGACCCTGTGGCCGCAGGCGCTGACGCGCCAGGACCCGCTGCTGTCCGATCCCCTTTCCATGCAGCTCGGCAGCAGCGCCGGCCATTGGCTGGGCACCGACCAGCTCGGCCGCGACGTGCTGGCGCGGGTGATCCACGGCGCCCGCCATTCGCTGGCGATCAGCATCGCCGCGCTGGCCATCGCGGTCGCCGCCGGCAGCGCGCTCGGGCTGCTGGCCGGGCTCTCGCGCGGGCGCCTGCTGGACGAGGCGGTGACCCGCTTCATCGACGTGGTGGCGGCGTTCCCGCTGGTGCTGCTGGCGCTGGTGCTGATCGCCTACACCGGCACCGGCAGCCGCAACCTGGCACTGGTGATCGGCATCGCCTTCGCCCCGCACTTCGTGCGGCTGGTGCGCGCACAGACCTTCGTGGTGCTGACCAGCGGCTTCGTCGAACAGGCGCGCACCTTCGGCCTGCCGGCGTGGACGCTGGTGTGGCGGCACGTGCTGCCGCACGCGCTGGCGCAGGTGCCGGCGCTGGCCACGCTCAACCTCGGCGTGGCGATCACCGCCACCGCCGGCCTGGGCTTCCTCGGCATGGGCCCGCGGCCGCCGGCGCCGGAGTGGGGGCTGATGCTGGCCGAGGGCCGCAACTACCTCTACAGCGGGTGGTGGATCTCGGTCTGGCCGGGCGTGGCGATCTCGCTCACGGTGATCTCGGTCAGCGCGCTCGGACGCTACTGGCAGGCGCACTTCGACGGCAGGAGCGCAGCATGACGGACATCGACGCCCCGCTGCTGGACGTGCGCAAGCTGCGCATCGGCTTCCGCGGCCGGCATGGGCTGCGCACGGTGGTCGAAGGCCTGGACTTGACGATCCGCCGCGGCGAGGCGGTGGCGCTGGTCGGCGAATCCGGTTCGGGCAAGTCGGTGACCGCACGCGCGCTGGTCGGGCTCAACGACGCCAGTGCGGTGATCGAAGCCGAGCGCTTCGAGCTGGCCGGCCAGGACGTGCGCGGCTGGAACGAGCGCCGCTGGCGCGGCGTGCGCGGCCGCGAGGTCGGCTTCGTGCTGCAGGACGCGCTCGGCTCGCTCGATCCGCTGGCGCGCATCGGCAGCCTGCTGGCCGAGGTGCTGCGCGCGCAGACCGTGCTGCCACGCCACGCCATCGCCGCGCGCAGCGCGCAGATCCTGCAGTCGGTCGGCATCCCCGACCCGCAGCGGCGCCTGCGCCAGTATCCGCACCAGCTGTCCGGCGGGCTGCGCCAGCGCGCGCTGATCGGCACCGCCATCGCCAGCGATCCTCCGCTGCTGATCGCCGACGAACCGACCACGGCGCTGGACGCGACCGTGCAGAAGCAGATCCTGGAATTGCTCGCGCAGCGGCGTGCGCTGGGCAGCGCCCTGCTGCTGATCAGCCACGACCTGGCGGTGGTCAACCACATCGCCGACCGCGTGCTGGTGATCCAGGCCGGCCAGGTGGTCGAACAGGGCCCGGTCGCGCAGGTGCTGAGCGCGCCGCAGCATCCCTACACCCGCCAACTGCTGCAGGCGGTGCCGACCGCGGCCTCGCGCGGCTTGCGTCTGGCCGCGTCGCCGCTGCAGGCGCCGGCGGCGTGGCGGGTGCCGCTGCCGCCCAAGCGCATCGATTCGCAGCGGCAGGTGCTGGAAGTGGACGGCCTGCGCAAGCGCTACGGCCACGACCCGCGCGCACCACTGGCGGTGGACGACGTGTCGTTCGCGCTGGCCGCCGGCGAAACGCTGGGCATCGTCGGCGAATCCGGCTCGGGCAAGAGCACCGTGGCGCGGATCGTGCTCGGCCTGACCGAACCGGACGCAGGCCGCGTGCTGCTCGACGGCCTGCCCTGGAGCGGCCTGCCGGAACGCCGGCGGCGCGCGCGCCGGGTACAGCTGCAACTGGTCGCGCAGGATCCCTACGCCTCGTTCGACCCGCGTCATACCGTCGGCCGGATCATCGGCGAAAGCCTCGACCCGCTGCGCCTGGACGCAGCCGAACGCCGCCGCCGGGTGCTGCGCCTGCTCGACGAAGTGCAGCTCGGCGCGAGCGCCTACGAGCGCCATCCGCGCGAGCTGTCCGGTGGCCAGCGCCAGCGGGTGGCGCTGGCGCGCGCGTTCGCGCCGAATCCGGCGCTGCTGGTCGCCGACGAGCCGGTCAGCGCGCTCGACGCGTCGGTGCAGGCGCAGGTGCTGGATCTGTTCGCCGACCTGCAGGCCGAACACGGTACCGCGCTGCTGCTGATCAGCCACGACCTCGGCGTGATCGGCCACCTGGCCGACCGCGTGCTGGTGATGCGCGGGGGCCGCGTGCTGGAGAGCGGTCCGGTCGAGCGCGTGCTGGTCGCGCCCAACCACCCCTACACCCGCGCGTTGATCGAAGCCCTGCCGTCGCTGCCGGCGCGCACTTGCAACGACGATGCCCAGCACGCGGCGCCCGCCCCCCTCCCGGCCACCCGAGCGAACGCCCGATGACCACCGCCCCCGCTTCCGCGCCGCGCCAACTGCACCTGGGCGCCACCATCCACGGTCCCGGCGGCCACTACGCCGGCTGGCGCCATCCCGACGCGGTGATCGACGCCAGCATCAACCCGGATTTCGTCCAGGAGGTGGCGCGCAGCGCCGAGGCCGGCAAGTTCGACTTCGTGTTCGTCGCCGACGGGCTGCACATCAACGCCAAGTCGATCCCGCATTTTCTCAACCGCTTCGAGCCGCTCACCCTGCTGTCGGCGCTGGCCTCGGTGACCCGGCGGGTCGGGCTGGTCGGCACCCTGTCGACCTCCTACAGCGAGCCGTTCACGGTGGCGCGCCAGTTCGCCAGCCTCGACCACCTCAGCCGCGGCCGCGCCGGCTGGAACGTGGTGACCTCGCCGCTGGAGGGCTCGGCGCGCAACTTCTCGCGCAGCCAGCATCCCGAGCACGACGAGCGCTACCGCATCGCCGACGAGTACCTGGAAGTGGCCAAGGGCCTGTGGGATTCCTGGGAGGACGACGCCTTCGTGCGCGACCGCGCCAGCGGCAGGTTCTTCGACCCGGCCAAGCTGCATACGCTGGCCCATACCGGCAAGTACTACGCGGTGGAAGGCCCGCTCAACATCGGGCGCACCCCGCAGGGTCGCCCGATCCTGTTCCAGGCCGGCGCCTCCGACGCCGGCAAGCAGCTGGCCGCGCGCCACGCCGACGCGGTGTTCACCCACCAGGACACGCTGGAGCAGGCGCAGGCGTTCTATGCCGACCTCAAGCGCCAGCTGGTCGAGAATGGCCGCGGCGAGGACGAACTGAAGGTATTCCAGGGCATCGGCGTGATCCTCGGCCACACCCAGGAGGAGGCCGAGCAACGCTACCAGGACACGCTGCAGCTGATCACCATCGACAGCGCGCTCGACCACCTCGGGCGCTTCTTCGAGCACCACGATTTCTCGCAGTACCCGCTGGACGCGCCGTTCCCGGAGCTGGGCGAACTCGGCCAGAACAGCTTCCGCAGCGGCACCGACGAGATCAAGCGCAAGGCGCGCGAGCGCGGCTTGAGCCTGCGCCAGGTGGCGCTGGAATCGGCGGCGCCGCGGCCGCGCTTCCTCGGCACCCCCGAAGCGGTGGCCGACGGCCTGCAGGAGTGGTTCGAAGCGCGCGCGGCCGATGGCTTCATCGTCGGCGGCGGCACCCCGACCGCGTTCGCCGAGTTCGTCGAGCAGGTGGTGCCGATCCTGCAACAGCGCGGGCTGTTCCGCCGTGACTATGCCGGCAGCACGCTGCGCGACCATCTCGGCCTGCCGTACCCGGTCAACCGCTACGCACAGGCGCGCGTGGCATGAGCGCGCAGCCGCTCCCGGCGTCGGAACGCTTCGTCTACGTGCGCGTGGACGACCCGTTGGCGCGCCCGCTATTCGACGAACTGGCCACCGAATACGCCACCCGCTACGCCGACCTGTCGCGCCCGGAGGACACCCGCAACGAGCTGGAGCGCTATCCGGCGCAGGCGTTCGAGCCGCCGCATGGCGCGTTCGTGCTGCTGCTGCGCGATGGCGAGCCGGTCGCCGGTGGTGCCTTCATGCGCCATGCCGATCCGGGCACCGTCGAGTTCAAGCGCATCTGGACCCGCCACGACCTGCGCCGCCAGGGCCTGGCGCGGCGGGTGCTGGACGAACTGGAGGCGCAGGCGCTGCGCCAGGGCTATGCGCGGGTGGTCCTGGGCACCGGCTCGCGCCAACCCGAGGCGGTGGCGCTCTACGAGAGCGCCGGCTACACCCTGGTGGCCCGGCGCCACTACGCCGAAGGGCATCCACCGGGCTACGCGTTCGCCAAGGCCCTCTCCACCGCTGATCCGTAGCGCCGTGCCTGCTCGGCGCTACAAGAAAACCCTGTTCCGGGATCATCACGCATGTCCATCCAGATCGACCACATCGCCTTCCTCACCCCCGGCAACTTCGACCCGGAGCGCCCGGCCGACGGGCTTGGCCAGGCGCTCGACCTGATCGCCCACGGCGAAGCGCTCGGCTACGACGGCGCCTGGGTGCGCCAGCGTCATCTGGAACCGGGCATCGGCGCGGCCGCGCCGTTCCTGGCTGCGGCCAGCCAACGCACCGCGCGCATCGAACTGGGCAGCGCGGTGATCCAGCTCGGCTACGAGAACCCGTTCCGGCTGGCCGAGGATCTGTCGCTGGTGGACGTGCTGGCGCACGGCCGCCTGAATGTCGGCGTCAGCGTCGGCCCGCCGCCGTACGGCGAACTGCTCGGCGCGCGCTTCTACGACGGCGATCCGGCCGGCATCGACTTCTCGCACAACCGCGCGCTGCGCCTGGCCGAAAACCTGCGCGGCGAGCCGATCGGCGACGAGACCGCCTATGCGCGCAACGCCGCCGGCCTGCACCGGGCGCGGCTGCAACCGTTCGCACGCGGCCTGGTGGATCGGCTGTGGTACGGCGGCGGCTCGCTGCGTTCGGTGGAATGGGCCGCGCGCAACGGCTTCAACCTGCTGATCGGCAACGTCACCCAGCCCGAGGCCGACGACGATTTTTTCCGGGTCCAGCACTCGCACCTGGCCCTGTTCCGCCGGCACTGGCAGCAGCCGCGGCCGCCGCGGATCGCGCTGGGCCGGGTGATCGTGCCGCTGGACAGCGCCGACGCGGATACCCGCCAGTTCTACCTGGACTACGCCGCCAGCCGCCACGAGCGTACCCTGGGGCCGCAGACGTTCCAACCGAGCGGCCGCCGCGCGCTGTTCGCGCCCGATCTGGTGGGGACCTCCGAGCAGATCGTCGAACGCCTGCGCGCTGATCCGATCCTGCCGCAGGTGCGCGAATTCCGGCTGGAACTGCCCTACGAGTTCAGCTATGCGCAATACCGGCAGATCCTGCACGACTTCATCGAACGCATCGCGCCCAACCTGGGCTGGCGGCAGGCCGCGCGTGCGGCGTAGACGCTAGACTGAAGCCGCCCCGCTCCCCCCCGACGGAAATTCGCAAATGACCTCATCCCGCACGACCGTCCATCCGGTCGAGGAACTGTTCCTGCAGCGCTGGTCGCCGCGCGCCTTCGACGCCAGTTCGATCCCCGAGACCGACCTGCAGACCCTGTTCGACGCCGCGCGCTGGGCACCGTCGGCGTTCAACTACCAGCCGTGGCGGCTGCTCTACGCCACCCGCGACAGTGCCGACTGGCAGCGCTTCCTCGACCTGCTGCTGCCGTTCAACGCCGGCTGGGCTCAGCATGCCTCGGCGCTGGTGTTCATCCTCTCCGATACGCTGATCGTGGCGCCCGGCGCCAGCGAGGCCAAGCCGTCGCACAGCCACTCCTTCGACACCGGCGCGGCCTGGGCGCTGCTGGCGCTGCAGGCCACCCGCCTGGGCTACCACGCCCACGGCATGACCGGGATCGACTTCGAGCGCGTCCGCAGCGAACTGCGCGTGCCCGAGCGCTACCGGATCGAGGCGGCGGTGGCGGTCGGCCGCCGCGGCGACGACGCCGCCCTGCCCGCCGCGCTGCAGGCGCGCGAGCATCCCAGCGATCGCCATCCGCCGGAACGTTTCGCCTTCGCCGGCGCCTTCCCGGCGGTTTGAGTTTTTTCCCTCCTTGTGGCCGTCGCGGCTGTGCCGTGACGGCTGCGCAACGACCGGATGTTGCCACAAGGCCTGGCCGAATCGTCCGTCCGCCGCCTTGCGCGGCCGTCGTCGAAATGCACGCAGCCGCCGCTGCGAAGTCGCGCAGCCCGCGCGCAAGGCCGATAACCGCCCGCTGTGTGGTTATTCCCAACCGGCATCTTGCTGGCCGGATCCGACCGGACATTGTCGAGTTCGGCTGCGGCGGCAGGCGCACCCGCTGCCTAGGATGGCCCTGCAGCCTTGCCGCTGCCCCTGTCGCCAACGATGCCGCCCACGATGACGGACCCCGCTTCGTCCAAACCCATCCTGTTCCTGCTGGAACGCGAATTCGAGGACCCCGCGCTCGACGGGCAGCGCTTCTTCTGCCGACACTCGCTGTTGCTCGAAGGCGCGCTGGCCAGCCTGCCGGGCCTGCACGAGCGGCTGGAGGTACGCCGCATCGGCTTCGCCCGGCCACGCCACGAAGTGATCGGCGCGGTCGGCGAAGCCGACCAGTCGCTGCCGAAGCTGGTGCTGCCGAGCGAAGTGCGCAGCGCACGCGCCAACGGCGAGCACGCCTCGCGCCAGTACGTCTCGGGCAGCGAAAACATCCTCGCCGCGCTGGGCGAGCTGTATGGGATCGCGCAGGCGCATCCCTGAAATCGCGCCGCGCATCAACTTCCAACCGAGGTCCGGACCGCCATGAGCTACCGCCTCAGCATTCTCGACAAGAGCCATATCCCCGAAGGCGGCAGCGCCGCGCAGACATTGCGCGATTCGGTCGCGCAGGCACAGCTGGCCGAGCGCCTGGGCTACCACCGCTACTGGTTCGCCGAGCACCACGCCACCCCGCAGCTGGCCAGCCCGGCGCCGGAGGTGCTGGCCGCCTACGTGCTGGCGCAGACCTCGCGGATCCGGGTCGGCACCGGCGGGGTGATGCTGCGCCACTACGCGCCGTATAAGGTCGCCGAGGTATTCAACCTGCTCGCCAGCCTGGCCCCGGACCGGGTCGATCTGGGCGTGGGCAAGGCGCCGGGCGGGCTGCTGGCCTCGACCCGCGCGCTGGCCTACGGGCGCGAGCGCACGCCGGACTTCGCCGAACAGCTGGCCGACCTGGAGGGCTTCCTGTCCGGCACGCTGCCAGCGGGGCATCGCCACGCCGACGCCGTCGCCGCGCCGCTGCCGGCGCAGGGCCCGCAGCGCTTCCTGCTCGGCGCCAGCCCGGAGAGCGCCGAACTGGCCGCGCAGCTGGGCTGGCGCTTCGTCTATGCCGGCCACTTCGACGGCGACCACGCGCACATCGAGCGCGCCTTCGAGACCTACCGCCGCCGCAGTGCGCTGACGCCGCTGCTGGCGGTGATCGCCTTCGCCGCGGCCAGCGCCGAGGAGGCCGCGCGCCAGGTCGGCGCGCTGCGCATCTACAAGCTGCATCTGGGCCCGGGCCAGACCGTCAACCTGGGCAGCCCGGAACAGGCCGCCGAGTACGCGCGCCAGGCCGGCGTGGCCGACTACCGGATCGAGGAAACCCGGCCCAGCGTGCTGTCCGGCAGCGCCGACTACGTGCGCGGCCAACTCGATCTGCTGCACCGCCGCTTCGGCGTCGAGGAGTTCGTGCTCGACGCGCCGGTGGCCGACCCGCAGGCCCGGCGGATTTCGTTGGAACTGCTCGCGCCCGCACCGCGCGCGGCGGAGGCGGCATGAACGCGCTGCCGTCCACCGCCCGTGCCCGTCACGCCCCCACCAGGACCTCGCCATGAGCGCCACGCCACGCCCCATCCCCTTCGGCATCATGCTGCACGGCCCCGGCGGTCACATGAATGCCTGGAAGCACCCGTCCAATCCCGTCGACGCCAGCGTCAACCTGCAGTTCTACATCGACGTCGCGCGCAAGGCCGAGGCCAACGGCATCGCCTTCGCCTTCGTCGCCGACGGCCTGTACATCAACGAGAAGTCGATCCCGCACTTCCTCAACCGCTTCGAACCGATCAGCATCCTCTCGGCGCTGGCCACCGCGACCTCGAAGATCGGCCTGGCCGGCACGCTCTCCACGTCCTACAGCGACCCGTTCACGGTGGCGCGCCAGTTCGCCTCGCTGGACCTGATCAGCGGCGGCCGCGCCGGCTGGAACGTGGTCACCTCGCCGCTGGAAGGTTCCGGTCGCAATTACAGCCGACCGCATCCGGAGCATGCGCTGCGCTACCAGATCGCCGACGAATACCTGGAAGTGGCGCAAGGGCTGTGGGATTCCTGGGACGACGACGCCTTCGTGCGCAACCGCGAGACCGGCGAATTCTTCGCCAGGGACAAGTTTCGCCGGCTCGACCACAAGGGGCGCTTCTTCCAGATCGAGGGGCCGCTGAACATCCAGCGCTCGCCGCAGGGCCAGCCGGTGATCTTCCAGGCCGGCTCGTCCGAAGCCGGCATCGCGCTGGCCGGCAAGTACGCCGACGCGGTGTTCACCCATTCGCCGTCGCTGGAGGAAACCCGCGCGTTCACCCAGAAGGTCAAGAATTCGGCGATCGCGCACGGGCGCAGCGCCGGTGACGTGAAGATCTTCCCCGGCATCGGCCCGATCGTCGGCCGCAGCGCCGAGGAAGCCGAAGCCAAGTACCAGCAGATCGCCGCGCTGGCCGACATCGACGACGCGCTGGCCTATCTCGGCCGCTTCTTCGACCACCACGATTTCAGCCAATACCCGCTGGACGAAGCCTTCCCCGAACTGGGCGAGATCGGCACCAACAGCTTCCGTTCGACCACCGACAAGATCAAGCAGGACGCGCGCGAACGCGGCCTGACCCTGCGCCAGGTGGCGCTGCAGTCGGTCAGCCCGCGGCCAAACTTCATCGGCACGGGCGAGCAGGTGGCCGAGGAGCTCATCCGCTGGATCGACGCCGGCGCCAGCGACGGTTTCATCCTCGGCTTCCCGGTGCAGAGCCAGGGCCTGGACGACTTCATCGAGCAGGTACTGCCGGTGCTGCAGGCGCGCGGCTATCACGCACCGACGCTGCAGGGCGACACCCTGCGCGCCAATCTTGGCCTGCCTTACAAGCCTAGCCGGCATGCGCCGCCGGCCGACGCCACCGTACGCAAGGCCGGTTGAGGCGAGCCGCGATGAGCCACGACCCGCACCCGATCAACCGCCATATCGCCGAATTCCACGACGATGCGGTGGCGATCCGCCACGACCTGCACCGCCACCCCGAGCTGGCCTTCGAAGAGCATCGCACCAGCGACCTGGTCGCCAACCTGCTCTCGGACTGGGGCTACCAGGTCGCCACCGGGGTCGGCGGCACCGGCGTGGTCGGCACCCTGCGCCGCGGCGACGGCACGCGCAGCCTCGGCATCCGCGCCGACATCGACGCACTGCCGATCAGCGAGGAATCCGGACTGGACTACGCCAGCCGCAAGCCCGGCCTGATGCACGCCTGCGGCCACGACGGCCATACCACCATCCTGCTCACCGCCGCCCGCCACCTGGCCCGGCATGGCCGTTTCGACGGCACCCTGCAGCTGGTGTTCCAGCCGGCCGAGGAGATCGGCAAGGGCGCCACCCGGATGCTCGAGGACGGCCTGTTCGAGCGCTTCCCGGTCGATGCGATCTTCGGCCTGCACAACTGGCCGGGGATTCCGGCCGGGCGCCTCGGCTTCGTCGATGGCCCGGCGATGGCCTCGGTGGACTGGGCCAGGCTGGTGGTGATCGGCCAGGGCGGCCACGGCGCCGAGCCGCACACCGGCGTCGATCCGATCCTCGCCGGCGCGCACATCGTCACCGCGCTGCAGAGCCTGGTCTCGCGCAACGTCGACCCGCGCGAGATGGCGGTGGTGACGGTCGGCTCGATCCACGGCGGCCAGGCCGCCAACGTGATTCCCGACAGCGTCGAATTGAAACTGACGATACGCGCGTTTCTGCCCGAGGTGCGCCAGCGCCTGCGCGAACGCATCCCGGCACTGGTCGAATCGATCGCCGCCGGCTTCGGCGCGCGGGTGGAGATCGACTTCCCGCTCGGCTTCCCCAGCGTGATCAACCATCCGGCCGAAACCGCGTTCGCACGCCAAGCCGCGCTGGACCTGCTCGGCGCCGACGGGCTGGTCGAAGGCCTGCCGCCGCGCACCGCCAGCGAGGACTTCGCCTTCCTGCTGCAGCAGCGCCCAGGCAGCTTCGTGTTCGTCGGCAACGGCGACAGCGCGCCGCTGCACAGCCCGCGCTACGTGTTCGACGACGCGGCGATCGTGCCGGCGGCCAGCTTCTGGGCGCACCTGACCGAGCGCTTCCTGGCCGAGCCGGCATGAGCGAGCGCCTGCCGCTGTCCTCGCCCGGGCCCGCTGCGGACCGATCGCCATGAGCAGCCACATTCTTCCCAAGCTCCAGCAGCGACAAACCGGGGCGGGCGACGCGTCGCTGCGTATCGTACCGGCGCGCCACCCCTGGCGCGCGCTCGGCACCGTGGCGGCGGTGGCGATCCTGCTGCTGGTCCTGCAATCGGTACTCGGCAACCCGCGCTGGGGCTGGGATGTGTTTGCGCAATGGTTCCTCGCCGCGCCGGTGCTGGAGGGTCTGGGCCGGACCCTGCTGCTGACCGCGCTCGGCACCACGCTCGGCTTCGCCGTCGGCACCGCCCTGGCGCTGGCGCGGGTTTCCGGCTCGCCGCTGCTGGCCGCGCTGTCGTGGGGCTACATCTGGCTGTTCCGCTCGATCCCGCTGCTGGTCCTGCTGTTGCTGCTCAACAACCTCGGCTACCTGTACGCGAACATCGAACTGAAGGTGCCGTTCACCGCCGCGGTGCTGTTCTCCTATCCGACCGCGAAGCTGATCACCACCTTCACCGCCGCGGTGTTCGGGCTGGCGTTGAACCAGGCCGCGTTCTCGGCCGAGATCATCCGCGGCGGCATCCTCTCGGTCGACCAGGGCCAGTTCGAGGCCGCGGCCGCACTCGGCCTGCCGCGCGCCCGGCAGGTGCGCCGGATCGTGCTGCCGCAGGCGATGCGCACGATCCTGCCCGGCGCGTTCAACGACATCATCAACCTCGCCAAGGCGACCTCGGTGGTGTACGTGCTGGCGCTGCCCGAGTTGTTCTACACGATCCAGGTGATCTACCGGCGCAATCTGGAAGTGGTGCCGCTGCTGATGGTGGCCACGGTCTGGTACCTGGTCCTGCTGACCGTGCTGTCGCTGCTGCAGGCGCGGATCGAACGCGCGTTCGCGCGCGGCGCGTTGCGCGAGGCGCCGGCGCGGCGCAGCCGTGCGCGCAGCAAGCCCGTCGCGGCGCCCAC
>JASGEB010000103.1:0-23930 GCA_047606785.1 Pseudoxanthomonas sp.
CGCACGCCGTCGTTCTCGTACACGGTCTGGCCGCGCTCGAACGTCTCGCCCAGCAGCGGATCGGGGAAGCGCTGGCGCCGGTAGACGGGCAGGGTGGAGCGCGGGACCAGCGCGTTCTCGCCGGGGCTGTAGCTGCCCTGGGCGAAGTGCACGCCCTCGCGCCCGTCCGACACCCAGGCCGGCAGCGGCGCGTCGCTCATCGTCTTGCCGGCGGCGATGTCCTCGGCGATCCACTGCGCGACCTGCTTCCAGCCCGCGGCCTGCCAGGTCTCGAACGGGCCCAGTGACCAGCCGTAGCCCCAGCGGATCGCGAAATCGACCTCGCGCGCGGTGCGGGCGAGGTCGGCCAGATGGTAGGCGCTGTAGTGGAACAGGTCGCGGAAGCAGGCCCACAGGAACTGCGCCTGCGGATGCTGGCTCTCGCGCAGTCTGGCGAACTTCTCGGCCGGGTTCCTGATCTTCAGGATATCGACCACCTCGGCCGCGGCGCCGCGGTCGGCCGGGCGGTAGGGATCCGCGGATCCCTCCGCAACAGCCCGGCCATCCATGGCCGGACTTTTCAATTTCTCCAGGTCGAGCACCAGAATGTCCTTGCCGACCTTGCGGAAGATGCCGGCGCCGGTCTTCTGGCCGAGCGCGCCCTTGTCGATCAGCGCGTCCAGCCACTTCGGCGAGGCGAAGTACTGGTGCCACGGGTCGTCGGGCAGGGTGTCGGCCATGGTCTTGATGACGTGGGCCATGGTGTCCAGGCCGACCACGTCGGAGGTGCGGTAGGTCGCCGACTTCGGCCGGCCGAGCAGCGGGCCGGTCAGCGCATCGACCTCGTCGAAGCCCAGCCCGGCCTGCTGGGTGTGGTGGATCACCGACAGGATCGAGAACACGCCGATGCGGTTGCCGATGAAGTTCGGGGTGTCCTTGGCGTGGACCACGCCTTTGCCCAGGTAGGTGGTCAGGAAGGTCTCCAGGCCCTCCAGCACCGCCGGATCGGTGGTGTCGGCCGGGATCAGCTCGGCCAGGTGCATGTAGCGCGGCGGGTTGAAGAAGTGCACGCCGCAGAAGCGGTGGCGAAGTTCTTCCGGAAGAACTTCCGCCAACTTGTTGATTCCCAAGCCTGAAGTATTGCTCGCCAGTACGGTATGGCTGGGTATGTAGGCGGCGACTTTCTTGTACAGGTCCTGCTTCCAGTCCATCCGTTCGGCGATCGCCTCGATGATCAGGTCGCAGTCCCTGAGCTGTTCCAGGCCGCTGTCGTAGTTGGCCGGGGTGATCGCCTCGGCCAGCGACTTGCTGGCCAGCGGGGCGGGGCTGAGCTTGCCCAGGTTGGCGATGGCCCTGAGGACGATGCCGTCGGTCGGCCCGTCCTTGGCGGCGAGGTCGAACAGCACCGTGTCCACGCCGGCGTTGGTCAGGTGGGCGGCGATCTGGGCACCCATCACGCCGGCGCCGAGCACGGCGGCGCGCCTTACAAGCAATTTCTCAGACATGTCTGGCAGGTCCTTGGTTTGAAAGGAAGTTCAATGATCGAAGCCGGCACGCAGGCCAGCCTCGGCGAAACGGATCAGTTCGTCGGCGGCGCGCCGGCGGTGGGCGTCCTCGCTGTCGTGCGGCTGCCGGCGGATGGCGCCGAAGTCGGCCATGGCATAGGTCAGCGCGCCGGCCAGGAAGTCCATCCGCCAGTACAGGACGTCCTTGGGCAGGCCGGGCAGGCACTCGGCGATGGCGCGGCTGAACTCGCGCAGGACGTGGCCGTACTGCTCGGACAGGAACCGGCGCAGGCTCTCGTTGTGCTCGGCATAGGCGCGGGCGATCACCCGCACGAAGGCGCCGCCGCTGTCGCGATCCTGGGCCATGGCCAGGGCCGGCTCGACGAAGGCAGCCAGGATCGGCCGCAACTGGCCGGGATGGTCGGCCATGGCGCGGCGCAGGCCCTGCGCGCGGGCATCGGTCATCACGTCCATGCGCCGGCGGAACACCTCGTTGACCAGGTTTTCCTTGGAGCCGAAGTGGTAATTGACCGCGGCGATGTTGACGTCGGCGCGGGTGGTCACCTGGCGCAGCGAAGTGGCGGCGAAGCCGTGCTGGGCGAACAAGGCTTCGGCGGCGCCGAGGATGCGCTCCTTGGTCGAGAACTGGTTGCCGTTGGTCATAACGGGAGCAAAGGGTCATTCAAACGCTTGTTTGAGTTTCGCCCGGGCGGTGAGGCAAGTCATGCTGCAATGCCGCAGTCATCCGTTTCCGGCATGACAGGGCGGCGGTGGCCGGGTTAGAATTGCCGCCATGAACCATCGCTAAGCCCGCGTTCCCACGCGGGTTTTTTTCATCCACCGCCGGGCCAGGCCCCGGCACTGCACTGCGGAGAACACCCTCATGGCGCTGGAACGCACCCTCTCCATCATCAAGCCCGATGCCGTGGCCAAGAATGTCATCGGCGAGATCTACAGCCGCTTCGAGAAGGCCGGCCTGAAGGTCGTCGCCGCCCAGTACAAGCAGCTGTCGCGCCGCGAGGCCGAGGGCTTCTATGCCGTCCACAAGCAGCGCCCGTTCTTCAACGCGCTGGTGGAATTCATGATTTCCGGCCCGGTGATGATCCAGGTGCTGGAGGGCGAGAACGCCGTGCTGGCCCACCGCGAACTGCTCGGTGCGACCAACCCGAAGGAAGCCAAGCCGGGCACCATCCGCGCCGACTTCGCCGAATCGATCGACGCCAACGCTGCGCACGGTTCGGATTCGGTGGAGAATGCGGCCATCGAGGTGGCCTATTTCTTCCCGGCCACCGACGTGGTGTCGCGCTGATCACGATGTAGCCGCCATGGCCCAGTTCCCGCAGATTGCCAGCGTCACGACCACCGGCGGCCCGTCCGCCGGCACGGACGCGCGCCAGAACCTGCTGGAGCTGGACCGCGCCGGGCTGGAGCGCTTCTTCGTCGAGGTACTGGGCGAGCAGAAGTTCCGCGCCCACCAGGTGATGAAGTGGATCCACCACCGCTACGTCACCGAGTTCGGGCAGATGACCGACCTGGGCAAGGCGCTGCGCGCCAAGCTCGAGCAGCACGCCGAGGTCGTCGTCCCCAATATCGTGTTCGACAAGCCCTCCGCCGACGGCACCCACAAGTGGCTGCTGGCGATGGGTGCCGACGGCAGGAACGCCATCGAGACCGTCTACATCCCCGACAAGACCCGCGGCACCCTGTGCGTGTCCTCGCAGGTCGGCTGCGGACTGAACTGCACCTTCTGCTCGACCGCCACCCAGGGCTTCAACCGCAACCTGACCACCGCCGAGATCATCGGCCAGGTGTGGGTGGCCGCCCGCCACTTGGGCAACGTGCCTCACCAGCAACGGCGCCTGACCAACGTGGTGATGATGGGCATGGGCGAGCCGCTGATGAACTTCGACAACGTCGTGCGGGCGATGAGCGTGATGCGCGACGACCTCGGCTACGGCCTGGCCAACAAGCGGGTGACGCTGTCGACCTCCGGGTTGGTGCCGATGATCGACCGGCTCTCGGCCGAGAGCGACGTGTCGCTGGCCGTCTCGCTGCACGCGCCCAGCGACGAGCTGCGCGAGACCCTGGTACCGCTCAACCGCAAGTACCCGATCGCCGAACTGATGGCCGCGTGCGCGCGCTACTTGCGCGCCAACAAGCGCCGCGAGTCGGTGACCTTCGAATACACCCTGATGAAGGGCGTCAACGACCAGCCCGAGCACGCCCGCCAGCTGGCCCGGCTGATGCGCCAGTTCGACAACGCGGTGCAGGCGCGCGATTCGGGCAAGGTCAACCTGATTCCGTTCAATCCGTTTCCGGGCACCCGCTACGAGCGCTCGGGTGAGGCGCAGATCCGGGCCTTCCAGAAGATCCTGCTCGACAGCCAGGTGCTGACCATGGTCCGCCGCACCCGCGGCGACGACATCGACGCGGCCTGCGGCCAGCTCAAGGGCCAGGTCATGGACCGTACCCGCCGCCAGGCCGAGTTCAACCGCCGCCTGCGGGCGCAGGACGTGGGCGATGCGGCCTGAAGCCGGGCGCGGCGCATGGGGGCTGGTCGTGCTGGCGGCCCTGGCCGGCTGCAAGCACCTGCCGTTCGCCAGCCACCAGCCCAGCTTCAAGCCGGCCGATGGCGCCGATTCGGATTACAAGGTCAAGGACAGCAAGGACGTCGCCCGCGCGCATGCCGAACAGGTGGCCGTCGGAATGGCCTTCCAGCACCTGCAGTCCGGCGACCCGGATGGGGCGGAGAAGTCGGCGCGGAAGGCCCTGGCCCTGAATCCACAGTCGACCGGCGCCTGGACCGTGCTCGGGCTGGTGGCCCAGCAGCGCGGCCATGCCGCCGAGGCTGGCGAGGACTACCGCCACGCCGCCGAGCTGGCTCCCAATGACGGTGGCGCGCTCAACAACTACGGCGCCTGGCTGTGCGCCAACGGCTACCCGGCCGAGGCGCTGGTGTGGTTCGACCGCGCCCTGGCCGCGCCCGGCTACGCCACGCCGGCCGCGGCGCTGGCCAACGCCGGCGGCTGCGCTCTGCAGACCGGCCAGTACGAGCGGGTCGAACCCGACCTGCGCAAGGCGCTGGAACTGGACCCCGCCAATGCCTACGCTCTGCAGTCGATGGCGCGCAACGAATATCGCCTGGGCCGCTACCTGGGCGCGCGCGCCTTCATCGAACGCAGGCTGGCAGCTGCACCCGCCGACGCAGGCGTGTTACAACTTGCGGCTGACATTGAAACCAAGCTGGGCGACAGGACGGCGGCCAGCCGATACGAGCAGCGGTTGCGGGAGGAGTTCCCGGGGGCGACTGCAACAAATTCCGGGAACGGTTCGACACCATGACGGAGCGCAACGAGACCCCCTGCGCGGACAGCCGGCTGGACGCCGGCCAGCGTCTGCGCCAGGCGCGCGAACAGGCCGGACTGGACCTGGCCAGGGCCAGCGCCGCCACCCATCTGCCGGTGCGCGTGCTGGAAGCCCTGGAGCGCGGTGACTGGGGCGCGCTGGGCGCGCCAGTGTTCGTGCGCGGGCAACTGCGCAGCTATGCCAGGCTGCTGGGGGTGGACGTGTCTGGTCTGCTGGCCGACGCTGGCGTGGCGCCGGTCAGACCGGTGGAGCTGGTCAGCCACAGCTATACGCCGCGCTACCGCCACGTGCTGGAGAGCGTAGGCCGCCGCTCGGTCTACGTGGTCATCACCTTGTGCTTCTTCGCGGTGCCGCTGTGGCTGGCCACGCACGGGCAGGCGCCACAGCAGTCCGCGGCGCTGGACGTGGCCCCGCAGCCGCTGCCGCAGACCGCCGCGCCGGCGGTGCCGGCGGCACCGGTGACGGCTTCGCCCGAACTCGCCCCGATCACTGCTTCGATGACCCCGCGCATCGGCGCACCTGCCGCGCCGGCCGCCTCCTCGGCGGGGCTGAGCCTGAATTTCACCGGCGAGAGCTGGGTGGAAGTGCGCGACGCGCAGGGCAACATGCTCGAGCGCCGCCTATTCGAGGCCGGCGAGCAGCGCAGTTTCGAACCCGGCCAGGCCGCGCGCGTGGTGCTGGGCAACGCCGGCGCGGTGCAGGTTCAGCAAGCTGGCAATACAGTGGATCTGTCGCCGTACCAGCGGGCCAACGTGGCGCGCTTTGCGGTATCCTCCGAAGGCTCGCTCGCACCGGTCCAGGACTGACCGCGGCGGGTTCCACACGCAACACACACGATGACCCCGCGCAGGCGCGGGGCGAGAGTACGCATGGCGATCGATGACCTGCTGGACGAGCACGAACAAGGCGAGCGCGTCCGCAACTGGCTCAGGAACAACGGCGCGGGACTGCTCGGCGGCATCGCCCTGGGCCTAGCGGTGATCTTCGGATGGAAGTGGTGGGTGGCGCATCGCGAAGCGCGCCAGCAGGCCGGCTACGCTGCCTTCGAGCAGGCGCGCAAGGCCATCGCCGACGGCAAGGACCTCAAGACCGCGCAGGCCCGGGTCCAGGCCCTGGCTTCGCAGGACAACCCCATCTACGCGCAGACCGCGGCGCTGTTGCTGGCCCGGGCCCAGATCAGGGCGGGCGAGCCCGAGCAGGCGCTGGCGACGCTGAAGGCGGTGCCGGCCGATTCGCCGCTGGCCGCCTACGCCAAGGTGCGCCAGGCGCGCTTGCTGGCGGCGGCCGGCAAGCCCGAGCAGGCCGCCAGTCTGCTGGAAGGCGATGGCGATGCCTCGGCGCTGGAAGCGCGCGCCGATGCGCTGGCCCAGGCCGGCAAGCTGGCCGATGCGCGTGATCTTTACTTCAAGGCCCTGGCCGGAATGGACATCGCCTCGCCGCAGCGCGGGCTGATCACGGTCAAGCTGATCCATGCCGGCGGTACGCCGCCCGAGAGTCCGGAGTCGATCTGATGAGTCTGTCTGGCAATACCCGGCGCGCCATCGCCATGGCCGCGCTGCTGGCCGCGCTGTGCGGCTGCAGCACCATGAAGGGTTGGTTCACCGATGATAAGAAGGCGGCCGAGAAGAAGGCCACCGAGCCGATGGAACTGGTCGACATCACCCCGTCGATCAACGTGCGCAAGTTGTGGAGCGTGGATCTCGGCAAGGGCGAGAAGCACCTGGGCACCTTCCAGAACCCGGCGGTGGCCGACGGCCACGTGTACGCGGCGGCCATCAAGGGTGGCGTGCACGCGCTGGACCTGAAGACCGGCAGCAGCCTGTGGGAATACAAGACCGACGAGCGTGTCTCGACGGTCGGCGTGGGCGAGGGCCTGGTGGTGGTCGGCACCCTGTCCGGCAAGGTGATCGCGCTGGACCCGGCCACGGGCACGGAGAAGTGGCAGGCCAAGGCCCACAACGAGGTGATCGCGCCGCCGGTGCTGGGGCAGGGCCTGGTGGTGGTGCATTCCAACGATGGCCAGGTGCTGGCCTTCGATCCGGCCAGCGGCGCGCGCAAGTGGGTCTGGGACCACGACCAGCCGAGCCTGACCGTGCGCGGCGTCGGCGCGGTGCTGCTCGCCCCGGGCGTGGCCTTCGTCGGCAATGACGACGGCACCTTGAGCGCGCTGTCCCTGCAGGACGGCCACGAACTGTGGACCCAGCCCATTGCCGAGCCGGAAGGCCGCACCGAGCTGGAGCGCATGGCCGACGTCGACAGCACGCCGCTGCTGGATGGCTCGACCCTCTTCGTGAGCAGCTACAAGAAGCAGACCCTGGCCATCGATGGTCCCAGCGGCCGGCCGATCTGGAGCCGCGACAACGGTGGCGTTGGCGGCCTGAGCCTGGGCGGCGCCGCGGTGCTGCTGTCCGACCGCGACGGTGCGGTGTGGGCGCTGGACAAGGGCAGCGGTGGTTCGCTGTGGTCCAACCAGACCCTGCTGCGCCGCAATCTGACTGCGCCGGCGGTGCAGGGCGACTACGTGGTGGTCGGCGACTACAAGGGCTATGTGCACTGGTTGAAGCTGGACGATGGTCAGGTGGTGGCACGCGAGCGTCTCGATCGTCACGCCATCCATGCCCAGCCGGTGGTGGCCGACGGCGTGGCGCTGGTGCAGAGCACCGACGGCAAGCTGGTCGCCTACGGCCTGCAGTGACGCGGCGCGGCATGGGCCGCGCCGGCACGGCGATCACCCCGGTTTTCGATCCCCGCAAGCCCGCCGCAAGGCGGGCTTGGCGTTTTTCGCATCGCCACGCGCCGACGCGCGATCGGGGATAATCCCCCCGCCGGCGCCTGGCGCCCGCGTTCTTTCTTCTTCGGCCTTCCTCGCATGTTGCCTCTCGTCGCCCTCGTGGGCCGGCCCAACGTCGGCAAATCCACGCTGTTCAACGCGCTGACCCGTAGCCGCGATGCGCTGGTGCACGACCAGCCGGGGGTGACCCGCGACCGCAATTACGGCGTGTGCCGGCTTGAGCCGGAACGGCCGTTCGTGGTGGTCGACACCGGCGGCATCGCCGGCGAGAACATTCATCTCGAAAGTGCGGGCCTGGCCGGCGCCACCGCGCGCCAGGCGCGCGCCGCCGCAGAGGAAGCCGACCTGGTGCTGTTCGTGGTCGATGCGCGCGAGGGCCCCTCGGCACTGGACGACGAGATCCTGGCCTGGCTGCGCAAGACCGCGCGGCCGACCCTGCTGGTGCTGAACAAGATCGACGGGCTGGACGAGGAAGCCGCACTGGCCGAGTTCGCCCGCTACGGTTTCGCCGACGTGCTGACCCTGTCGGCCGCGCACCGCCGCGGCGTGGACGAGCTGGTCGAAGACGTGCTCAAGCGCGTGCCCGAGCAGGGCGCGGGCGAGCTGCTGGACAGCGACCCCGAGCGCATCCGCATCGCCTTCGTCGGCCGCCCCAACGTGGGCAAGTCGACCCTGGTCAATCGTCTGCTGGGCGAGGAGCGGATGATCGCCTCGGAAGTGCCCGGCACCACCCGCGATTCGATCGCGGTGGACCTGGAACGCGACGGCCGCCTGTACCGGCTGATCGACACTGCCGGCCTGCGTCGGCGCGGCAAGGTCGAGGAGGCGGTGGAGAAGTTCTCGGTGGTCAAGACCCTGCAGGCGATCGAGCAGTGCCAGGTGGCGGTGCTGATGCTCGACGCCAGCGAGGGCGTGACCGACCAGGACGCCACCGTGCTCGGCGCCATCCTCGACGCCGGCCGCGCGCTGGTGGTGGCGGTCAACAAGTGGGACGGCCTGAGCGGCTACCAGCGCGAACAGGCCGAGGCGCTGCTGTCGCGCAAGCTGGGCTTCGTCGACTGGGCCGAGGCGGCGCGGATCTCGGCCAGGCACGGCTCGGGCCTGCGCGAACTGCTGCGTGCCGTCCACCGTGCCCACGCCAGCGCCAACAAGCGCTTCGGCACCTCCGAGATCAACCGTGCGCTGGAGGCGGCGACCACCGCCAATCCGCCGCCGAGCATCCGCGGCCATGTCTCCAAGCTGCGCTACGCCCATCCCGGCGGCGAGAACCCACCGACCATCATCGTCCACGGCAACCGCCTGAAGGTGCTGCCGGAGTCGTACCGGCGCTACCTGGAGAACTTCTTCCGCAAGCGCTTCAAGCTGGTCGGCACGCCGGTGCGGGTGGAGTTCCGCGAGGGCGCCAATCCCTACGAAGGCAAGAAGAACGTGCTCAGCGAACGCCAGGTCGAGCGCCGCAAGCGGCTGATCCGGCACGTCAAGCGCAGCGGCAAGTGAGTCCGGCCGCGCGCCGGCCGTAGGGCGCGATCGGGCGCCACGGCCTGAATCCGGCGCAGCCGGCCGTCGAAGCCGTCGCACGCAACGCTGCGGGCTGGCCTGCGCCGGGAGTGCGCGGTGGGTTCGGCGATAATGCGGCCATGGCCATCCCCGAAATCCCTCCCGCCGAGGCCCGGCGCCGGATCGCGCGCGGCGCGGTGCTGGTGGACGTGCGCGAGGACCACGAGCGCGCCGGCGGCCAGGCCGAGGGCGCGCTGGGCGTGGCCCGCGCCGAGCTGGAGGCGCACCCGCGCGACTTCTTGCCGGAGTCCAATGCCGAGATCCTGCTGATCTGCCAGGGCGGCACGCGCTCGCGCGAGTGCGCGCAGGCGCTGCAGGCGGCCGGCTACGGCAGGGTGCATTCGGTGACCGGCGGTACCAGTGCATGGGTCGCCGCCGGCCTGCCGGTGACGCGGCCGGTGCTGGGCGGCGAGCGCGCCGACTTCCTGCAACGTTACTCGCGCCACTTGCGCCTGCCGCAGGTCGGCGAAGCGGGGCAGCAGGCGCTGCAGCGCGCCAGCGTACTGCTGGTCGGCGCCGGCGGCCTGGGTTCGCCGGCCGCCTACTACCTGGCCGCAGCTGGCGTGGGCAGCCTGCGCATCGCCGACGACGACCTGGTCGAGCGCAGCAACCTGCAGCGCCAGGTGCTGCACACCGAGGCGCGCATCGGCACGCCTAAGGTCGAGTCGGCCGCGGCCGCGCTGACCGCGCTCAACCCGCGGGTGCGGGTGCAGGCGGTGCGCGAGCGGGTTACCTCGGCCAACGTCGAGCGCCTGCTTGACGGGGTGGACTTGGTGCTGGACGGCGCCGACAACTTCCCGGTGCGCTACCTGCTCAACGATGCCTGCGTGAAGCTGGGCAAGCCGCTGGTGTATGGCGCGGTGCAGCAGTTCGAGGGCCAGGTCAGCGTGTTCGACGCCGGCCGCCGGCGCGGGCTGTGCCCGTGCTACCGCTGCCTGTTCCCGCAACCGCCGCCGCCGCAGTTCGCGCCGGACTGCTCGGCGGCCGGCGTGCTGGGCGTGGTGCCCGGCGTGATCGGCGTGCTGCAGGCCAGCGAGGCGCTCAAGCTGCTGCTGGGCATCGGCCAGCCGCTGGCCGGCCGGCTGCTGCATTTCGATGCGCTGGCCATGCGCTTTCGCGAAGTGCGCCTGCCGCCCGATCCGGACTGCGTCGTGTGCGCACCCGGGCGCACCTTCCCCGGCTACATCGACTACGCCGCGTTCTGCGCGGCCGAGATGTGACCTCGCGGACAAATCCACCACGGCGGCCGCCCGGCTAACGGGTGGTTTACACATGCCGCCGCCGGACACGGTATCCAGTGCAATTGATCCAGCGAGCGGAGAACGACGCATGCACGTGACCATCATCGGCGCCGGCTTCAGCGGCAGCGCCCTGGCGGCGGAACTGGCCCGGCGCGGCGGCGGCAACGGCCTGCGGGTGACCCTGGTGGGCGTGACCGAGACCTTCGGCCGCGGCGTGGCCTACGGTACCGCCCTTCCCGAGCACCTGCTCAACGTTCGCGCCAAGGACCTTGGCGCCGATGCCGACGACCCGGGCGGCTTCGCCGCCGCACTGGCGCTGGGCGAACAGGCGCGCCTGGATTTCCTGCCGCGGCTGGCCTACGGCGACTATCTGCAGGACTGGCTGGCCCGGCGCCTGGGCGAAAGCGCGGTGCCGGTGGCGCGCGTGGAGGACGAGGCGATCTCGGTCGAGCGCTCGGCCGGCGGCGGTTTCGAGGTGCTGCTGGCCAATGGCGATGACTTCCACAGCGACGTAGTGGTGCTGGCGGTGGGCACGCTGCCGCCGCAGACCCTGTCCGGGGTCGGCCCGCGCCTGGCCGTGCATCCGTCCTACGTCGGCTGGCCTTGGCAGGAGGGCGCGCTGGACACGATCGCGCCCGAGGCGCGCCTGCTGGTGGTCGGCACCGGCCTGACCATGGCCGACGTGATCCTGTCACTGCGCCGGCGCGGCCACCGTGGCCATATCACCGCCATTTCCCGCCATGGCCTGCTGCCGCAGGCGCATACCGCCCAGCCCGGCGCGCCGGTGGAACTGCCGCCGCGGGTGCAGCAGGCGCTGCGCCACCACGACCTGCGCGGGCTGGTGCATGCCCTGCGCCAGCTGTCCTCGGTGGTGCCGGACTGGCGCACGGTGATCGATGCCCTGCGCCCGCACCTGCAGCCGTTCTGGATGGGGCTGGACGATGCCAACCGCTCGCGTTTCCTGCGCCACCTGCGCTCCTACTGGGAAGTGCTGCGGCACCGGGTGGCGCCGTCGATCGCCGCCGAACTGGACCAACTGCGCGCCGCCGGCAGCCTGGACGTGCGTCCGGCTCGCCTGCTGCGCGCACGCCGCGGCCAGCACGGGGTGGAGGCGATGGTGCGCGAGCGTGGCGCCGACAGCGCCTGGACCGGCCATTTCGATGCGCTGATCCGCGCCACCGGCCTGGATACCGACGTCGAACGCACTCCGCATCCACTGGTCTCGACCCTGCGCGAGAGCGGCCTGGTGCGCGGCGACCGCTATGGCCTGGGCATGGACACCGATGCCGCGCTGCGCGTGCGCGACCGTTCCGGCACCTCGGTGCCCGGCCTGTATTGCCTCGGGCCGCTGCTGCGCGCGCGCTTCTGGGAGGTCACCGCCATCCCCGAGCTGCGGGTGGCCGCGCGCGATCTGGCCATCGGCCTGCTGGCGGTGGCCGAGGCCGAGCGGGAAGGCGCGGGGGCCGCGCAGGACCGGCTGGTCCAGCAGCACGCCTGAGAATTCGAGCGGCGCGCACGCGCCGGCGGACAAGCAGGCAAGCGTGCGGACGGGTTTCGAGGCATGGGCTGTCGGGCGGTCGTGCGGATCGGGGACAATGGCCGCCCCGACTGACACGCCCGCCTGGTTCCGATGCCCGAATCCGCTTCCGCCCGCATCCTCGATGGCCGCCGCATCGCCGAAGGCCTGCTGGACTCGCTCAAAGTCCGGGTCGATGCGCGGGTGGCCGCCGGCAAGCCGCGGCCCGGGTTGGCGGTGGTGCTGGTCGGCGACGACCCGGCCAGCGCGGTGTACGTGCGCAACAAGCGGCGGGCGGCGGAGAAGGTGGGCATCGCCGCGCACGACTTCGACCTGCCGGCCGGCACCGGCGAAGCCGAGCTGCTGGCGCTGATCGACCGCCTCAACGCCGACCCGGCCATCCACGGCATCCTGGTGCAGCTGCCGCTGCCCGGCATTCCCGATGCCGCCGTGCTGATCGAGCGGATCGACCCGCGCAAGGACGTGGACGGCTTCCATCCGGCCAACGTCGGCCACCTGGCGCTGCGCCAGTTCGGCCTGCGCCCGTGCACGCCGCGCGGCATCACCACCCTGCTGGCGCACACCGACAAGCCGGTGCGCGGCCGCAACGCCACCATCGTCGGCGTCTCCAACCACGTCGGCCGGCCGATGGCGCTGGAACTGCTGATCGCCGGCTGCACGGTCACCAGCTGTCACAAGTTCACCCCGCGCGAGGTTCTGCAGGCGCGGGTGGCCGACGCCGACATCCTGGTGGTGGCGGTCGGCCGCCCGGGCCTGATCCCCGGCGAATGGGTCAAGCCCGGCGCGGTGGTGATCGACGTGGGCATCAACCGCCTGGACGACGGCCGGCTGGTAGGCGACGTCGGTTTCGAAGCCGCCGCCCGCCGCGCCAGCTGGATCACCCCGGTCCCTGGCGGCGTCGGCCCGATGACCGTGGCCACGCTGATGCAGAACACCATCGAAGCGGCCGAAAACCTGTCCTGACCGGAGCGGCAGTCTTCCCCGACGCTCCTTCGGCCACCGCGGAGTTTCCCGCTCGGGACGAACATACCTCCCCGTTTGCGGGGGAGCATGGGGAGAGGCGAAGGCGATTTCTCTCTCATCACCTTCCAATGCGCTCCACGGCCAGCGGCGACGCTCCGTTTCGGGGTAAAATGCCGCGCTTCCCCATATCCCGGGTATGCCGATGCTCCGCATCCAGGCTGAAGCACTGACGTACGACGACGTTTCCCTCGTCCCCGCCCATTCCACCGTCCTGCCCAAGGACGTCAGCCTCGAAACGCGCCTCAGCCGCGGTCTGCGCCTGAAGCTGCCGATCGTCTCGGCCGCCATGGACACGGTCACCGAGCATCGCTTGGCGGTGGCGATGGCGCAGCTGGGCGGCATCGGCATCGTCCACAAGAACCTGACGGTAGACCAACAGGCCGCCGAGGTCGCCAAGGTCAAGAAGTTCGAGGCCGGGGTGATCCAGGAGCCCTTCACCGTCGGCCCGGACACCACCATCGGCGAAGTGCTCAAGCTCACCCGCGCGCGCAACATCTCCGGTGTGCCGGTGGTCGAGGGTGGGCAGCTGGTCGGCATCGTCACCAGCCGCGACATGCGCTTCGAGAAGAAGCTCGACGATCCGGTCCGCCACATCATGACCAAGAAGGACCGCCTGATCACGGTCAGGGAAGGCGCCAGCGACGAGGAAGTGCTGCAGCTGCTGCACCGGCACCGCATCGAGAAAGTGCTGGTGGTCAACGACGAGTTCGCCCTGCGCGGGCTGATCACCGTCAAGGACATCCAGAAGAAGACCGACAACCCCAACGCCGCCAAAGACGCCAGCCATCGCCTGCTGGTGGGCGCGGCGGTGGGCGTGGGCGGCGACACCGAGCAGCGCGTCGAGGCGCTGGCCGCCGCCGGCGTGGACGTGGTGATCGTCGATACCGCGCATGGCCACTCGCAGGGCGTGATCGAGCGCGTGGCCTGGGTCAAGAAGAGCTTCCCGCAGTTGCAGGTGATCGGCGGCAACATCGTCACCGGCGAGGCGGCGCTGGCGCTGATGGACGCCGGCGCCGACGCGGTCAAGGTCGGCGTCGGCCCCGGTTCGATCTGCACCACCCGCGTGGTCGCCGGCGTGGGCGTGCCGCAGATCACTGCGGTCGACATGGTCGCCGAAGCACTGCAGGACCGCATTCCGCTGATCGCCGACGGTGGCATCCGCTACTCCGGCGACATCGGCAAGGCGTTGGCTGCCGGTGCCTCCACGGTGATGATCGGCGGCCTGTTCGCCGGCACCGAAGAGGCGCCCGGCGAGGTCGAGCTGTTCCAGGGCCGCAGCTATAAGAGCTACCGCGGCATGGGCTCGCTGGCGGCGATGGAGAAGGGCTCCAAGGACCGCTATTTCCAGGATGCCTCCGACGCCGACAAGTTGGTGCCGGAAGGCATCGAGGGCCGGGTGCCGTATCGCGGTTCGGTCGGCGGCATCGTCCACCAACTGATCGGCGGCCTGCGCTCGACCATGGGCTACGTCGGCTGCGCCACCATCGACGAAATGCGCAGCAAGCCAAAGTTCGTCAAAATCACCGGCGCCGGCCAGCGCGAATCGCATGTCCACGATGTGCAGATCACCAAAGAGCCGCCGAATTACCGGATGAGCTGAGGACATGAAGAGGGTGACCGTCTGTCGCGTCGCTCTCTTTTCCTTTGTGCTTGTCGTTTTTTTCGCCGTAGTTTGCTGGTGGCTGTTTTCCTGGACTCTCGGCCCGATAGACGAATGTCTCGATCGTGGCGGGGCTTGGGATTACGCACTGGGTAAATGCGTGACCCACTATCAGCCAGTTCCACCTTCAAGATGACCGACCTCCACACCGACAAGATCCTCATCCTCGACTTCGGCGCGCAGTACACCCAGCTGATCGCCCGCCGCATCCGCGAGATCGGCGTGTACTGCGAGATCTGGGCCTGGGACCACGATCCGGCCGAGATCGCGGCGTTCGGCGCCAAGGGCATCATTCTCTCCGGAGGCCCGGAATCGACCACGCTGCCCGGGGCGCCGGCCGCGCCGCAGCAGGTATTCGACAGCGGCCTGCCGATCCTGGGCATCTGCTACGGCATGCAGACCCTGGCCGCGCAACTGGGCGGCGCCACCGAGGCGGCCGATCAGCGCGAGTTCGGCCATGCTGAGGTCGAGATCGTCTGCGCCGACAAGCTGTTCGCCGGCCTGTCCGACCACGGCGGCGCGCCGCGCATCGACGTGTGGATGAGCCACGGCGACCACGTCGCCAAGGCGCCGCCGGGCTTCGCCGTCACCGCGGTCACCGACCGCATCCCGGTCGCGGCGATGAGCAACGAAGAAAAACGCTGGTACGGCGTGCAGTTCCACCCGGAGGTCACCCATACCAAGCAGGGCCAGGAACTGCTGCGCCGCTTCGTCGTCGACGTCTGCGGCTGCGCCACCCTGTGGACCGCCGCCAACATCATCGACGACCAGGTCGCCCGCGTGCGCGAGCAGGTCGGTTCCGACGAAGTGATCCTGGGCCTGTCCGGCGGCGTGGATTCGTCGGTGGTCGCCGCGTTGCTGCACAAGGCCATCGGCGACCAGCTGACCTGCGTGTTCGTCGACACCGGCCTGCTGCGCTGGCAGGAAGGCGACCAGGTGATGGCTACCATGGCGCAGCACATGGGCGTGAAGGTGATCCGCGTCGACGCGGCCGAGCGCTATTTCGCTGCGCTGAAGGGCGTCAGCGATCCGGAAGCCAAGCGCAAGATCATCGGCAATCTGTTCGTCGAGATATTCGACGAGGAATCGGCCAGGCTGAAGAACGCGAAGTGGCTGGCGCAGGGCACCATCTACCCGGACGTGATCGAATCGGCCGGCAGCAAGACCGGCAAGGCCCACGTCATCAAGAGCCACCACAACGTCGGCGGCCTGCCCGAGGACATGAAGCTCAAGCTGGTCGAGCCGCTGCGCGAACTGTTCAAGGACGAAGTGCGGCGCCTGGGCGTCGAACTCGGCCTCCCGCGCGAGATGGTCTACCGCCATCCGTTCCCGGGCCCGGGCCTGGGCGTGCGCATCCTCGGCGAAGTGAAGCCGGAATACGCCGAACTGCTGGCGAAAGCTGATGCGATCTTCATCGACGAACTGCGCAAGTCCGGCTGGTACGACAAGACCTCGCAGGCCTTCGCCGTGTTCCTGCCGGTCAAGTCGGTCGGCGTGGTTGGCGACGCCCGCGCCTACGAATGGGTGATCGCCTTGCGTGCGGTCGAGACCATCGACTTCATGACCGCGCACTGGGCGCATCTGCCGTACGAACTGCTCGGCACGGCGTCCAATCGCATCATCAACGAACTGCGTGGAGTCTCGCGCGTGGTCTACGACATCTCCGGGAAGCCGCCGGCGACGATCGAGTGGGAGTGAATTTACGTCCTTCGAGGACTATCGCCAGCTATCGAAAAACTGACGTAACGTATTGATTTAGAAAGAAATACGTCACAGCAGCTATCGGTGGCTATCGCCGGCCAGCAGAAAAAGTTGGCGGTAGAGCTGACGGTAAAAATCGAGGCCGGATTAAGACGCTCTCGTTCACTATTCAGACTTTTACCGTCTTTGACGGTAAAAGCCTTCTCGGGAATGCTTGTTTTATGCGGCTTTCCGGGCATCAGCAGGTCTCCAGGTCCTTGACGGTAAAACCTGACGGTAAAGCCGTCACAAGCCGGAGGAAACCTCGATGCTTACTGACGCTGCACTACGAAATCTGAAGCCTAAGTCCAAGATTTATAAGGCTTCTGACCGGGACGGAATGTACGTGACGGTATCGCCTAGCGGCACTGTCACCTTCCGCTACGATTATCGCCTCAACGGCCGCCGCGAGACGCTGACGCTCGGGCGCTACGGCCCCGGCGGCATCTCGCTGGCGATGGCGCGCGAACTGCTCTTGGACGCGCGCAAAGCCGTACTCAAGGGCACCTCGCCTGCGCTCGAAAAGCAGCGCGAGAAGCGCCGGGTAGTCGCCATCAAGACCTTCGGCACGGCGATGGACACCTGGCTGGCCAACGCAAGGTTGGCCGATAGCACGCGCGCCATGCGCAAGCACATCATCGACCGGGACATCCTGCCGGTCTTCCAGAATCGCCTGCTGACCGAGATCCAGGCCGAAGACCTGCGAGCCTTGTGCAACAAGGTCAAGGAACGCGGGGCGCCCGCCACCGCGGTCCAGATTCGGGACATCGTGAAGCAGGTCTATGTCTACGCCATCGCCCACGGCGAAAAGGTGGACAACCCCGCCAACAGCGTGGGCGCGGCGTCGATCGCCACCTTCGTCCCGAAGGACCGCGCCTTGTCGCCGCTGGAAATCCGACTGTTCGTGGAACAGATGGAGTCGGTGGCAACTTATCCAACCATCAAGCTCGCGCTGCGCCTGATCCTGCTGACGCTGGTGCGAAAGAGCGAACTGATCCAAGCCACTTGGGATGAGGTCGATTTCGAGAGCAAGACCTGGACGATCCCGAAGCAGCGGATGAAGGGGCGCAACCCGCACGTGGTCTATCTGTCGCGCCAGGCGCTCGACATCTTCGTGACGCTGCACGCCTGCGCGGCCGGCTCAAGGTTCGTTTTTCCCTCTCGTTACGACGCCGAGCGGTTCATGTCCAATGCGACCTTGAATCGGGTCACGCAACTCATCGCGGAGGCGGCAAAGACCAAGGGGCTGCCGCTGCAACCGTTCACCGTCCACGACCTGCGCCGTACCGGCTCGACGCTGTTGAACGAAATCGGCTTCAACCGCGACTGGATCGAGAAGTGCCTGGCGCACGAGGACGGCCGTTCCTCGCGCTCGGTCTACAACAAGGCTGAGTACGCCGAGCAGCGGCGTCACATGCTGCAAGAGTGGGCCAACCTCGTCGATGCCTGGGGCGGCGGGCAGACCTACGTGCCAACGCTGTTGCCGAAGAACGTGGTGGTGCCGGCATTGAGCGCGGTAGCCTAAAACGGCGGCAAGGTTGTCACTTGACAACCTTGACGATCATCCTCATACTGGAGACCGCTGATGGCTCGTTCCCCTCATCCGAAAAAAGAGGTCGAGGAAGCTCTCAGGCACGCCGAAGGGCAGGGCTGGCACGTCGAAGTCGGCGGCAGCCACGCCTGGGGGCGGATTTATTGCCCGTACAACGACGAGGAATGCCGCTGCGGCGAGTTCTGCATCACCAGCGTATGGAGCACGCCGAAGAACCCCGGCAACCACGCACGTGCCTTGCGGCGCGTCGTGGACAACTGCACGACGCACCGCAAGCAGCGCGAGGCTGACGGCGATGCCAAGGAGTAGCGCGATGGAATACACGTTCACCCTGAAGTACCAGCTCGCCGACGACGACCGCGACGCGGATGCGCTGGTCGAGCGCCTGGGCGAAGCCGGCTGCGACGATGCCTTGGTTGGCATTGGGCAGCCGGGGCGCTTGGCGCTGGAGTTCACCCGCGAAGCGGCCGACGCCGGCGCCGCCGTGCGCAGCGCATTGGCGGACGTGCGCCGCGCGGCGCCGTCGGCCAAGCTGATCGAGGTGGCACCGGATTTGGTTGGCCTGACCGACGTGGCCGAGATCGTGGGCGTGTCGCGGCAGAACATGCGCAAGCTGATGCTGGCCCATCCAGGCAGCTTCCCGGCGCCGGTGCATGAGGGCAGCGCCTCGATCTGGCACTTGGCGGACGTGCTGACCTGGTTGCAGGCCAAGGGCAGCTACGCGCTGGCCAAGGACGTGCTGGACGTGGCGCGGGTGGCTTTGCAGGTCAACGTGGCGAAGGAAGGCCAGCGATTGCCACGCTCGGCGTCCAAGGAACTGCAAGCCTTGGTTGGATGAGCGCCGTTGCCCGGCGTCATTCCTCACTCGAACCCGCCCGAACAGGGCGGGTTTTTCGTTGGTGGACGTCCGGCTTCGAGACGCGGCCGCGAGGTGCTTGTTTGCGCTGCTCGATCCAGGCTTCTACTTCGGTCAAGTCCCACACGACGCAGCGGGGCGTCAGATTGAAGCGGCGCGGGAACTCGCCTCGGCGCTCCATTTCGTAGATCGTCGTTTCAGCCAAGGGGACGATCAGCCGCAGTTCCTGGCGGCGGATGGTGCGCCGGAAGGGAAGGGGGCTGCGTTTCGGGAATTGCGGCAACTCCTCGTAGGCTTCCGTCCCCGGCAAGGGGAGCGCGTTGGAGGTTTGCGATAGCTGTTCCACGTCGGACTCCATGAGTACGCTGCATGGAGACATGGTGAGCTTCAGTACCTATCGGGACAACTTGCTGCGGCGTAGTGCGGCGAACTCGGTGCGGCCTCGTTCTTCGACAGTGCTTAGGGCGTTCCCACTTCTCGGAACCCTCGACTCAACAAGGTAGGTCGCAGTGCTTGCAGCGAATTGTGAGGCACACCCAGCCAAAATAGATTCCGTGCGCGCGTGACCGCCACATAGCCGATACGACCAACTTCGGTATCCACGCCCGCAAGCAACGCCTCGACGTGCTCCTTGGCAGCCAGGTAGAGCACCGCATCAAGGCTTTCACCTTTCACTTGATGAACGGTATCAATGCGTACTGGCAAGTCTTGCGTCGCTGCGAGATCTGCTGCGGGTATCAACGGGGTACTGGGCAGGTTCTTCTTGGCCAGCTTGTTCCCCAAGGTGGTTGTAGGGGTCAGGCCGTACCCATCACGGAGCCGCTGCAATAGGACCTTCACCCGCTCGCACAGCAGTTGGTGCCATTGAGCGTCGGCCTGCAATGTCGCAGCGGGAAGTCCTGTATCAGGATTCCGAGTGAAGCACCAGAGTTCACGCCTCAACAATCTCACTTCTGGATAGCGTGCGGGCTGCGTGATCATTTCCACCAACCTTTGCGGAGGATCGACGAGCAGGCTTGCGACGCAACCAGCGACGGCCTTGAACGCACTCATGTAGTCCTGGCGCTTGTCCCGATGGATGGCAGCAGAGGCAAAACCCTTCACCGTGCCTTGTCCGATGGCGGCGTCGCTTCCGGTCAGCTTGTTGACCTGCTCACGACCGCGGCAGATAACCGCAGAGCGTTCCAGTTGCAGCCCTGCCGCAGTCGTCGCGGCGCGAAATGCGGTGACAAGTTGCTCTTGCTCGGCGTTCTTGTAGCCGATGAAGAATGCGCCGTGTTGTGCCTCTGGCACTGGGCGGTCAGCCGTGTCGGTTCGGGAAGCGAGGCTATTGGCGATCGTAAGAATGGCAGGGACGGAACGATAGTTACGGGTCAAGCCGTAACTGCTGACGCCTTGGGTCTGTCCGTAGCTGGTCAGGAACCTGCCATCCGCTCCGGCGAATCCGTAGATGCCCTGATGAGGGTCGCCAATGAGAGAGACTTGAGAGCCGGCGCTTGCAAGCAGCGTGAGGATCGCTTGGTGAAGCGTTCCAATATCCTGCGATTCATCGACCAAGATGTGGGAGTAGCGCCGCGCGAGAGCGTTTAGCAGTTTCGGCTGTTCGGTCAGAACACGATGGCACCAGTAACGGCCCAGGTCATGGGTGTAGGCTCCGACGGCGCCCAGCCGCGCGGCGGCGGTAGGGCCATTGTTAATTGGGAGCAGGGCACCATGCTGTCGGAACTGGAACGTCGGCCGCCCCGCCTGAAGGTTGATGACGACTTTGTGAAGATCAGTGGGCTGCACGGGAAACGCTTTGCCGCTGGCAGGCTGTACCCAAAACTTGAAATCCTTGTTTTGCAGGAACGGCTCGGTGCCAGCGATAAGAAAGGGCGTTCGATCGCAGCCCATCGTTCGATAGGCGTGCGGCCGAAGGATGCTCGTGGTGATGAAGCCATCCATCGTGTCGATTTCCACTCGCCCGTGCCGAACGTCGTGGATGCCATCGGTCAATGCACGGAAATCGGCACGGAAGGTATCGACGGCGACATTGGAGAAGGAGAGCAGCGCTACCCGTCCCCGATGCTCTGCGAGCTTCCTTCGCATCTCGATCACACGGTAAACCGCAGTGCGTGTCTTGCCACTGCCGGCGCACGCGATGACCGACATCGGTTCAAGCGGTGCGTCAACAATGGCCTGCTGTTCGTCGGACAGGGTGTTCATGCTTGAGGCGTTTCGTCCTGGCAGGCGTGCGCAATGGCGCTGCGGATATAGTCTGGAACTGCGCACTGATTACCTGATTCCGAAAATACTTGCGCAAGTGTCTGCCCAAAGCGGCCTTTTTGGACGTTGTTCTGTGGGCGCTCAAACATCCCACTGAACAGTGCGCGAGCCTTCGCGGCATCGCCGGTGGCCGCCTCAACGTCCGCTTCAACAGTTTTTCCAATTCCGGGATGCAGTTCCTTCAATGCTTTCAGCATGGACGCGCGGTTTTCGGCGTGTAGGGCCAAGTCATATTCCAAGGTCTTCGATCCATGAAAGACCTTTACATAGGCATCCTCGCTTCCCTTCATCTTGGTGGCATTGGCCGAAATCGTCACGGTGTCGCCAAGAGCGGGGTAGATCGGTTTCGGCTCGCTGCCGTCCGTAGGTTGGTCGAACGGGTCCGCGTCGGTAATGAGGGACACGGGAATCTTGAGTGCCTTTTCTCCGAACAGCGGGAGAAAAGAATCGAAGTTCAAGCCTTCAACACTGATGAGGCTGACGGCATGTTTGCGCAGATTGAATCCGGCCTTCTCTGCGAGGATGCTGACCAGCATCATTTCGGCCGCGCCTTCGACGAAGATGACTCGCCGAGCGAAGAACAATTCGGCGCGGGTGACATCCAGGTATCGCTTTAGCTTCTCGCGCTTCCCCTTCTCGAATTGGATGACCCTTGGAGAAAATGTCTCGACCCCATCGCTGGTATCTACTAGGCATGTGAGGCTGTCGAGATCGGCGATGCTGGCGAAATTTGGGGAGTGGCTAGTGACGAAAAGCTGCACAGGCTTTTCGCCAGCCGCAGATTGGATGGATTCCAGATAGCGCAACAGGACCGCCTGTAGCTGGGGGTGTAGGTGCGCTTCAGGCTCTTCGACGATAAGGCTTCTGTAGCTGGCCTCTGGATTGATGGTCAATTCGCTCAGAACAACCGCCATGAAGATTAGGTTGTTGAACCCCAGCCCGTTCTGTTCGATCTCGAATGCGTCAGCCAGCAGGGACAGGCGCGATGCAAGACGCTGGAAGTCGCTTGCGCTCAAGCCGATTTCCAGCGCCTGAGCCAACTGAGGCCCGAGCATGGTGCTGTGTCGCGTATGGATCGCGGAGTGCGTGTTGGCGACTGGAGACTGCGTTTTGAGCTTGTCGTCTAATTCTTTCAGCGCGGCGTTGATGCCGTCACGCCCTGTCTCGTCAGTCAGAAGGTGAAAGAGTCGGGAAAGCTGACTGGTGCGGCTTGGCTTTAAACCCTGCGAGGCGTCGCGCAGCGGCGGCAGATACACGCCGCGCAGGTTCTCCGCCATATCTGACGTAAGGCCGACATCCTCGTGGTCGCCGCACCAGCGTTTGATACGAAACCGGCCGGCCTTGTCCGCATCGGAATAGCGAACCGTGATGTGCGCTTCGAGATTGCCGGTCGCATCGGGTTTCAACGCTGGTAGAAAATCGGCTTCGTCGTCAGCGTCGAGTCCTCTGAAGACGTAGTGGAAACTAATTTCTCCGACAGGACTTCCGTTCTTCGGGCAATGCAGGTCGCTGGTGTCAAACCGAGGATAAGGTTCATCGTGACCAGCCAAGAGCGCACGGAGGGCATCGACGATCGCTGTCTTGCCGACATTGTTTGCCCCAACGATGATGTTCAGTCCTGGCCTAAAGTGAAGCTCTGTGCTCTTGAGCTTTCTAAAGTTTTTGATGTTCAGTTGAGCCAAATACATGAACTGTCCCCAATTTCCCCTGTAGTTCGGATGCTTCTGGTTACATCGCAGTGTATCAATAGGGGGTGAGGGGCCGGAGATGAGGGAGCCGGAGATAGGTCTGCGTCCCGGCGTTCCGCCGTCGGGCTCGCGGGCTACGCCCCGCGCCTCGTACCGAGTCGCGGCCATCCGGCTTTGATCCCTGACGCCTTCGGCCCTCGCGGGCCTGCGCGCTCCGCTTGCCAAGGGGCAGGGCAGTGGGGCGGTCTTGCTGTTCCCTTCACCGTATCACAGCGGTCTCGCCGTCAAGGGCTGCGCGCCGGTGGCGCTGGCGTCCTGGCGGCCGGCTTCGCCCCCTGACCGCTGCGCTGCGCCGTGCTGGCGACGGTTCCGGGCAATTCCGCCCGTGCAACCGGAGATCGCCATGAGCGCACTCATCACCGACGAACAACGCTTCCTGCTGCTGGCCAACGGCCGCGAATCACTCCAGAACCCGGACTTCGATCCGGCACCCGTGGTCAAGCTGTTCACGCCGGACGCCGGCGCGACCTGGCTGCTGACCGAGATCGACCCGGACGATCATGACCACGCTTTCGGCCTGTGCGACCTGGGCTTGGGGATGCCCGAACTCGGCTGGGTCAGTTTGCAGGAGTTGGCGACTGTCCGGGGAAAGCTCGGCCTGCCGATCGAGCGCGATTTGCACTTTCGTGCGGAGAAACGCTTGAGTGCCTACGCGCGCGAAGCGCGACACGCCGGGCGGATCGTCGTGTGACCTCACCAGCGCGTCGCTCTTCGGGGCGACGCGCTTTTTTCTGCTGCGTCCGCTGCCGATGCCTTCGCGCCTTCGGCGCTGCGCGCTACCGCTTGCACTCCAGGGGAAAGCCCTGCGGGCTATCCCCGCCGCGCTGTGCTTGGCGCCCCTGCAAGCCCGCCGCCCCGGCTGCGCCGGCGCGGCCTTCGGCCCGGCTCCGAGATCCGGGCCTGCGCGCTTCGCTTGCGTGGCGTCTGCGCCAACGCAGCGGCCGTTGCCTGTCGATCCGCCTTTCCTGACTTCATCACCTTGTCCGCGACTGTAGCCCGCGGCCGTGTGCCGTCAAGGCGCGCAGGGCCGTGTCCTCGGCACACGGCCGCGGGCTACAGTCGCGGACAAGGTGATGAAGTCAGGAAAGGCGGATCGACAGGCAACGGCCG
>JASGEB010000104.1:0-3707 GCA_047606785.1 Pseudoxanthomonas sp.
CCAAGGGCGGCAAGGTCGGCCTGTTCGGCGGCGCCGGCGTCGGCAAGACCGTCAACATGATGGAACTGATCAACAACATCGCCAAGGCGCACAGCGGCCTGTCGGTGTTCGCCGGCGTGGGCGAGCGCACCCGCGAGGGCAACGACTTCTACCACGAGATGATCGAGTCCGGCGTGGTCAACCAGGACAAGCCGGAAGAATCGAAGGTGGCGATGGTCTACGGGCAGATGAACGAGCCGCCGGGCAACCGCCTGCGCGTCGCCCTGACCGGCCTGACCCTGGCCGAGTACTTCCGCGACGAGAAGGACGCCAGCGGCAAGGGCCGCGACATCCTGTTCTTCGTCGACAACATCTACCGCTACACCCTGGCCGGCACCGAAGTGTCGGCGCTGCTGGGCCGCATGCCGTCGGCGGTGGGCTACCAGCCGACCCTGGCCGAGGAAATGGGCGTGCTGCAGGAGCGCATCACCTCGACCAAGACCGGTTCGATCACCTCGATCCAGGCCGTGTACGTGCCCGCCGACGACCTGACCGACCCGTCGCCGGCCACCACCTTCGCCCACCTGGACGCCACCGTCGTGCTCTCGCGCAACATCGCCGCGCTGGGCATCTACCCGGCGGTGGACCCGCTGGATTCGACCAGCCGCCAGCTCGATCCCAACGTGATCGGCCACGAGCACTACGACACTGCGCGCCGGGTGCAGGCGACCCTGCAGAAGTACAAGGAACTGAAGGACATCATCGCCATCCTCGGCATGGACGAACTGTCCGAAGAGGACAAGCAGGCGGTGTCGCGCGCGCGCAAGATCGAGCGTTTCTTCAGCCAGCCGTTCCACGTGGCCGAAGTGTTCACCGGCTCGCCGGGCAAGTACGTGCCGCTGAAGGAGACCATCCGCGGCTTCAAGGGCATCGTCGAGGGCGAGTACGACCACCTGCCGGAGCAGGCCTTCTACATGGTCGGCACCATCGACGAGGCGGTGGAGAAGGCCAAGAAGCTTGCCGCGTGAGCGGAAATCTTCTCGGGAATAGGGAATCGTAAAGGCGGGCGATCGGGAACTGAGGCATTGCGGGCGGAACGGGCGGAACGCGCTTTTTCCATTCCCCATTCCCCATTCCCCATTCCCGCCTCGCACAGCGAGGCACCATGAGCACCATCCGTTGCGACATCGTCAGCGCCGAGCAGGAGATCTTCCACGGCGAGGCCACCTTGGTGGTCGCCACCGGCGAGCTCGGCGAGCTGGGCATCGCGCCGCGCCACGCGCCGCTGATCACCCGGCTCAAGCCCGGCAAGGTGGTGGTGACCACGCCGGCGGGCGAGCACCTGGACTTCGCCATCTCCGGCGGCATCCTCGAGGTGCAGCCGCAGGTGGTGACCATCCTGGCCGACACCGCCGTGCGCGCGCAGGACATCGACGAGGCCGCCGTGCGCGCGGCCAAGGAAGAGGCCGAGCGCGTGCTGGCCAACCGCGGCGACACCGAAGACCTGGAACAAGCCCAGCGCAAGCTGGTCGAGGCGACCGTCCAGCTGCAGGCGCTCGAGCGCCTGCGCAAGACGCTCAAGCACTGAGCCGCGCGTACCGGCGCCGCAGCGCGAAGGCCGCCCCAGGCGGCCTTCGCCGTTTGCGGGCCCTCAGCGGTAGACGAAGTGGCGGCTGACGAAGAAGCTCAGCACCGCCAGGCCGCCTTCCACTACCGGCTTGGCCAGCCACGATAGGTGCAGTCCCAGCCACGCCTGCAGCTGCGCCATCAGCGCGGTGCTGAGTGCGGTGGCCGGCAGCCACACGGCGAGGAAGCGGGCGAAGTGGCGCCAGCCGGTGCGCGCGTCCTCTCCGGCGAAGGTATAGCGGCCGTTGAGCCAGAAGCCGAGCAGGGCACCGGCCACGCGCCCGCACAGGTTGGCCGGCACCGCGTGCACGCCGAGCGCGCCCAGCGCCACGAATACGCTCCACTCCAGCAGCAGCTGCAGCCCGCCCACCGCCAGGAAGACGCCGCCCTGGTGCACCAGTGGCTTGTTCACGACGCCGACGCGGCTTGCTCTGGAGCCATGGGCACATGCTACAGACATCCATCGGCGCCAGGACCAGACCGGATACCCGTAGCAGCACCCCAATGGGCGCGATTCGGCTTCATCGGGAAAGCTTCATCGCGCCCATGGGGCGCTCCTACGGACTAGACTTTCGCGCGTTCTTCTTGCGAGCCGTTCGCCCATGAGCCTGCCCCTGCACGTGATCATCCTGGCCGCCGGCGAAGGCAAGCGCATGCGCTCGGCGCTGCCGAAGGTGCTGCAGCCGGTCGCCGGGCGGCCGATGCTGGCGCACGTGGTCGACACCGCGCGCGCGCTGCGGCCGGCCGGCATCCACATCGTCCACGGCCACGGCGGCGAGGCGGTGCAGGACGCCTTCGCCGACCAGGGTGATCTGCAATGGGTCGAGCAAGCCGTGCGCCTGGGCACCGGGCATGCGGTGCAGCAGGCGATGGCGCAGGTGCCCGACCTGGCCACCGTGCTGGTGCTGTACGGCGACGTGCCGCTGATCTGCGCCGACACCCTGCTGCGCCTGCTGCACGCGCCCGGCCGGCTGGCGGTGCTGGTGGCCGAGCCGGACGACCCGACCGGCTACGGCCGCATCGTGCGCGACGCCGCCGGCAAGGTGGCCGCCATCGTCGAGCAGAAGGACGCCGACGAGGAGCAGCTGCGCCTGCACACGGTCAACACCGGCATCGTCACCGCCGAGTCCACCGCCCTGCGCCGCTGGCTGGACCAGCTGGGCAACGACAACGCCCAGGGCGAGTACTACCTGACCGACATCTTCGCCTTCGCCGCGGGCGAGTTCGACCCGGCCGAGATGGTGCCGGTGCACGACCCGATCGAGGCCGAAGGGGCCAACGATCCCTGGCAGCTGGCCCAGCTCGAACGCGCCTTCCAGCAGCGCCAGGCGCGCGCGCTGTGCCTGCAGGGCGCGCACCTGGCCGATCCGGCGCGCTACGACCAGCGCGGCACGGTACGCGTGGGCCTGGACGTGCGCATCGACGTGGATGCGGTGCTGGAAGGCGAGGTGGAACTGGCCGACGGGGTGAGCATCGGCCCGTTCGTGCGCCTGAAGGACTGCCGCCTGGGCCCCGGCACCGAGGTGCGCGCGCACTGCGACCTGGAGGGCGTGGTGACCGAGGGCGCGGTGCAGATCGGCCCGTTCGCGCGCCTGCGCCCGGGCACGGTGCTGGCCGACGGCGTGCACATCGGCAACTTCGTGGAGACCAAGAAGGTCACCATGGGCGTGGGCAGCAAGGCCAACCATCTGACCTACCTGGGCGACGCGGCGGTCGGCAGCAAGGTCAACATCGGCGCCGGCACCATCACCTGCAACTACGACGGGGTGAACAAGTCCACCACGGTGATCGGCGACGACGCCTTCATCGGCTCCAATTCGTCGCTGGTGGCGCCGGTGGCGGTGGGGCGCGGCGCCACCCTCGGCGCCGGCACGGTGCTGACCACCGACGCGCCGGAAGGCGAGCTCACCGTCGCCCGCGCGCGCCAGCAGACTGTCCGCGGCTGGCGCCGGCCGAGCAAGAAGACCTGATCCAGGTCGCCGCCGAAGCATGTAGGAGCGCAGCGCAGGGGCGCGATGGGCTTTCGCGGGAAAGCCCCGACGCGGGAAAGCCCATCGCTGCCCTGGGCGCCGCGTAGGAGCGCAGCGCAGGGGCGCGATGGG